>JANSYF010000001.1 GCA_024742575.1 Paracoccaceae bacterium | reverse complement strand
CTGAGGCGCATTGGAGCGCGGTCATTCACTGGACTGTTCGAAGCCCTCGGCGAAATCTGTGATCTCTACACACCTCAGGAATGCTGGAACTACTTTTGCGAGGCCGGGTATGCTTCTACATAAACTGGAAACGCTTTAAGGCAGCCGTCTTTGCAATTGCCGTTGATCATGATCGTTGAATACGCACTGGCGCAGCTTTGGATCAGTTGGGGTATCCAGCCCAAGGCAGTGGCGGGTCATTCCATGGGGGAAAATACGGCGGCTTGTCTGGCTGGCGTAATGTCATTTGAAGACTGTATCGGTCTTGTTCATCTTCGAGGCACCCTTTTTGACAGTATCGAAAAGGGTGGGATGATATCGGTGGCAATGTCAGCCGAAGATTTGAAACCACTGCTGGGCGACAGTCTTGATCTAGGCGCAATCAATAGCCCGGGTCTGAGTGTCGCGTCAGGTCCTGAAGCGGCGCTGATGGCTCTCGAAGCCGAACTCCAGCGTAGAGACATCGATTTTCAGCGCATACAGATAGACATCGCGGCACACTCGCGGATGCTCGATCCGATCCTTGATCAGTTCCGTGCCTATTTGCAGAAGATTACACTGAACGCGCCTGAAATGCCCATTTCATCGAACCTTACTGGTTTGATGATGACGGACGAGCAAGCAACCAGCCCCGATTATTGGGTTTCGCACCTCCGAGGTACTGTTCAATTCGCCCAATGCCTCGATACGTTGTCAGATAGGCAAAACCGCATCTTCCTAGAGGTCGGTCCCGGCAAAGCGCTGTCTGCGTTGGCACGGCAATCTGAGGGCATTCAGGCGAACCAGATTCTGTCTAGCTTGCGGCATCCCGATGAAGAGATCGAAGACGATCGATATATGCTGGAAGTTCTAGGACGCTTCTGGGCGCTTGGGGGTGACTTTGATTGGGGTCAAATCTGGGGGGACTCGCGGCGAAATCGCGTACCGTTGCCCACCTATGCATTTCAGCGGTCCCGATATTTCATCGAGCCGGGGCAACCACGTAACCAATCAGTGTCAAGCTTTTTGACTCGAATTGAGGGCGTTGAAAATTGGGGTTGGACCACCGCGTGGCGCCCCAAATATGCGCCTGCGCCGGTGGATGTTCGCACCGAACTGGACAAGGCCGACTTGCAAAGTTGGCTCGTGTTCATGGACGACTCCGGGGTTGCGAGCGCAGCTGCGGAACGGTTGCGTGCCGCAGGGCATTCGATTGTCGAGGTCTGGCCAGGTGATAGTTTTGCGCGGCTGGACGACACCACTTATGTTGTTGCGCCTGAGCGCGGCCGCGAAGGGTATGACCTTCTGTTCCGGGACATGCTGTCTCGTGGATTGGTACCCAGCCGCATTGCGCATTTCTGGGGTGTCACCAAGGACAAAAGCCATCGTCCTGGTTCTAGCTTTTTTCACCGGATGCAAGAGCACGGCTTCTATTCTCTCATGTTCATCGCGCAGGCGATTGCAGATGATACATTGCCCAAACCAACTCAAGTCGCCGTGTTTACGAATGATGCCACGGCTTTCGGTGAGGAACGGCTTCAATCCCCTGAAAAGGCAATCATTGCGGGGCCCGTTCGTGTCATTCCTCGCGAAATACCGGGGCTTTCCTTTTCGTCGGTTGATCTTGTGCTGCCGGCTAAACCAAAGCTGAGTATGTTCAATCGGGTTGATGATCAGGCTGCTGTAAAGCAGGCTTGGGATGAATTGACCGATCAAGTCCTTGAAGAAATGATCGCAGATCCCGTGTCGGCCAACGCGGTTTTTCGGTCAGGGCGCCGCTACGAACAATCGCTTCAAGCGACGGCTTTGGAACCTATCGATGATGCATCCATTCGATCAGGCGGAACCTACCTGATCACCGGAGGGTTCGGCGGAATTGGCCTATCCATCGCGAAGGTGTTGGCCGAGCGAGGTTGCACTCTCATTCTGACTGCGCGCGAAGGATTGCCCAATCGCGAAGTCTGGAGCAAATATCTTAAGCGGCATGCGCCGCAGGACAAACTTGCCCGTCGCATCCGTGCCGTTCAAGAACTGGAAGACCTTGGCGCGACGGTACACGCGCATGCGGCCGACATCTGCAACCTTCCTGAGATGACAAAAGTTGTGGATGAAACCGTTGCCGCGCATCGTCGGATCGACGGTGTAATTCATGCCGCGGGCCAAATCGATGATGCGCCTTTGTTGGCAAAATCGACGGCTTCCATCGAAAAGGTGTTCTCGTCAAAAATTCACGGGACCAAAGTGCTGGATCAGCTTTTTCCAGATGGTTCGACAGATTTCATCGTGCTGTTCTCTTCGTCATCGACACAAACTGCACCCGCAGGCCAGATCGATTATGTCGCGGCAAGTGAATACCTGAACGCATATGCCCATGCTCGCCGAGGCGACAAGACGCGGGTCATGGCGATCAATTGGGGCATCTGGACCGAAGTTGGCATGGCAGCGGCAGCCTTGGCTGATCGCATCGGAGATACTGATCCGACGGCCTTTACCAAGGTGGACTTGCCCTTGCTCGACAAGACGGGTTTCGACCCATCGGGTCACCGCCTTTTTGAAGCGCGCTACACCACTGAAGATTGGTTCATTGACCAACACAGGACCAAACATGACGATGCGCTTTTCCCCGGTGCGGGATATCTGACCTTGGCATCCAAGGCCCTGCGTGGGCAGGGAGAAAACAGTAGTTTTGCGATCCGCAACATGACCTTCCTGCGCCCACTGCATGTTCCTGAAAACGGCCACCGTGACATCCGACTTAGGTTGTCTCGCCGCGATGACGGATACCATATGGACGTCTTGGGCAGTTGCACACTCGATGGGCGCAATGGTTTCACGCCAATTGTCACAGCGGATCTTTCGCTTATTCCTGAAGCGCAACCAAAACCGATTGATGTGTCTGCGATCCGTGCGCGGTGCAGTGCGGCGCGAACGGCGAGCACCGGCAAAAAGCTGGCAGCGGCGCAAGAAACGCAGTTGGTTTTCGGTCCACGTTGGAAAGTCCTCGACAGCTGCGCCTATGGTTCCAGAGAAGGGATCGCAGATTTGTCGCTCGACGCGGCTGCAGAGGATGGCAAAAATTGGCATTTCCATCCGGGTTTGTTGGACATCGCAACCGGCTGGGCCATGGAGCTGATCGACGATTACCACGCAGATAAGCTGTGGGTGCCAGTGTCTTATGACAATGTGCGCGTTTACCACCGTTTGCCTGAACGTATTGTGAGTTGGGTGCGATCTTCCGGGAGCAACCGAAACGCGGACGAAACCGCGTCATTCGATATCACGATTGCCATGCCGGACGGCACGGTTTGTATGGAGATTCAGGGTTTTTCCATAAAACGACTGTCTGACATGTCCGCGCTTTCAGCGCCGGTCAAAGTCAGCGCATCGGAATTCGAACCCGCCGACTTTGGCAAGTCGACACAACCCTTGTCACATGCCGAAGAACGCTTTCAGCACAACCTATCGCAAGGTATTCGCCCGGAAGAAGGAGCGGAGGCGTTCCTACGGGCCCTTGCTCGAAAAGAGCCGCAAGTCTTTGTTTCTTCACTGGACATGGACGCACTTGTTGCGCAGGCGTCGTTTTCCAACGACGTCAAATCTGATACGCAGAAATTCGATCGCCCGCAGCTCGACGGTGACTACGTTGCACCGGAATCTGAAATCGAACGGACCCTTGTCGGCATTTGGGAGGATTTGCTGGGCGTTCAGAACGTCGGAGTTGAAGACAGCTTTTTTGACCTCGGCGGGCACTCGCTGATCGCGGTGCGCTTGTTTGCCAAGGTTCGCAAAACCTACAGTGTCGACTTCCCGATCTCGATCCTGTTCGAAGCCCCAACTGTCCGCGCCTGTGCATCGCTGATCATGGACCGCACAGGGATCACCGCAGTCGAAAACGCCAAAGACTCCAAACCAAAACCCAAGACGCGTCGGTTTAAACACATCGTGGCGATGCACGACGGGGAAGGTGGGACAAAATCTCCGTTTTTTCTGGTTGCCGGGATGTTTGGAAACGTCCTGAATCTGCGGCACCTCGCGCAGCTTTTGGGGGCGGATCGACCCTTTTACGGGCTGCAAGCGAGAGGTTTGTATGGCGACGAAGCTCCACACGATTCGATAAAAGAGGCCGCTCTCGATTACATAGCGGAAATGAAGCAGGTTCAGCCGCATGGCCCCTACTACGTTGGTGGTTTTTCGGGCGGAGGCATCACGGCCTACGAGATCGCGCATCAGCTTCAGGCCATGGGCGACGAAGTCGCACTCATCGTCTTGCTTGACACACCACTTCCGCAACGCCGTCCGCTCAGCCGCAAGGATCGTCTGGTAATTCAAATTCAGGAAACCCGTCGCAAAGGTTTGGCCTATCCGGTCGTTTGGCTGCGCAAGCGCATTCGTTGGGAGATCGAAAAGCGCAAAGCCACTGCAGAAACCCGGACCTCGCACAGTTTCCACAACGCCGAGATCGAACAAGCTTTCCTTCGGGCGGTAGCAACGTACCAGATTAAGCCTTGGTCTGGTCGTATCGCGCTGTTCAGGCCACCTTTGGTCGGAACTTGGACAGTGTTGGGTGGCAAGCTCGTCAATCACGAGCGGGCGTACCTCTTCGATGACAATGATTGGGGACAACACACGCCGCAAATCGAAGTCTTCGAAGTGCCCGGCGATCATGACAGCATGGTACTGGAGCCCAATGTCCGGGTTCTTGCCAGCTATTTGCGCAATGTGATTACCACCACCGAAGCAGCCGTGGGTGGAAAAGGTCATGTTCTGAGTTTTAGCCCCACAGAGGCAGCGGAGTGATTTGCATGACTAACATTGTGGTCGTCGTTCTTAACTATAAAACACCGGATTTGGCAGTTCTTGCTGCACAGTCGGCTGCGGCTGCGATGACCAATTTTGGTGGCTCAATCGTTCTTATTGATAACGACTCGCCCGACGACTCGTTTCAACGCATGACCGAATTGACCCGCGCGGCAAACTGGCCATCCCATCTTGATGTCCAAGTGCTACAATCCGGCAGAAACGGGGGCTTTGGCGCGGGCAATAACTTCGGTATTCGGTCAGGTTTGGAAATCTGTCCGACAGCTGAATTCGTCTATATCTTGAATCCAGACGCACAGGTCGAACCGGGCGCGATCACAGCGCTTGTGAATTATTTACAGTCCAATTCCAAAGTGGCTATCGCTGGAAGCTGGGTCTACGGCGAAGACGGCCAAGACCACTGTAGCGCTTTTCGCTTTCCCGGTCTTGCGTCAGAGTTTGAGTCTGCGGTTCGCATGGGGCCGATTACGCGACTACTCAAAAACTATGTTGTGCCGATGCATGTTCCCGACGCCTCTGGTCCGGTGGGTTGGGTTGTCGGCGCGTCCATGATGGCGCGGACAAGCGTGTTCACGGAAATTGGCCTGTTTGACGAAACCTTCTTTTTGTATTTCGAAGAAACCGACCTGTGCTTGCGGGCGCAACGGGCTGGTCACGAAGTGCATTTCGTCCGCGAAAGTCGCGTCTGCCATATCGGTTCGGTATCGACAGGAATGGGGACTTGGAGCCGCACTCCAACCTACTGGTATCAAAGTCGCTGGTATTACTTCAGCAAGAACCACGGCCGGACCTTTGCGATCGTGGCAACAGCTTTGAACGTCATTGGTACATCTTTATGGCGCTTGCGACGTCTGATCGAACGCAAGTCGGCACCCAGCGCGCAGCACTTTCTCAAAGATTTGGTTTCGCATGACGTACGCGCCTTTTTGCGCCCCACGCCCGATGCGGCAATTCGAGCGATCGGCGTTGCACCGAAAACGAACCTACAGACAAGCGTGGACTGATCCATGACCCAATTTGACTGCATCATCATCGGTGACGAGAGTCTGACGCAACACTGCGCTGAAACCCTACTTTCGCAGGGCCACACACTGGTTGCTATGGTGACGGACAACCCTGATGTGGCGGAATGGGCCAAGAGGCATGCCGTCCGATGCGAAGGCCACGGTCAAGACCTGTCCAAGCGACTTGAAACCGTTTCTGTGGATTGGGTTCTGAGTATCGCCAACCTCAAGATTCTTCCGCCGGATGTCCTTGCTCTCGGTCGCAAAGGTGCCGTGAATTTCCACGACGGGCCCTTGCCCAAACGCGCTGGATTGAATGCGCCGGTTTGGGCGTTGATCGAGGGCGAAGCGACACACGGCATCACTTGGCATTTGATTGAAGATGGCGTCGATGAGGGCGATATCCTTGTTCAGCGCAGCTTTGAGGTTTCGCCGCATGACACAGCACTGACGCTCAACACCAAGTGTTATGAAGCAGCGTTGACCAGTTTTCCGGACTTGCTGAACGAACTTACTGATGGTCTACACAACCGCCGTGCACAGGATCTGAGCCAACGAAGCTATCACGCTTTGTCCGACCGGCCCGAGGCAAATGGCATTTTGCAGTTTGATCGCCCGGCCTCGGAAGTTGTTCGAATGGTTCAAGCCTTGGATTACGGAACCTACTGGAACCCGCTTTGCACGCCTAAACTGATCATTGGCGAGACGATCCTGAACGTCGGCAGTGCCTCCAAAACGGAAAGCAGCGCAACGACGGGTACCGTCATTGCGGTTGATGAGACGTCACTGACGGTGGCATTCGCAGATGCGGCTGTCCGTTTTACGGACCTTAAGGGGTTCGATGGCAAAGCGATCAACCCTTCGGATCATGTGGCGTTAGGCGATAGCCTTGCAGCTGTGTCCGGTGCCGAGCGTGCGGCTATCACGGAAGCGATGCGTCCCGTCGCCAAAGCTGAAGGCCGCTGGCGCCGTGCCTTTCATGGCGCGGTTCCAGTCACGCTTCCTTTCGCTGGATCCGGACCGTCCGAGCTTGCAACAATTACGACCAACATCCATGCTGATCATCTGGGTCAAGCACTTGGCTGCTTGGTTGCACGTCTGTATCCCCACGCACGAAGCGTTGTCGCATTGTCAAATCCCGCGCTGAAAGCATCAGCACAGGCCGGGCTTGTCCGTGCATGGGTTCCGTTGCCCGTGAACGAACTTGGGAAATGTCTTTCGGCGGATGCTACGGGTGTCGCGGCCGATCTGGCTTTGCGTGATCCCGCGTTGTCGTGGATGGACACTCCCGCATTTGCCATTGGACTAGACACAGGTCCAATCCCCGGCGCCACAATCACGTTGGACATGAACGATGACTCGGTCGTTGCACATGTCGATCAGGGCAGAATTGCACCTGATTTTGCGCATGTTCTGATCCATCGCCTTGATTGGATCGCGCAGCAGATTGCCAACGGAATCGACGTCAGCGACATTGAAACCCTTCCGCACACAGAGCGGGATAAAGTGCTGTTTACTGCGAATAAGACTGCGGTCGCGAATGGCGGGTCGGCGACCATGCATGCCGCGTTTGAAGCGCAGGTCGCCAGCACGCCTGATGCAATTGCCCTTGTGTTCGAGAACAGCGAGATTTCATTCGCTACGCTGAATGAACACGCCAACCGCGTCGCGCATACCCTTCGCAAAATGGGGGTGAAGCCCGATACAATGGTCGGTCTGCATTGCCATCGTGGTCCCGATCTCGTCGCAGGTGCATTGGGCATTCTCAAAGCAGGTGGCGCGTATCTTCCGCTTGATCCAGAGTATCCGCAAGACCGGCTGGCCCACTACCTGAATGACAGCGGTGCCAAGGTGGTTATCACGGAACACACGCTTCAGTCAGAACTGCCCAAAACCAGTGCGGATATTCTGGTTATTGATCGTGATCCGCGTATTGCTTCTGCACGAACAGAAAACCCCAAGCCGGAAACGGCGCCCGAGCATCTGGCCTACGTGATCTACACGTCGGGTTCTACCGGGTTGCCCAAAGGGGTGATGGTTGAACATCGTAATGTTATGAATTTCTACGTCGGGATGGATGCGGTTGTCCCGTCCCAAAATGACGCTGCTTGGCTAGCAGTGACCAGCCTCAGCTTTGACATCTCAGTGCTTGAACTCTTCTACACCATGGCGCGTGGCATCAAGGTCGTGCTGCCAAGCAGCAGTCAGCGCGGCGTTATTTCGGGAGGCGCTGCGCGCAAGAGCGGTGATGGGATGGATTTTTCCATCTATTACTGGGGCAACGACGACGGTGCGGGACGCGATAAGTATCGTCTTTTGCTTGAAGGCGCGAAATTCGCCGATGAAAACGGTTTCTGCGCGGTCTGGACGCCTGAGCGTCATTTCCATGCGTTTGGTGGCCCTTATCCGAACCCGTCTGTTACAGGCGCTGCCGTGGCGGGCGTGACGCAGAATATCGGTGTGCGCGCAGGAAGCTGCGTTGCGCCACTTCATCATCCGGCGCGCATCGCCGAGGAGTGGGCCGTGATCGACAACCTGACCAATGGCCGGGCGGGAATTGCCATTGCCAGCGGTTGGCAGCCGGACGATTTTGTCCTGCGCCCCGAAAATACGCCCCCGGACAACAAACCCGCGATGTTCGACGCAATAGATAAGGTGCGCAAGCTTTGGCGTGGCGAAGCTGTTTCCTTCCCCCGCAAGGATGGACAGATGCACGAGGTCATCACGCAACCGCGCCCAGTGTCAAAGGAATTGCCCATCTGGGTGACCACGGCAGGCAACCCCGAGACATGGCGCGAGGCAGGCACGAACGGAGCCAATGTCCTGACGCACCTTCTGGGCCAATCCATCGACGAAGTGGCAGAAAAGATCAGGCTGTATCGCCACGCGCTGCGCGAAGCTGGGTACAACCCGGATGACTTTACCGTCACGTTGATGCTGCATACGTGTCTGGCCGATACCCAAGATCAGGCCCGCGAAATCGCCCGCGAACCGATGAAGGATTACCTGCGCTCTGCGGCTGGTCTGATCAAGCAATACGCTTGGGCGTTCCCGGCCTTCAAGAAACCAGAGGGTGTGAAAAACGCCTTCGAGCTGAACCTGGGTGATCTAAGCGAAGACGATCTTGAAGGCATCCTCGACTTCGCTTTTGAGCGTTACTTCAACGAATCCGGTTTGTTCGGCACCATTGACGATGCCTTGGCCCGCGTTGAACAACTCAAGGCAATCGGTGTTTCCGAAATCGCGTGTCTGATCGACTATGGGATCGAAACGGATCAGGTGCTTGAAGGTCTCAAGCCATTGGCAGAGGTTGTGCGCCAAAGCGCACCTTCGTTGGATCACGAGGACACAGATTTCTCCATCGCCGCTATGCTGGCGCGTCACAATGTGACGCACATGCAGTGTACGCCGTCCATGGCAAGAATGATTGCGATGGATGATGATGCCCGCGCGAACATGCGCGGCCTTAAACACCTTTTCCTTGGCGGAGAGGCATTGCCCGGTGCTCTGGTGGCGGATTTGAACGACGTGACCGACGCTGCAATCACCAATATGTACGGTCCAACAGAAACGACCATCTGGTCGTCGACTGAGATCGCTGCGCCGGAAGAAGCAACTGTCAACATCGGTCGCCCCATCGCGAATACCCAGCTTTACGTTCTCGATGATGCACTGAACCCAGTCGGGATCGGTGAAGAAGGCGAACTTTGGATCGGCGGAGACGGTGTGACCCGCGGCTACTGGAATCGCGACGAGATGACGGCGGACCGCTTCCGCGAAAACCCGTTTGCGTCAGGTCGGATGTACCGCACTGGCGATCTGGTTCAGCGTCGCCCCGATGGTCGCGTGAATTTCCTGGGCCGCGCCGACACGCAGGTTAAATTGCGTGGGTTCCGAATTGAATTGGGCGAGATCGAAAGCGCGATTCAGGCGTTTTCCGGGATCACCAATGCGGTGGTTCTCGCGCGCGAAGACACTCCTGGTGATGTGCGCCTCGTGGCTTATATCACTGCGTCATTTGCGATCGACACCCAAGAACTGCGCACTAGCCTTTTGGCCAGTTTGCCTGATTATATGGTTCCAGCGCATATTATGACGCTCGACGCTTTCCCCGTCACTCCGAACCAGAAGATTGACCGCAAGGCTTTACCCGCGCCAAGTGCAACTGTCTCGAAACCCAAACCGAAAGTAGCGGCTCCTGTCCAGTCGTCAGGGCAGGCGGACGAGGCGCTCATTGCCCGTATTTCCGCTGTTTGGACCGAGGTGCTTGGTATTCAGTCAATCCAGCACGGTGACAATTTCTTTGACCTTGGCGGTCATTCGCTTTTGGCAGTGCAAACTCATCGCGCATTGCGCGAGAGGTTGGATCTACCAAAGCTGTCGATCACCGACATTTTTCGGTTCCCGACGCTTTCAGCTCTGGCAGATCGTATTGCAAAGCTGGGTGGCGTCTCGGCTGGGAAAGCTGTGCAGGCAGAGGTCACACCAATCACGCGGTCCGATCAGCCTGATCGCGCACAAATCCGAGCGGATGCAATGGCGCGTCGACGCGCCATGCGGGCGCGACGTCAGGCGTAAGACATGCCCTATACGCACTTCATTCTGGCAGGTCTGGTCGCTGTCGCCTGTGGTGTCGCTGCATGGTTTCTTACTTTGGGGCCGAAAGTGCTGACAACTGACGAATTGGCGGCACAGTATGAAACGCCGTTGCCGCAACCAAAAGGTCCACTTCAGGTGTTTCATCTTGGGCATTCGCTTGTCGGCCGGGATATGCCAGCAATGCTTGCTCAATTGGCAGAACATGACCATTCCTCGCAACTTGGATGGGGCACTCCGCTAAAGGCGCATTGGGAACCTGATGAGCCGATCCAGGGCTTCGAAGTCGAAAATGCGCATGATCACTATCGCGATGCAAAAGAGTCTTTGGCCAGCGGTGATTTCGACACGTTCATTCTAACAGAAATGGTCGAGATCGAAGCCGCGATTGAGTATTTTGACTCGCCTCGCTATCTTCAGAAATGGGCATCTGAAGCGCGTAAAGGGAATCCCGATATCCGCGTGTTTCTCTATGAAACGTGGCATGATCTTACCGATCCTCAGGGATGGTTGACCCGTCTTGATGTAGACCCAGCACGGTATTGGGAAGGCGTTTTGTTGGCGCAAGCCATGGCCGCCGACCCTGATGTTGGGACGATCTATGTGATCCCAGCTGGTCGCGTCATGGCAGAATTCGCCCGGCGTCTTGAGTCCGGAAATGGGGTGGATGGCGTAACGTCGCGCGAAGACTTGTTCTCTCATGCGGATGATGGGTCACTTGATCCGATCCACATTAATGATCTTGGTGCCTATCTTGTCGCTCTCACCCACTACGCAGTACTCTACCAGCGTTCACCCGAAGGTTTGCCGGGGCAATTGAACCGTGCAGATGGAACGCCCGCCACTGCACCAGGACCTGAATTGGCGGCTCTCATGCAAGGCACAGTCTGGGACGTGGTATCGACCTTGCCTGTGACGGGGATTCCGCAGAACTGACCTGCGAAAAAGCGATTTTTGACGTTAAAAAGGGCAGAACGGAAACGCGTTGTTTCCATATCTTTCGGTTTTAGGTGTCGCAATTCTGCCTTGATTTGACTAAATTATGTCTTGTCCAAGGCGTGCGGTCACGATCTGACCTGATTTGGGCAAGGCGGGGGCCTTGGTACTGGAGTTGGACGCGTGCTGTATTTTCAGTCGTTCGAAGAAGTATTCTCCGCGCTTAGACGGCGTATGGGTCTTATCGTTCTCATCACCTTCATCGGGTGTGTAATTTCGCTTGTCGTCGCGCTGTCAAAAGTTCCAGTCTATAACGCCATCGCGGTCGTCCAGATCGAAGACGCGCAGGTTGCAGGGACCAACACCAGTGTAGGTGCCATGATCGACAACCGCGCCAGCCTTGATGCGCTCCGCACAGTACGGCTTATCGAACAGCGCGTAATGTCCCGTGGGTCCTTGGTGGAGATCATGGATCAATTCGATCTGTTTAATGATATCCCCGATATGACACAGGCAATGCGCCTTGATGCAATGCGCCGTTCGGTGAGCATTGAGCCAATAGGCGGAGGCGAGCCTTGGCAGCCCGTTCAGTCTGTGTCTGGTATGGTTATCACGGCCAATCTCAGCGATCCGCAAAAAGCTGCGGATGTCGCCAATGAAATTCTGGCCCGCGTCATGCAAGAGGCCCGCACCCGCAGCGTTGGTCGCGCCCAGACCGAGCTTGAATTTTTTAACATCGAAGAGGCCCGCATCCGCGAAGAGATCGCGGTCTCCGAAAATGTGGTCGCGCAGTTCAAATCGGCCAATGCCGAAGTGCTGCCCGCCAACATCACCGTTTTGCAGGGTGAATTGACCACGCTGAACGCATCGCTTTTGAACTTGCGTCAACAGATCCTCAGCCTTGAATCCAACTCTGTACGGACACGGGCAGAAGCCCTCGAGCGTGAAATCGGTCTGCTACAAGATCAGATTAACCTGATCGAAACGCGCACCGCACAGATCAACGGCCTGCTGGCGCGTGCGCCCGCCGTTGAGCGAGAGCTTGCGTCTCTGCAGCGTGAACTGACTCAGTTGAACGAACAGTTCACCGTGATTTCGCGTCGCAAAGCCGATGCACAAATGAGTCAGAGCCTCGAAGAACAGCGTCAGCTTGCGCGTTTCGAAGTGCTCGAACCGGCTATTGCCCCGGTTTATGCGGTTTCACGCAGCAAACGGTCCATCGCGATGATGGGCGGTGTGGCGAGTGTCATGCTTGCCGTAGGCGTCGCGTTTGTTCTTGAGCTGTTGAACCCACCAATCCGCAACGCGGCCCAGATGGAACGCGTGTTGGGCATCCGCCCGGTGATTTCTGTCCCCGTACTTGAGACCGGAAAATCGCAGCCGGCAAAGAAAAAGCGTAAGGGGTGGAAGGTCATTCTTGGGGTCGTAATTGCGCTGATACTAGGTTTGATCGGTTTACTGGCTAAGCCGCTGTCTTCGATGACTGGGCTCAACCTGTCGCCGAGAAACGCTCAGTAAGGATAATCGCCCGCTTCGGCGTGTTCCGCCTTGTTCAGAATGACGCCGAGCAAAGGTATCTTTTCACCAAGGCGGCGTTCTGTTTCCTTAATATCGTTCGCTTTTGTCGTTCCGCCCGCGGCCACGATCAACAACGCGTCGATATGCGGACGCATGGCGATAACGTCGTCGTTGAGCAACGCAGGAGGCAAGTCGAACAGCATGACAGTTGGTTTGAACTGTTTCTCGATATTCTCGAACGCTGCCTGCGTCGAAGGATCTTGCAACAGTTCGGCGGCATAAGGCTCGACGATACCATTAAACCCGACTGCGACATGCGATCCGGCAGAGATTGTGTTCGGTGCAAAACCTTGCAGATGGTCTTCTGGCGAAATGTCGCCACGCAGCATGTCACCGATTGCGCCTGTGTCAGACACGCCGAAAATCTTGTGTAGACTTGGACTGCGCATATCGAGATCTAAAAGCACAGTACGACAGTTCTCCTGCCGCGAAAGGCTGATGGCTAAGTTCGCTGCAGTAAATGTCTTGCCGCAATCCTTAGTTGGAGAAGTGATCGCAACGCGCTTCCAACCGTTTTCAGACAAAGCCTGCAGCATCCGTGTGCGCAGGATGTCAAAGCGGGTATGCGACGGGTCGTGCCGCAACGCGGTGATCACGTTCCGCTCCGCCAGACGCTGCGGATCAAGCTGAAAGCGGTCGATGCTTTTCCAGGATGCTTCCGGATCGAAAAGCGGCGTGGGATTCGCTTTTGGCGTAGGCGGGCTGGCCAAGACCAAAGGTGCTTCACGTTTGGCTCTGCGGGAATTCTCGATTTGTTCGGCGGATTCAGCGTCGCGTTTTCGCTGTGCTTCAAGTTCCGCTTTGCGGGCTTGCCGTTTGGCTTCCAACTCAGCGTCGCGTGCGGCCTTGGCTGTGCGCGCTTGTTCCTCTGCTTCTTTAGCAGCGCGAGCACGTTCTGCCTCAATTTCGGCCTCTCGCCGCCGCTTGGCTTCAGCCTCTGCCTTGCGCTGCAACAGCGCTTCTTTTTCGGCAATCAAGGCCTCAAGCTCTTCGATCGTTGGATCGGCCTGCTCTGCGGTGACGTGCTGTGGCTGTTCAATAGCCGACGCCGCCCCACGCCGTTTACGGCGTTGGAACTTGGGCTGCTCGGTCATGTCTCAGCCTTTGTGCGCGACATTGTTTCTTTCCGGTTCTGATTCCAAGCGACCTAGGCCGCGTTTTCGATCTGTGACAGTGCATTCTGTCAAGAATACGTCCGATTTGAGGGGATTGTTTATCAAATGACTTCGATCAGAACCCAAAAAGGTTGGCTTTCCCGATCGCTTCTTCGATGAAACGCGCCTTATCCTGCTCAGGTTTCCAGCCCAATTCCGTTTTCGGTTTGGCGTTCACAAAGGGTGAAAGATGTGCGCGGCTTTTCCAATCAGCTAGCGAAGGCCGGGTCAATCCACGCCTTCGCAACGCATGTACCTTGAGCACATGCTTCACTGCGTCCGCCGCCCAAAACAGCGTGAGGTTCCCTGTGCTGACCCTGATCTTTGCGCCCAGCGATTTGTGGATAGCATCGAAATACCCTTGGCCCGAAAGCATCGGCTCCCCGATCAGGTTGTAGCTTTGCCCAACTGCATCTGGATGTTGGCCCATCAGGATTAGCCCGTCAGCCACATCGTCAATCAGCACGAAGGGCAGAATGTTCACACCGTTGCCCCAGATCCGCACAGCACCCGCGCCATGCCAGCGCCCAATGCCCCAATGCTGCAAGGGGCCACCATGCCCGACCACGATACCGGGCCGTGCAATGACCAAAGGCAATCCATCGCGACGATGCATCTCCATCAGGCGGTTTTCGCATTCCGCCTTGGATCGCGCGTACATGTTGCGGTCGCTCATGTCGTCCGGGAAGGGCACGTCTTCGGTGATCTTCTGCTGCGGTGAGGACATGTCATAGCTGGCAATTGTGCCGGTGTAGACAAGACGTTTGACCCCGGCTTCTTGACACGCTTCGGCAATACGAACGGCCACACCTACATCATGCTCCAGCGCCTCGTCCCACGTCCCTTCCAGAGATCGGGCAAGGTTGTAAACCACGTCGATCCCTTGCATCGCCTCGACGAGCGCCGCCTTGTCATAGAGCGAGACTCCCACCGTTTCGACCTCGTCAGGCAGGTCCGGGAAGGGGCCAAACCGCCCCCGGCTTAGAACGCGCACATCCTGCCCTTTGGCCACAAGCGCACGGGTCAGCGCGCGACCGATGAACCCGGTCCCGCCGATCACCATCGCGGTTGGCTTCGGATCGCGTGTCTTCGCCCTGGGTTCCGCGGCTTTCAGCATCTCCGCCGGGATCATGGCGAGCGCTTGATCCAGCGCCGTCATGACCTTGACCGCACGGTCACCAGAGAACCGCGCATCCGGCGCTTTGTCGGTGCGCAACGCGTCGTAGATCGCCGCATCCATCCCTTGAAAGCTTAGCGCATAGGGTGACTTTCGGTTCAACGACACCACCTGTGTGAACGTATTGCCAAGCCCTTCGCGCAAGTGCTGCCACGACAGGTCCAACTGCCGCCGCAACGGGTTCAACACCAGATCGGACGCATTCTCGCGTTCGACAACCAGAGTATCGGCTGCGAAATCCAAGCGTGCGCGACCGGACGACCCACGCAGGGTCAGAGAACGGTCATCAATCGTCTCGACCATCGAAATGGTCAGGGTCACGTCCACGTCACCGACCTGCGCCATAATGCGCCATGCCTGATGGCGGGTGTCCTCACCGGGCAGGTCAACTGGCTTGGACAAGCGAACAGACTGAATGTCCGGCACACCGAAGAGATCGACAATGAAACCCATCAGATGCGGTCCCAGCTCCAGAAGCAGGTTCTTCGGCTCGCGCAGCAACCAGATGCCAAACGGTCCCGACCGCAACGGTGCAAGCGGCAGACACCAATGCACCTCGGCCGCGGACACGCGTCCCAGTTCCCCACGTGCCAACATTCCCTTTAGCCGGTCATAAGACGGCAGACCCATGAAGTTGTGGCCAGCATGGAACCGCACACCGTGTTCTTGCGCGGTCGCCTCGATCTCGGCGGTCTCGGCCGCTGAGGTCGCCACAGGTTTTTCCACCAACACATGCAACCCGGCCTTGAGGCACTGGATTGCCAAAGGGTGGTGCAGTTGCGGCGGGGTCAGAATGTGAACGGCATCGCAGACCTTGGCCTCGATCAGGTCAGCCACATCCCCGAACGCCCGTACGCCCAGCCCTTCAGCCAGGCCCTTGGCTGCCGCCTCGGACGGGTCGCACACCGCTGTGATCTCGACCCCATCGGTCGCGCGGAGCGCATCCGCGTGCCAGCTTGCGATGTATCCGGCCCCGATCAGACCAACGCGAATTTTGGAAGACGCCATTCGCCTCAACCCCTTACTTGTATTCAATGATGCGCATCTGCGCGTTGTTCAGGCGCCGCCAGTGAAAGCGGATCATGCCGATGACATTCGGAAACTTCGACAAGGTGAGGTACACCGCATGGGCGCGCGCCTCCTCTTTCGGCAAGCCTTCGGCGACCAAGCCTCGCGTGGTTTTCCAATAGGACAGTGCGTAAAGGCCGAAAATCAGAACCGGCATCGCGGGCGAGGACAGCGTTCCGACCACAGCCACAATCGGCAGGATCACCCCATAGACCCAGCCGCGCTGGCGTTCGCGCACGAAATAGTCGGGGTGCAAATGACCCACCTGCGCAAACCCATGCCCGGTGCGTTCGGCGCGTTTCCACCATTGGCCAAACCGCATCATGTTTGCATCATGCCCGGCCATCGGCTCTGCGATCCGCAACAGCCGCCATCCCGCCTTGCGCAGTCGCGTGCAGAACTCGTCATCTTCGGCGGCGATCACGCTGGGATTGAACCCACCCACCTCTTCAAACGCTTCGACGCGCACCATCATGTTGCCGGGGCAGGTGAGGATCTCCCCCGCTGGACGTGACCATTCCACGTCGAACATCTGGTTGAACACGCTCGCATCGCGTCGCATTTCGCGCTGCTGCCCGGTGACCAGCGCAAGATCGTCCTCGGATCGCAAGCGCGCCTCTGCTTTGTCCAGCCAACCATCGGCCATGATGCAATCGCCATCAAGGAACTGAACCACATCGGACGGATCGTCCTGCGCCATCAGCGCGGCAAACCCTTCGTTACGGGCGCGGGCGGCAGTGAAAGGCACAGACATATCCAGCTTCACCACGACGGCCCCCACCTGTTCCGCATTGGTAACGCTCTGGTCGGTGGACCCGCTGTCGACATAGACCATCCGCCGCGCCTGAGGGGCGACCGAGGCCAGCGACCGGACCAGCTTTTGCCCTTCGTTGCGACCGATCAGAACGACATCCACACTCATGACGCCGCCTCCTTCGACGGGCGTAGGGAAGGCACCGCACGCCCTTCACCATAGGAGACGATTAGTTCCGACAGCCACTGCGCTTCCTGCGCGGCGTCATAGTCTGCCACCACCTTTGCGCGGCCTGCAGCGCCGTAGGTCTGACGCAGATCGCTATCCGACAGCAGTTTGCTTAGCGCTTCGGCAAACGCGTCAACATCGCCCGGCGGCATGAGGCGACCGCTCACGCCGTCTTCGACCAGTTCGGGAACCCCGGCGATACGTGTCGTCAGGACGGGGACCCTCGAGGCCATCGCCTCCATCAACACAACAGGCACACCCTCGGCAAAGCTAGGCAGGACAAACACATCTGTTTGTGCCAGTTCCTCGGCCACTTCAGCCTGCGATTTGTATCCCAGAAAGTCGATCCGATCCTGCAAGCCGCGTTTGGTGACCTCGGCCTCAAGCGCTTTACGGTCCGGTCCGTCGCCGACAAGGCGCAGGGTCAGGTCTGGGTAAGTCGTAGCCAATCGCGCCACGGCCTCGATCAGGATCGGCACGCCTTTGACGCCTGCCAACCGTCCGACAAACAGCGCCCGCAAGCCGGTTCGAACCGGCTTGGGCGCGTACCGGGACGGGTCCACACCGCAATGCACGATGTGCAGCTTGTGCCAGTGTTGCGCGTCCGCAAAGCACATGAGTTGCGACCGACAGAAATGGCTGATGCACGACACAAAGGCTGCTCGAGCAGCCTTTTCGTCGATCCGCCAATGGTGCGGCTCGAAAAAGATGTCGGGCCCGTGGATCGTAAAGCTCCAGCGCAGCCCTGACAGTTCACCCGCCAGCATCGCGACTGTGCAGGATGCCTTGGCGATGTGATTGTGCAGATGGGTCACGCCTTCATCGGCCAACTTGGCGGCAAGCACTCCGGCTTCGA
Organism: Paracoccaceae bacterium; assembly: GCA_024742575.1. Lineage (GTDB taxonomy): Bacteria > Pseudomonadota > Alphaproteobacteria > Rhodobacterales > Rhodobacteraceae > Marivita. The sequence goes on along the minus strand of JANSYF010000001.1, from coordinate 129,418 downwards.
CAAAATAGATAAGGTTGTAGAGCCTACCCTTAATGCCTTTGGGTGCGGTCTTCCATGCCAATGCAAGCGTCGATAGGTAGCGCTTTGGCGTTTTCATCCAGCGCCAATGCGACCTGAGCGTTGTTGCCGGATTGCGCACCGCGTCCAACACCTTGAACGTACGCGCATGTTCAGCGCGCTGTTCTGGTCCGACCAGATGTTCCGCCCCGGTGGTGCGGATCGAACAGGTCAGAACCTCGTGCCCAAGCGCGCGTAGAATGGCGACTTCGCGCTGGATAAATGTGTCACTCGCGCGGGGATATTCTCCGGTCAGGTAGGCGATCTTGGGAAGGGTCATGCCGCGGCCTCCCATGCAGGAGCGGGATCGGGCAGGTTGAACCCTGAAGGCAACGTGAACCTGTACGTCATCGGCATCAACCGTTGCCGCAGGACGGGGGTACGCAGCAGTCCGGGCAATCGAGAGCCGATCGGTGCAAGCAAACGCGCAGCAGTCCAGAGTAGTCCTACAGGCAGCGGCAGCACCAGTTTGGGCCAGCCGCTTTTTTGAAGCGTTGCAATCACTTGCCCACGCGTCGGCAAAGCGGGATCGACCAGTGTGACCGTGTCGTGAAGCCGATGCACAGTCGCTTGCACAAGCGCTGCAGCGCATCTTTGGACATGACACATCGGCAATGGATCGCCAGGCGCAGCGCGGAACAAAGCCGGTCCTGCACCAATGCCCAGATGCGCGTTCCAGAGCTGGTTGGCGTCATAGACAATGCCCGGCCGTACCACGGTCACCGAGTCGAAACCGGCCTTGGAAACAAGGGTCTCTTGCTGGGCTTTCGCATCCGAATAGGCATCGCGCGGAGTGTCTGTTGTCACAAGCGGTGTTGCGTCGGTCAGCTCTTTCCCTATCGCGACTTTTGACGTGTCATACACCGCCAAGGAACTGGCCAGCGTCAGATGCCCAACTCCGGCGGCTGTCATGGCCGCAATCACCCTTTCAGTGCCGCCAATCGTCAGCCGTTCGTGATCTACCGCATCGCCGGACATGGCTGCAGCCAAGTGGATGACCGCGTCACATCCAGCCATTGCCGAGGCAAGAACCTCTACGCTGTCCCGTACGGTCAGGTCAGCCGAAACGTACGTTACACCCGTACGGTCCGCCCCAGCCGACCTTTGCACCGCCACGACGTCTAGCCCCGCGCCCAGTGCAGCGTCGACGGTGGCGCGTCCGATGAACCCTGACGCCCCGGTGATCAAGACCCGGTTCACATCGCCCATGGCATCGGCTCCATCGGGTCGCACCGGGTGGTCATCGCCTGCGCGCCGGAATGTTCACCGGCATTTTGCATCGCTAGCGTGACCTCGGTCATGTGGAGGGCAAAGTCGTTCGACAAACGCGACGGGCGGCCTTGGCGGATCGCGTCAAGCATTTCCGCAGGGCCAAGCATGAAGTTCATCGCGGCAGCCCCCCAGCGTTTGACCTTGGGATGGGTCGGATTGCCCAGCTTGATCGTTTTCGGGAAAGGCGACTCCATTAGCCGGCGACGGATGGTCATGCGTTTGGCAAAGGTGACTTTGGCGGAATTGTCCCACGCTGCCTTGCACGCCAGAACGCCCCCATCGCCGATCACCCGGATCTGGTGGTCATGCGGAGCCACAATCGAGCAAGTTAGCCGCGTCATCGGCCCGTTTTCGAAGAACAGAGTGGCAACCGAAAGGTCCGGTGCAAACGGCCCCGTGCCTTCCTTGCCGGGAATGGTCTCAGCCGATGCCGCAACCACGGTGCGGACCGATCCGAACCACGAGATCAGCCAGCCAAGGTAGTAGCCCGCATGCTCTAACGTGCAGCCAACGCGGAATTCATCCTGAAAGGGCCACGGTGCGCCAGATTCCGAAATCCATTTTTTATAGGCGGCTTGCGGCACGAACCCGTCATCCAGTTCGGCATAGATGGCGCGCGGTGTGCCGGCGACGCCATTGCGCAGCGCATGACCCAAGGTTTGCGCGGCCTCACCCAAGACGCTGCACGGCGCTGAAGCCAGCATCAAACCGGCGGTTTGCGCCTGCGCATGCAGCACTTTGGCGTCGTCAACGCTCATGGCCAGCGGCTTTTCCGAGTAGGTGTGACAGCCAGCAGCAAGGCAGGCGGAGTTCACCGCAAAATGCGCAGAGGGATTTGTGAGGTTGAGCACAACACCCTCGCGCGGGTGCTGGCTCAGCAATTTCTCCATCGACGCGACGGACGGCAGGTTCCAGAATTTGCAGAACTGCGCCAGTCGTTTTGGGTTCTTGTCGTAAACCCCGGCCACGGTGATCCCGTCCATCGCCTGAAGCGACCGCATGTAGAGATCAGCCACAAAGCCACATCCAATGATCGAGACAACCCCGCTCATGCCGCGACCCATAGAGGGTTGCGACCGTAGGCCGAGGTTCGGACGATACGGAATCGAATACGGTTCACTGGCTGCTCACGTGGTTCTGTGCGTCTTTTCGTCGGGCTTAGACCATCCAATCATGGTCATAATTCGACAAACGTCGGGTTTCTCGTGTGTCTTAGGATAATTTTTGCCGGAATGTCTTGATTTTGCGGCGCTGTGGCCGCGTTTTGGCCGCATGATACATGTAAACATCCCTGAATTGATGAATGAGGAGGCGCTTATGCGCTTTTGGGGTGAGGATTTTGACGTAGCGGTCAACGTACCGGATTGGGTCGCACTTGAGCGGCACATCTCGTCTCGCTTGCGTGCGGGTGAAGGATTTTCGCTGGCGACGATCAATTTGGACCATTTGGTAAAATTACGTCAGGATCAACGTTTCCGCGATGCCTATGCCGCGCAGGATTTGGTGGTCGCTGATGGCAATCCCATCGTCTGGATGTCGAAACTTGCCGGACGCCCTGTGTCGCTGATCCCCGGGTCTGATGCGATTCTGCCGCTCGTGCGGATCGCGGCAGCGCATCGAAAGACGCTGGCTTTGGTCGGAAGCACGGATGAAACACTCGCCGTGGCGAAAGTCTATCTCGAACGCGAAGTTCCCGGAACGCAGATCGTTGCGACGATTGCACCACCCATGGGGTTTGACCCGATTGGCCCATCTGCGGATGTCGTTCTTGATGCGTTGAAGCAATCGAATGCTGACATCGCATTTCTTGCTTTGGGCGCGCCCAAACAAGAGTTGTTCGCCGCGTACGGTCGCGGCAAGCTGAGCCATGTCGGATTTATCTCGATTGGTGCGGGGCTGGATTTCTTTTCTGGTGCGCAAGTGCGTGCGCCTGCTTGGGTGCGGGCTATAGCGATGGAATGGCTGTGGCGCGCGCTGTCACAACCTGCGCGACTGATCCCGCGCTACGCCAAATGCTTTGCGATCCTTCCGTCGGAAATCACCCATGCCTTGAAACTGCGCTACGGACCTGTTTCGACCAGACCAGCACCGGAAGGTAAATAGGCCTGCCTAGTCCAATCTGTGAACGCGGCCGCCCGCGGCTTCGGCATCGGTATGGTCATGTGTAACCAGTAGCACGGGCAACCCCTTTGCGCGCGCCTGATCAAACACCAAAGAACGCACCTGATCGCGACGCTCCGTATCTAGCCGCGAGAACGGTTCGTCCAGCAAAAGCGCCTTCGGCCCCGAGAGCAGCATCCGCATCAGGGCGACACGCGCTTTCTGACCGCCTGAAAGCGTTTCCGGGTCACGGTCACAAAACCCGCCAAGACCGATATCGTCCAAAGCGGCGTCGATCTGACGACCTCGTTCGACCCGGCACCTGATCGAAGCGCGCAACCCAAAGGCAAGGTTTTCCCCAACCGACAGATGCGGGAACAGCAATTCGTCCTGAAACAGAATGCCAACGTGCCGTTGCTCTGGCGCGAGGTCGGTGATGTCGGTGTCGTTCAGAACAACCCGCCCCTTGGCATCAAACGCCGGGTCAAGCGTGCCGATGATGTAGGATAACAAAGTTGATTTACCCGACCCGCTTGGGCCCATCACGGTCAACACCTCACCGGGGGCGACATGACCAGAGATTTCGACCAGTGCGCGTCCGCCTCGGTGGATTGTTACACGCTCAAGGGTCAGTCCGGGTTCAGGCATGACGCAGCCCCTTGCGATTACGCCAGACAATGGCGGGAACGAACAATGCAAGCGCAAACGGCAAGAGCGCTAGCGCGGTCTGGCTGAGCGCATAAACCGAAATCACCCGTCGGTCACCCCCAGAGGCCAGTGCGACCGCTTCGGTCGTGAGCGTTTGTACCCGTCCCGCCCCGGCAAGCAGGGTCGGCAAGAATTGCCCGATCGACACGGCAAAGCCCACGGCAGCGGCAGTGAGGATCGGTCGCAGCAGCATCGGCAGACGTACCCGCCACAGCACGCCGTCGCAATTCGCGCCAAGGGCGCGCGCCACATGGCCATACCGCGCGTCCCATGCGCGGAACGGATCGGCCAGCGACAGAAACACATAAGGCAGCACGAAGATGACATGAATCGCGATCACTGCCGTGCGGTTGCCGTCGATGCCTGTGTAGATCGCCAGCGTCTGCAAACCTGTCAGAAAGGCGATCTGAGGAACGATCAAAGGGACGTAGAGCAACCAAAGCGCCCGGCTGCCGGGCCGCAACCCGTGGCGTTCTTCGGCTTCAAGACAGGCGATGGTCAGCAACAAGGCGACCAAGGTTGCAACCGACGCGATGATCAGGGTTTCTGTGATAATGGGCCATAGGTTCATCGCATGGCGCATCCATGTCTTGGCCGTAAACGCACCCGGCAGCAGATCCGGAAAGCTCCAAAGCCCGGCAAAGGACCACACCAACAGTCCCAGAATGCCGAATACGATGGCGCTGGCGCTCAGAATCGCGGCGGTCAGGGACACCGCTTTGAAACTGCGTGTGGCACCGCCCCGGCTTCCCGACGCCACCCAACGGCGTCCCAGATGACCAACTCCGATTTCACCCAAGCGCCACAGGATTAATGCGCCGATCACCAAGGTGAGTTGCCATACGGCGGCGGCTGACCCGAGAAAGCGTTGCGATAGGTCGGGGTCGTTCATCCAGCGCAGGATCTGAACCGCCAGCGTTGGGGGCGTGGTCGGCCCAAGGATCAGGGACACATCCACCACGGTCATGGAAAACGCGAGCACCGCAAAGACGGGCAGCCTGATCTGCGCATAGATGCGCGGAAAGACGGTCTTGAACCACGCCGTAGCAGGCGCATAGCCAAGCGCCAAAGCCGTGTCACGGGCTTGTTTCGTGCGGATCTGCGTCAGGGCCGCCAGCGTCATCAAAAGCAAAAACGGCACTTCCTTGACCACCAATCCAGCAATCAAGGACAGCCCATAGGGGTCTTGCAGGATCAACAGATCGGGCGGTCTGTCCCATCCGGTAAACCAAGGCGAGGTGGCGCGCGCGATCCAGCCGGACGGGGCGATCAGGAACGCCAAGCCAAAGGCTGCTGCTGCATGGGGCACGGACAACAGCGGCGACAACATCCGTTCGATGATGCGAAAGGCACGCGATCCGCTCCACGCAGCGCAGATCAGGGCCACAAGCAGCAAGGACAGAGCTGTCGATGCGATCCCGGTGGTGACGCTCAACGTGCTGGCGCGAGTGATGCCGGGCCAGTCGAACAGCATGACAAAGGCGTCAAGGTTGATCCCGTCACCGCCGAGCGCTGGCATGTAACCAAAAGCCGGGGCGACTGTGCCCAGCAAACCGGCCACCACGGGACCAACCATGATCGCAAGGGTCAATAGGGGGGCCCATGGCAAAAACCGGGCCCGCGCCGAGGACGTATTGCAGCTTTCGCTCACACCGCGCCTATTGCGCGACGCCGTACCGCTCGGTCCAGTCTTCCTCAAGCTTGACCATCCAGCTTGGATGCGGCTCTGATAGGGTTGTGCCCAGCTCTGACGGGGGCAGCGTGGCGATGCCCAGTTCCAGCGCATCAAACCGCGCGCGGTCTTCGCCCGACAGTTCTGCGAGATCAAGAACCGTGCCCAGACCCCAAACCTCGGGATCTTGCATCATCGCCTGCGCCTCGGGGGACATCATGAAATTCGCCACGACCATTGCACCCGCTTTGGCGTTGGCGTTGTAGGGAATCGCGACAAAGCTGGCATTGCCGATGGACCCTGCGTCCATCACAAAGCTGCGCACCGAGTTCTGCAACTGGCCGTTGGCAATCGCATTGCTGGCCTCGTTGGGGTTGAAGCTGATTGCGAGGTCAATCTCGCCATCAGCCATCAATTGGATCTGCCGCGACTCGTTCTGCGGATAGGCGCGGCCCGACCGCCAGAGCGTAGGCGTCAAACCATCAAGGAAGGCCCAAAACGAAGCAGTCGTTGCATCGTAATCCGCCTCGTCGACAGGCGATTGCAGAACTGACGCGTCCGGCACGAATTCGATCAACGCTTGCTTCAGGAAAGTGGACCCCAGGAAATTCGGTGGCTGCGGATAGGTAAAGCGACCCGGATTGGCGGCGGCATAGGCGGCCAGCGCCTCCATCGTCGTGGGCGGTGTCTCAAGCTGGGCGGTGTCATAGTAGAACACCACCTGCGCCATGCCCCACGGTGCCTCAAGCCCATCGGTCGGCACGGTGAAGTCGGAAATCACCGCCGGTTTGCCCGCCACATCCACATTCGCCCAGCTTGGGGTCTGTTCAACCCATGGTCCGAACAACAGGTCCTGACGCTTCATTGCGGCAAAGTTTTCGCCGTTGATCCAGATCATGTCGACGGCGCCACCCTCGTCTTTGCCTGCTGTCTTTTCCGCCAATACGCGGCTGACCGCGTCGGCGGTGTCAGACAGCTTCACATGCTCCAGCGTCACTCCGTAGTCTTCGTTCACCCGGTCGCCGATCCACGCGATGAAGCTGTTAATCGTGTCGGACCCGCCCCATGCGTTCCAGTAAACCGTCTGCCCGCGCGCCTCGTCTGTGACAGCCTCCCAGTTCGACGGATCGGGGTCGGCATGGGCCGCAAAAGCGGTAGCGGTGGCGAGGGTGGCGGCAAGCAGAGTGCGCATATGTCATGTCCTGATCTTGGAGGCGGATGCCCCGGTCTCGTGCGTTAAAACCAGCACTACCCTGTTCCGGTCAAATGACAAACAGGTGTGCAAGATTTCAGTGTACGCCCAAGGATTGGCCCGCTATGGCGGTTTCCGACCTGTTTTGCGAGGCTGACAGATGATCGACGCTGCCATACTGCCGTTTGTCAAACGCGCCATCGACCGTCCGGCGCGGGCGCTTGTCGCGCGGGGGATCGGCGCGGATCAGATCACTTTGGTGGGCTTTGGAATTGGCCTTGCCGGTGTCTTGGCCGTTTCGCTGGGTCTCTTCGGTCTGGCACTGGTGTGCCTTGTGCTGAACCGACTGGCGGACGGTCTGGACGGCGCGATGGCGCGGCTGACCCAGCCCACCGATCGCGGTGCGTACCTGGATATCGCGCTGGACTTTATGTTCTACGGGCTGTTCCCGCTCGGCTTTGCGTTGCACGACCCAAGCACAAATGCGCTGCCGGCTGCCGTGCTGATCTGTAGTTTCATCGGCACGGGATCGAGTTTTCTGGCCTTTTCGATCATCGCCGAAAAACGCGGGATCACGTCCGCAGACTACCCGACCAAGGGCATCTACTACCTCGGCGGTCTGACCGAAGGCACGGAGACAATCGCGCTCTTCGTCGCTATGTGCATGTTTCCAGCGGCGTTTCCATGGCTCGCTTACACGTTCGCCGGGCTCTGTGCGATCACGACCCTGACACGGTGGCTGGCCGGGTGGCGGATGTTCCAGTGACAGGCCTCTGATCTTCTTCTTTTTCAAAATATGCCGGGGGTCTGGGGGCAGAGCCCCCAGCGGATCGAACCGCGTGCGCGGTTCGATCAAACGGCACAAGCGCCCTCTCCACATCCGACATCACCTCTGCTACACCGCGCGCAAGACCGTGCCGACCAGAGGACACCGCATATGACCACCCCGAAACCTGTCGTTCTGACCATCCTCGACGGCTGGGGGCTGCGTGACGATCCGACCGCGAACGCGCCGAAACTGGCCAACACGCCAACGATGGATCACCTCATGGCGACCTGCCCGCATGCGACGCTGATCACCCATGGCCCCGATGTTGGCTTGCCCAGCGGCCAGATGGGCAATTCCGAGGTGGGGCACACCAATATCGGTGCAGGCCGCGTGGTGGCTATGGACCTTGGCCAGATCGACCTTGCCATCGAAGACGGTAGCTTTTTTGAGAACACTGCGATCCTTGAGTTTGCCAATGCCGTCAAAGACGCAGGCGGTCGGGCGCACATCATGGGTGTGGTCTCGGATGGCGGGGTGCATGGGCATATCAGCCATATCAAGGCGGCGGTGAAGGCTTTGACGGATCAGGGCGTAGAGGTTGTGATGCACGCGATCACCGATGGGCGCGATGTGGCGCCGACCTCGGCCAAGGGGTTCGTCGCTGATCTGGTCGATAGCCTGCCCCAAAACGCATCAATCGGCACTGTGATCGGGCGCTACTTCGCGATGGACCGGGACACCCGTTGGGATCGGGTTGAACGGGCTTATAACGCGATGATCCTGGGGCAGGGGAATGGTGCAGACACGCCAGTTCAAGCCGTTTCGGGCGCCTATGCCAAAGACCAGAACGACGAATTCATCGAACCCTGCGTGATCGGTGACTACAGCGGTCTGAGTAAAGGTGATGGGTTCTTCTGTCTTAATTTCCGCGCCGACCGTGCGCGCGAAATCCTTGCTGCGATTGGTGATCCTGACTTTGACGGCTTCACCCGTGACACGTCTGATCTATCCGGTCTTCTGGGCATGGTGAACTATTCCAAGGCGCACAATGCCTACATGACGACCGCCTATCCCAAGCAGGAAATCAAGAACACACTTGGCGAATGGGTTGCCAAGCACGGTCGCAAACAGTTCCGGCTGGCAGAGACAGAAAAGTACCCGCATGTGACCTTCTTTCTGAACGGTGGGCAGGAAACGCCGGAAGAGGGCGAAGACCGCTTCATGCCTAAAAGCCCGAATGTGGCGACCTATGATATGCAGCCAGAGATGTCTGCTGACGAAGTGACAGATAGATTCGTCGCCGCTGTCGAGGCGGGATATGACCTGATCGTCACCAATTATGCCAACCCAGATATGGTGGGGCACACTGGTGATCTGGATGCCGCGATCAAGGCTTGCAAAGCTGTGGATGCCGGGCTGGGCAAGGTGCTTGCCGCCGTCGAAAAGGTGGGTGGCGCGATGATCGTTACCGCCGATCATGGCAATTGCGAAACCATGGTCGATCCCGAAACGGGTGGACCGCACACAGCGCATACAACAAATCTTGTGCCTGTTGTGCTTTATGGCGGACCTGATGGGGCCAAACTTGCTGATGGGCGATTGGCCGACCTCGCGCCGACCTTGCTGTCGCTCATGGGTCTGCCACAACCTGACGAGATGACTGGAAAAAGCCTGATCCGCACATGAGGCATCTTGCGCTTTTCCTTTGCCTGATCGGCGTACCGCTTTCGGCCCAAACCCCGGCCGAAGCGGCGCGTGATGCGATGGCGCGGCTAGAAGATGCGACGACTAAGCTGGATGCGGCCGACTCGGCCCGAGACCGGGTGCGGGCCCTGACCGAGGCTGTGCAGGCATTCGAGACAGGATTGGCCGCGATGCGCGACGGGCTGCGGGCCGCGTCGATCCGTGAAACCGAATTGCGACGTGATCTTGATGCGCGCGATGCCGAGGTGACACGCTTGCTTGCCGCGCTGTCCGCGATTGGTCCGGATGCAGGGCCGCAGAATTTTGTCCATCCCGATGGGCCTATCGGTGCGGCACGGGCAGGGTTGTTGATGGCCTCTGTCACGCCTGCGCTCACGGCTGCCGCGTCAGACTTGCGCGTTGATGTGGAAGAGGCAACCGCTCTGCGCCAATTGCAGCAGGATGCTGCGAACACATTGCAGACAGGTCTGGCAGACATTCAGGCTGCCCGCACCGCGTTGAGCCAGGCGATGGCTGAGCGCACCGACTTGCCGCGCAAGTTCACCGAAGACCCCGTCAAGACGGCGCTGCTGATCGCAGCATCGGAAACGCTGGACGGGTTTGCAGCCGGGTTGAGCCAAATCTCCGAGAACGAGGCAGATTTGGATTTGCCCGCCGCCAGCAACCGCAAGGGCCGTTTGCCGCTGCCGGTTTCCGGTGAAATCTTGCGCCGTGCTGGCGAAACCGATGCGGCGGGTGTTACGCGACCGGGTGTCCTTGTCGCGACCCGACCTCGCGCGCTTGTGACGACACCGGCAGCAGCGACGATCCGTTACCGGGGGCCGCTGCTGGACTATGGACTTGTCAGTATTCTTGAGCCCGAACCCGATATCCTGTTCGTGTTCGCGGGTCTAGACACCGTCTTTGGTGACACCGGTCAAGTGCTTCCTGAAGGCAGCCCAGTCGGATTAATGGGCGGTCCAGCAGGAGAAACTGACGATATTCAATCACCATCCGGTGAAAGGGCTGGCGAAGCGCTGTCCGAAACGCTCTATATAGAAGTCAGATTGGGCGATACGCCAGAGGACCCCCTTGGGTGGTTCACAGAGGATAAGGGAAGGACCGAATGAAAAAAGTAGTCATGGCGGCCATGGGCGGCACACTTGCAGGCATTGTGGCCACGACGCAATTCGTGGGTCCGCTGGTCGCGCAGGAAAGCGCCCGCACCACAAATGTGTATGAACAGCTTGACCTGTTCGGGGACATTTTCGAGCGTATTCGCGCGCAATACGTGGAAGAAGTGGATGCTGGTGATCTGATCGAAGCGGCCATTGACGGCATGTTGACCTCACTTGATCCGCATTCCAGTTACCTGTCGCCGGACGATGCCGCCGACATGCGTGTTCAGACGCGCGGCGAATTCGGTGGTCTGGGCATCGAAGTCACGCAAGAGGAAGGTTTTGTGAAGGTCGTATCGCCAATCGACGGTACACCTGCCGATGAGGCTGGGATCGAGGCGGGAGACTTTATCACCCATGTGGATGGTGCGTCGGTTCTTGGTCTGACTCTTGATTCAGCGGTCGACATGATGCGTGGCCCTGTTGGGTCCGAGATCATCATCACCGTCGTGCGCGAGGGCGAGGCCGAACCGTTCGATGTGTCTATCATCCGTGATACAATTAAATTGACCGCCGTTCGTACCCGACTTCAGGGCGAAACTGTTGTTTTGCGCGTGACCACGTTCAACGATCAGACCTATTCAAACCTAGAAGAAGGACTGGCCGAACAGATTGAAGCCGCGAATGGCATCGACAATGTCGAAGGCATCGTGCTTGATTTGCGCAACAACCCCGGTGGTCTTCTTAATCAGGCGATCCGGGTCAGTGATGCGTTCCTTGAAAAAGGCGAGATCGTCAGCACCCGGGGCCGCAACCCCGAAGATGGTGATCGCTATAATGCGACGCCGGGCGACTTGGCACAGGGCAAACCGATTGTCGTTTTGATCAATGGTGGTTCTGCTTCTGCGTCCGAGATTGTCGCTGGTGCGCTTCAAGATCACCGCCGTGCCATCGTCGTCGGTACCAAGTCCTTTGGCAAAGGGTCGGTCCAGACAGTCATGCCGCTGCGGGGCGATGGCGCGATGCGTCTGACCACAGCGCGCTACTACACGCCGTCGGGCCGTTCGATCCAAGCACTGGGTGTGTCGCCTGACATCGTTGTTGCACAGCCGCGTCGCCCCGCCGAAGCGACCGCCGAGGAAGAGGAAGAGACAAACGTCTTCAACCGTTCCGAAGCCGATCTGCGTGGCAGCCTCGACAATGACAGTCTGAGCGAGGACGAGGTTCAACAGATCGAAGCCGACCGCGCCAAGGCCGAAGCCGCCGCTGCGCTGCGCGAAGAGGATTACCAACTGGCCTATGCCATCGACATTCTCAAGGGTCTGACCGCGCTTCAGCCGTCGAACGACTAAGAACCTATTGCGGCGCGGGGTTGTCCTGCGCCGCACCATTGCAAAGGCCCCAAGATGACCCCCGAAGAGATCGCCAAGCTACCGTATCGCTCTTGCGTTGGCGTGATGCTTATAAACCGGGACGGCAATGTCTTTGTCGGCCAGCGTCTCGATAATCCTGGTCCGGCATGGCAGATGCCACAGGGTGGTGTGGACAAGGGCGAAACCCCGCGCGATGCCGCGCTGCGTGAGTTGTGGGAAGAAACAGGGGTTCTGTCCTCTCTGGTCAAAATTGAGGCCGAGACGAAGGATTGGATTCCCTACGATTTGCCGCATGATCTTGTCGGCAAACTCTGGAAGGGGCGCTATCGCGGGCAGGAGCAGAAATGGTTCCTGATGCGGTTCAAGGGCACCGACGACCAAGTGGATATTGCCACCGAGCATCAGGAATTCAGCCGCTGGCAGTGGATGGCGCCGGATCTGCTCATTAACAACATCGTTCCGTTCAAGCGGCATGTGTATGAACGGGTACTGGCTGCGTTCAAGGACCACCTTTGATGCGATTGGGCCTTGTTCTTGCAGGGTTGATCGCACTGGCACAACCAGCTTTCGCGTTAAGTTGCAGGGCCCCGGACATTGAACGCGACTACCAAACTGCGGCACAGTCAGACGACACCTATATCATTGTGAAGGGCGATTTGTTCTTCGACGAAGCGGAACTGCCTGACCGTACGGATCAGCAAGCATCCCGCAAACGGCATAGCGTCGATATCCCGGGCTGGTTGGATGGTCATTCCATGACGCGGGATGGTTTCACAAAACGGTTCAAACGCGATATAACCTTGCGGGTTTCTTGTCTTGGCCCTTGGTGCGGTGGAGCGGAGAAAGGCGACCATTTGGTCTTTCTCAAACAGGAGGAGCGGCAATGGGTGATGCAGATCAGCCCATGCCCCGTCATGACCTACGTCACTCCGACCGTCGAACTAGAACAGAAGGCGCTGTCCTGTTTTCGGGGAGAGGGGTGTCAGGAAGACTAGGCGTTAGGCGTGAACAACTGACACGCGTTGCGCAACAAACTCCGCCTGACCAAAGATGTTGAGAAACGCCACGTTGGCGGCATCCGCACCGACACCGATGCGTGCAATGTCAGCGGATGACGCCATGCCAGTTGCATCGACAAGGTGCCAGCCCCCGTCCAGATACACCTCTGCCACCGCATGGAAATCAGGTGGAGTCACACCAGGCGCAAAGACGCTGGCAAAGCGCGCGGGGATCGTCGCAGCACGGGCCAATGTCACCAGCACATGCGCATAATCACGGCAGATGCCCTGTCGCTGCACAAAGCTGTCCAAGGCGGTGGTCTGGGCGTTGCTGACGCCGGGCACATACTGGAACGACCGTTCAATCCAATCGCGCATCGCGGTGATCTGTGCGCCGCCTGAAAGGTGCCCAAACTCGGCCGCAACGAAGGTCTGAAACTCGTCCGAGGGACAGTAGCGGGATGGCATCAGATATCGCACCGTGTCACCGGGCAACCGATGCGGGGCCATTGCGTCAATCAGGTTTAGATCCACAGAGGCGCGGTCGATCTGGACCTCTGCACGGTAATCGCATCGAAAAAGACCGTCGGCTCGCAACCAAATGCGGTCGCCCACACTCTCGTCTGCAGTCACGCGGGCGAAATCGGTGACATCGGAAAAGCTGATATGTGCATTGCGGACAGGTTGATCCGGCAGATGTGCGGCCTCGATTTGCAGCAGCAGGTCAGTGGGTCCGGAAAGCTGGTATTCCAGATGTACGTCGATGTTCAAGATCAAGGGCGCTCTCCCACCAGGTTCAACGCCCTTTAGGCCCACGCTGCGCCTTGCACAAACAGTCTATTCGTCAAACGTGGCCTTGTGACGAATAAATGGTGTGACAGAGGGCCTGTCGCTGCGCAATTGACCTGTCTCGTCGAAATCGTCATCAGCATTGAAACGCAGTCTGGGACGCGTGGAAAACCCGCCGATGATATCTTTCTGCGCGTTCAGAGTGGCAGTCAAACGGTCGACCAGCTGCGTTTCGCGGTCGCCCCGGTGATAGCCATGCACACCATGCACCACGACAGGCTCCAGAACATCGAAACCCAGATAGCGCAGGGTATAGGCAGCGGGCCAAAGCAGAAGGTTGATGTCACCTTCCTTGCCATTGTGCGCGCTCTCGGTGGCAGTCGAACCGGTCGTCACGCACATAAGCGCCTGCTTGCCCCGGGACATGCCCGTGTCGAACCGTTTGTCGACATCATGCAGCACACCATGTTGAAATGCGCGGTCGAACCAGCCCTTGAGGATTGCGGGCGGCGCGAACCACCAAAGTGGGAAGTGCAGGACCATCCGGTCGGCTTCCCTGATCTTGTCGACCTCTGCCCGCACGTCTTTCGGAGTTGACCCGGCACCGGTCGCTCCTTCCTGCGCCTTGAGTGGGTCAAAGGGCGCTTCCTCGGGCCAGTCCCCATAGTGTGCAGCGCGTTCCACTGCGTCGAACCCCATCTGACACAGGTCAGACCGCAGAACCGAGTCGCCTTGCGCGCGCACAGCCGCCTCGGTGGCATCTGCCCACGCGCCATTAAACGATCGCCGCTCAGGATGCGCGAGAACGATCAGGGTTGTTGGCATAGGTCGGGCCTTTCGCCGAAGGGGCACGGTGGATTTATCACCGCCTCGGTTCGTACCCTAACGCAGCTTCTTGAGGATGTTCAAAGAGGCATACCCATCCGGAATATCGCCAATCGATGTCTGGAACATGCGCACCGCGTTGATGGTCAACGGGCCGATCTTGCCGTCGATCTTCTTGGTGTTGAACCCCTTGGCCGTCAGCAGTCTCTGCATCTCAATCCGTTCGTCAAATGTCAGCGCACGGTCCTCGCGGGGCCAGTCTGACCGGATTGGCCCCGCGCCTGTGATGCGGTCGCTCAGGTGACCCACGCCGATCACGTAGGCGTCGGCGGTGTTGTATGTTTCGATCACGTCGAAATTCTTGAAGATCAGAAAGGCGGCCCCCTTGGCCCCTGCTGGTAAGAGGACAGACGCAGACCCATGGTCCGGGACTGCTTTACCCTCCAGATCCACAACCCCGATCCGCGCCCACTCCGACGGCATGCGTTTGATGTCACGGTTCGCCAGCGTGTAGTCAAAGCCCTGCGGGATGCGCACCTCGACGCCCCAAGGGGCGCCTTTGATCCAGCCGTTCTTTGCAAGGTAATTCGCGGTTGACGCCAGCGCGTCTGCGGGATCGTCCGACCAGATGTCGCGCTTGCCATCGCCGTCGAAATCCACCGCAAGCGATTGGTACGAGGTCGGGATGAACTGGGTGTGTCCCATTGCCCCGGCCCAACTGCCTTTGAAGTTGGGCAGAGTCACATCACCGCTTTGCAGGATCTTCAGCGCTTGGATCAGTTGTTCTTCGAAGAAATCGCTGCGCCGCGCGTCATAGGCGAGGGTGGCTAGCGACCCGATTACCGGGTTCGAGCCTCGGAAAGTGCCATAGGCGCTCTCAAGCCCCCAGATCGCGACGACAATATCCTTGTCGACGCCGTACTGCGCCTCAATCCGGTCCAGCAACGCGCCGTGTTTGCGCAGCGCCGCCTTGCCATTGTTGACCCGCGCGTCAGACGCGGCACTGTCGAGGTAATCCCAGATCGTCTTAGTGAATTCCGACTGGTTGCGGTCGCGGCGGATCACGTCGGCGTCGTATTGCACGCCATTGAAGGCGCGATCGAACACTGTGTCCGAGATGCCTTTACGCAGAGCACGGGTGCGGAAGCCCTTAATCCAATCTTGAAACCCGGATTGCGCGGCCGCGGGCACCAGCATTTCGGGTTTCGCCGTTACCGCAGGCCGCAAGGCCGGGCGCAGGGAATTGCGTGGTGCGGTGACAGATACCAGAGATACGGCGCTGCGGCTGACTTCGCTGTCCGCGCCAGATCGGCTGACCGGGCGGGTGGTTTCGTCAACTGTCTGGGCCTGTACCGCAGACCCTATCATTGCCAGAACTGCGGCGATCACCTGATAACGCATGTCTTAACCCCTGCTGCTCGTGTCCGTTTACCGGGCTTTTTTCAATCCTAACGCGACTCGTGCTTTTTGCGAAGGGATCAAAAGCGGACCAAGCGGTCTCCTGCCGCCTCATTGAGGTTTTCGAGATAAATCTTGAGCAGTGGAACCCGCTCTGGCCGGAAGGAACGGCCAGTCACGGTCAAGTCTGACATCCGGTCTAGCCGGAACGCCCGGTAATCATCGCGCTTGAGGCACCATGCCAAGAGACAATGCGATTGATCGAACAACATGATGCTCAGCGGTTTGACTTCGCGTTGCGTCGATGCGCCGTTTTTATCTGTATAGGCAAAGCTGACAATCCGTTCGTCCCAACAGGCCTCGCGCAAAGTGCCTGAATCAATTGCGGGCAGGGCGGGCGGATGGAAACGATGCGCAACCAAAACTGAATGGCGCAAGCGATGCGCCTGGCTTTCCGGCAACCGCGCCCGCAATTTAACGAGAGCAGATCGAGCCGCCTCGGCCAATGCCGGGTCACCCACAGCGGCCACTTCGCGCAGACCCAGCACCAATGCCTCAAGCTCGTCATCCTTGAACCCCAGCGGCGGCAGATGCGCGTCCTCGATCAGAGTGTAACCAAAACCCGTTTCCCCGTCGATCACAGCGCCAAGTTCGCGCAACGTGTCGATGTCGCGGTAGAGCGTGCGCGGAGACACGTTGGTCGCATCAGCCAATTGCGCCGCTGTCGCCGGGGCGGGCAGACTGCGCAGGGCTTGCATCAATTGAAACAGGCGATGGGTGCGGCTCATGTTCTGAGCTTTCTACATGTTACTGACAGAAACTGACAGTACCGCGCGATACTCAAGACGCAGCACCGACTTGGAGGCACATATGCTCACACTCATCACCTATCCCGAAGGCTTCGACGAACCGAGCCTCAGCCCGTTCTGCGTGAAATCCATGATCCAACTGGACATGTCAGGCGAAGCCTGGCGACCCGAATACGCAAACACGCCGTCCGAGGCCCCGATTGGCCGTTTACCTGCGCTCCGCACACCCGAAGGGGTGATCCCGGAAAGTGGGTTCATCCAGACCTATCTGGAGAAGCGTGGTGCGGATTTCTATCCCGGATTGTCATCCAAGGACCGGGTGCTGGGTCACGCGATCATTCGAATGGTCGAAGAACACCTGCGCGTCGCTGTTGCGCATGATCGGTGGTTGGATGATCGCTGCTGGGCCAAACTGGTGCCCGTTGCCTTTGGCAGTATTCCGTCACCGATGCGCCCATTCATAGCCAACATGGTGCGGCGGCAGGTGCGAAACAGCCTGAAAGGGCAGGGTTTTGCCCGGATGACCGAAGACCAACGGATTCAATGCCTAACGCCCGACCTTGATTGCCTGACCGACATGCTGTGGGACAAGCGGTTCCTTTTGGCCGACCATCCCACCGCACCCGACACGATTGCCGTTCCGGTCCTTAGCATGCTTGCTAGTTTGCCCGCCGATACTGCGATCCGGCGGGCGGTGCGAGGGAACGAAACACTGATGGGATATATCCAGCGTGGCCGCGCCGCGCTTTATCCCAAAATCACCCGTTCCGCCGCTGCCGCGTGACCTTGCGCTTGGTCTTGGCGTCTTTCTTCTTGGCCTTGGCCACTTTGCGTTTTGGCCCACCCTTGCCCTTGGGGCGTGTCCCGCGCCCCATTCGGCCCTTGCCGGAGCCGCCAGGTAGTTCTGCATCCTGCAAGGTCAGTAGTTCAAGCGCGATGCCCCCGGTCACTGGCGCGGCTTCGACCAGTTTGACGGTCACGCGCTGACCCAGGCCAATCATCACACCAGTGTCGGACCCCATCAGCGTTCCGGCATCAGCATCGAAATGGAAATATTCGTTGCCCAAGGACCGGATCGGGATAAGCCCGTCAGCGCCTGTCTCGTCCAGCTTGACGAACACGCCGAACCGCGCGATGCCGCTGATACGCCCGGCGAATTCCGCACCGATGCGATCAGACAGGAACGCCGCC
The DNA here is from genome assembly GCA_024742575.1 of Paracoccaceae bacterium. Lineage (GTDB taxonomy): Bacteria > Pseudomonadota > Alphaproteobacteria > Rhodobacterales > Rhodobacteraceae > Marivita. The sequence goes on along the minus strand of JANSYF010000001.1, from coordinate 111,464 downwards.
AGATAGCGGTCTGTTGTATCCCGTTCGGCCATCATCGACCGACGTTCCGTGTCGCTGATGTGCTGCGCGGTGGCTTCCAGTCGCTCGATATCCTCGGGTGTCAGACCGTCATCGCCCCAGCCATGCGCCTTGATCAGCGCGCGGTGCACAATCAGGTCGGAATAGCGCCGGATCGGCGAGGTGAAATGCGCGTAGTTCTGTAGCGCGAGTCCGAAATGGCCAAAATTCTCCGGGTTGTAGTAAGCCTGCGTCATTGACCGCAGCGTGGCCAAGTTGATCAATTCTGCTTCTTCCGATCCGGCGGCATCGTTCAGCAGGCGGTTGAGTTGGGCGGTTTTGAGGACTTGCCCCTTGGCCAGCGTCAGCCCTGCCGCCTCGGCGGTTTCGCGCAAGGACTCCATCTTTTCGGGCGGAGGCTCTTCGTGCACGCGGAACAGAAGCGGCGTGCGCTTGGCGATCAGCGTTTCAGCGGCGCAGACATTGGCCAGCACCATGAATTCTTCGATCAGCTTGTGCGCATCCAGCCTGTCCGCGAAATTGACCGACTGCACCTTACCGTCTTCGGCAAGAATGATCTTTCGCTCGGGCAGATCAAGGTTAAGTGGCTGACGCCGATTCCGCGCTTCAGTCAAAGCGTGGTAGGCCGCATATAGCGGGCGGATCACGTCGTCCAGCAGCGGTTCTGTCTTATCGTTCGGCGTACCGTCCATCGCCTCTTGCACCGTGCGATAATCCAGCGATGCGACCGACCGCATCAGCCCGCGCTGAAAGCTGTGGCTTATCTTGTTGCCATGGGCGTCAATCACCATGCGCACCGCCACACAGGCGCGCGGCACGCCTTCGTGCAGCGAACACAGATCACCAGATAAGCGGTCGGGCAGCATTGGCACCACGCGGTCGGGGAAATAGCTGGAATTGCCGCGCTTGCGTGCCTCTTGGTCAAGCGCTGATCCCGATGTCACGTAATGGGACACATCTGCGATGGCGACCCAGATCACGTGACCGCCTTCGTTCTTCGGATCATCGTCAGGGTACGCAAGACACGCATCGTCGCGGTCACGCGCATCCACCGGGTCGATGGTGATCAGCGGCATGTCCCGCATGTCGGTCCGGCCCGAAAGGCCCGCCGGCTTCATTGCGTCCGCTTCGGCGATCACGTCGTCGGGGAAACTGTCGGGAATGCCGTGCTGGTGGATAGCGATCAGAGACACCGCGCGAGGGGCGGAAGGGTCGCCCAGCCTTTCGGTGATGCGTGCACGGGGCAAGCCCATGCGTCCTGCCGGTCCGGCCTGTTCTGCCTCGACCAACTCGCCGTCCTTGGCCCCGCCAGTGGCATCTGGGGCGACCACCCATTCCTTGTCCGACCCTTTGTCGATCGCTTTGATCCGCCCGCCTTCCGAGGATTTGGCAAAGATACCCACCACCTTGCGCGGGTTCGACCCGATGCGCCGGATCAGGCGGGCCTCGTAATTGTGATCTTCCTCATGCACGACCTGTAGGCGCGCCAGAATACGGTCGCCTTCACCCAAAGCGGGATCAGAGGCGCGCGGGATCACAAGGATGATTGGCTCCACACCTTCACCATGCCATTCCAACGCGCGTGCATAGAGGTCGCCATCTGGCGTGGGCGCCTTCACCTGCAACACGCTTACGGGTGGCAAACGATCCGGGTCGCGGTACGTCTTCTTGCGTTTCTCAAGATGACCTTCAGCCTCCAGCTCTTTCAGCAGGCGTTTGAGGTCGATCCGCGCAGCGCCTTTGATGCCAAAAGCCTTGGCAATGTCGCGTTTCGCGGTGAGTGTCGGGTTGGCGGCGATCCATTCGAGGATGTCCGCCTTTGTCGGCAGTTTGCTCATAGGACTCAGGTAGCACGCGCGATGTGGCGCGTCATGGCGAAAGTCGCGTCAGGTGTCCAAGCGCAGTTCCATCATGCGATGGTCAATCCCGGCATCATCGAACACTTCGCCATAGGCGGTGAACCCCAGCTTCTCATAGAACCCCAAAGCGGCAATCTGCGCGCCCAGTGCGGCGCGGGTGATGCCGGGTGTGTCGTGCAGGATTTCCAGAGCTTCGCGGATCAATGCGGCGCCAAGGCCAGTGCCGCGCGCTTGTTTCAGAACACAGACGCGACCGATCTTGCCGGTATCGCCCTTCAGCACGATCCGGGCCGCGCCAACTGGCGCGCCGTTATCTGTTGCCAGCAAGTGAATCGCAGTGGCGTCCAGATCGTCACGCTCCAATTCTACAGGAACGTTCTGCCCTTCAACGAACACCACATACCGGATCGCATAACAGTCGGCCGGGTCCGCGACCTTTGAGACGGTCACGCTCATTGCGCAAAATAATCCTGAAGGATGCGGGCATAGATCGCCTTAAGCTGTACGATCTGCGCCACCTCGACCCGTTCATCGACGGCGTGCATCGTCTTGCCGACAAGGCCGAATTCCACCACAGGGCAATGGTTCTTGACGAACCGCGCATCCGATGTGCCGCCGGTCGTAGACAGCTCTGGCGTGACACCCGTTTCCGCCTCGACAGCTTTGGCCACCAAATCGGACAGCGGCCCCGGCGGGGTCAGGAACGCTTCGCCAGAGATCTTGATCTTCACCTCGGTCTTGGTGCCGAATTCGGCATCCACCTTGGCCGCCTCGTCGCGTAGCCAGTAGGACAGGCCCTCACCCGTATGGATGTCGTTGAACCGGATGTTGATGCAGGCCCGTGTTTCGGCGGGGATCACATTCGTGGCCGCATTGCCTGTGTCGATGGTCACCACCGCCAGCGTCGATGCATCGAAATGGTCGGTCCCCTGATCCAACTCGTGCGAGGCAAGCCGATCCATCAATCGCGCCATTGCGGGCATCGGGTTCAGGGCGCGGTGCGGATACGCGGAATGACCCTGCTTGCCGGTCACCGTGAACCACGCGTTCATGGACCCGCGCCGCCCGATTTTCATCATCTGACCCATGTGATCCGGGCTGGTGGGTTCCCCAACCAGACAGACGCTCATCTGCTCATCATGGGTTTCCATCCAGTCGAGCAACGCCATCGTGCCGTCAATCGCATCGCCCTCCTCGTCGCCTGTAATAGTCAGGATCACCGCGCCGTCTGGGGGCGTATTCTGGACAAAATCCACCGCAGCTGCAGCAAAGGCGGCGACACCCGATTTCATGTCGGTCGATCCGCGCCCGTACATCATACCGTCTTTGATCTCAGCCCCAAATGGAGGCATCGACCAAGCGTCAGGATTGCCCAATGGAACCACATCGGTGTGGCCGTTGAACCCGAACGTCCGGGCATGACCCTTGCCCCCCCAGCGGGCAAACAGGTTTGACACTTCGCCGCGATCAACTCGGGTGCAAACAAACCCTGCGCGCTCAAGCAAGTCTTGCAACAGTATCAGCGCACCACCTTCTTCTGGCGTGACAGATGGGCAACGAACAAGCGCTGCGGTTAACTCAATAGGATCGGTCTGCGTCATCGCTTCTGCCTTCTGCTTCGTGTCTCGCCTTGGCTAACGCCAACCTTAGGTAGAGGCAAATGTGGCGAAAAGGACTCAAATGCCAACGCACGTCTTGATGCGCATGCTATCGAAAGGATGACACTTGGATATCTTTCGTATTAACTATCAAGCAATAAAGATAAAATGGCTCGAGGCGGAGCAGTAAACAGTCAGTGGCACGGCACGGTGAACACACCGGCTGTGAGGTAACCGCGTCTGAACAAGTGCCTTGGGCCTTTTGAGGCAAAAATGGCGACAGGCGCGGAGCTTTCATACAACACAGGTGCCAACGCGATTGCGATGGCCAACGCGATCTTTGGGTCGGGTGTTTCGGTCGTGGGTGCCAGCTATAGCGGTGACAGCCGGGCTTCCGCGATCTACAGCAACGGCGATACTTTAGCACCGGGTGTCACACCGTCGGATACAGGGGTCATCCTGTCCACCGGCCAGGTCAGGGCATTCACACAAAACAGTGGCGATCCCAACCGAAGCGCGTCAACGACAACAGGCAACAGCGGGGAAAATAACAACCCGGATTTTAATACCGCCGCCGGGAACAACACCTACGACGCGACTTACCTCGATATCGATTTCATTCCAGAAAACGAAGTGATGACGATGCGCTTTGTGTTTTCGTCTGAAGAATATCCCGAATTCACGAACTCGATCTATCAGGATTTCGTAGGCGTTTGGATCAATGGTCAACAGGTCGACATCGTTGCCGGCGACGGGGACGTTGACCCCGCGAACCTTAACACGACTGCGAATATCAACCTTTTCAAGGACAATACGGGCGACGATTATAACACTGAGATGGATGGCTTTACCGTCACCCTGACCATGACCATGTTGGTCAATCCGGACGAAGTGAATTCAATCCGTATCGGGATCGCGGATGTTGCCGACTCCAGCTACGATTCCAACCTGCTGATCGCCGGAGACTCGGTCCAGACCGAGCTCGTGGCACGATCCGACCTCGTGAGCATGTACACGAACCGGACCAAGGTGCTGGACGTCTTGGACAATGACATCAACCTGACCGGCGGCGTGATGTTCATCACCCATATCAACGGTATCGCCGTGAGCGCAGGCGACAGCGTCACGTTGGGCACCGGGCAGGTAGTTACTCTGAACGCGGATGGCACCTTGTCCGTTACTTCAGATTCTGACTTCGAAACTGTTAACTTTACCTATGGTATTGAAAGCGCGAACGGTGAAGCGGACACGGGCTTTGTCACTATAGCGACGGTTCCCTGTTTTGTGGCGGGGACATTGATTGAAACCGAGCTGGGTGCGCGCCGCGTCGAAGATCTAACCCCGGGAATACGGGTCTGGACGATGGACCATGGATTGCAGCCGTTACGCTGGAGCGGGCAGCGAACAGTTGCCGCCGTGGGCGCGTATGCGCCTGTGCGTGTGGCCGCAAAAGCTTTTGGCAATCATGGCGCTTTGATGCTGTCGCCCCAGCATCGCATTCTGGTGCGTGATCCCTTGGCAGACCTTGTTTTCGGAACACCCGAAGTGTTGGTCGCAGCCAAGCACTTGGTCAACGGCGGCACCGTAAAAACCATCGAAGGTGGCACGGTAACTTATGTGCATCTCCTGTTTGATCAGCACGAGATCATCCTGTCCAACGGTCTGGCGACCGAAAGCTTTTTACCCGGCCCACAAACGCTGGACGCCTTTGAAGAGGACATCATCGAAGAGATCGTCGGGTTGTTTCCCGAACTCGATCCTGAGACTGGCGAAGGCTACGGAACGGCAGCCCGCCAGATTCTTAAAAAGCATGAAGCCCAGATGCTGTTTGGGGTGGCTGCATGAGTTGGTTTGCCCTGTTTGATTGCGAAACACGCAGTGCTTGGGTGCGTGAAGAGGTCGAGAACATCCTCGACCGTCGGCCACGGGCCTGTGCGCCGTCTGGGTCAATCGTTCTGGAAACACGGTTGTCACCGGATGGTCGTCCGCAAAGACTACTTAGCTACAAGCGCGAAGGCACATCCGTGTCGAGTTTCTCGCTTATGTCTACACCTCATGGCAGCGTCGTGCTGGTGATTGCCCAAGGCGACGATGTCGTCCACGAGGTGGTCGAGCGGGGCCTCGAGGCGCGCACGGATACGCTACAGGTCACGATCAGTTGGGATGTGCAAAAGCAATTGGGTCGACTGGTCGTTGCGCGCCCCGAAACCGAGCATGTCTTGATCCGGCACTTCGCCATAAAACATGCGCCTATGCTCACTGATCTTGTGGCCCTGGCGTGCCCCAAGGGTCTTACAGACATCGACCCCGATGTAATCTTCGTAGCGCTGTCAACCGATATCGAACCAGTGGGGCCGATGCCGACGTTGTCCCCTTCGGTCCCGATCGAAACTGCGCAGGGCATGCGTCTTGCGACAACCCTTCAAACGGGTGACGTGGTCCGATCAGCCAATGGAAAACTGGTACCGGTGCTTCACGCAACCTCGCGCGAGGTACCCAGCCTTGGGTCCTTTCGACCCGTGCGACTGCGCGCGCCGTATTTCGGCCTGACGCAGGATGTGGTGGTGTCGCGACATCAGCGCCTTTTGGTCAGTGGCCCCGAGGTCGAATATCTGTTTGGCCGCGAACAAGTGCTGATCCCGGCGTCAGCGCTCGTCAACGGTTATGCGGGACATTTCGAACCTGCACCACGCTTCGTCACGTACCACCAAGTTCTATTGCCACATCATGACGCTGTTCGAATACCGGATGCCGCGCTGGAAACGCTCTACATTGGCCGGATGAGGCGCGATAAGGCGCTGTGTTCGGCGTCAGTCCTCAGCGATCTGTCGCGTGCAATTCTGCCGGAGCATCACCGCGCCGGCTATCAGGTTTTGCGGTCCTTCGAAGCGATCACACTTGCCGAGGCGCGCGCCGCTTAATCGCGGTTTTGATCGCCGTAATAGGGCGTGACCTGTGCAACGATCACCGAGTTTTCATCCAACGCTTTTTGCATCAACTCGATTTCATCGGACTCGATCTCTTGGCCCTGTTCTTTGCGATCCTCTAACGTGCCGTAGCCGGTCACATCCAATGGCGCCATATCCGCCTGTTTCAGAATCGCCACGGTTTCGCGCACTGCCTCGGCCTCATCTACGCCGGAGGCATAGCACATCAGCGCCGCCCCGGTGGCCCCTTTGGGTAGGCCATCGCCGGACTTCCGACCGACCTCGACCAAGAGGGTGTAAACAGCGTGCGGCTTTTTCGGCTTCTTAGGGGTATCGCTCATTCTGTGGCCTGTGTGCTGGGATGCGCTTCGCATGTGCCACGAAACCTATCTCGCGTCGAGGGTTGTTGCCGACGTGTTGCTGAGCATACTGCGCTGCAAATAGGGAGGGACGATATGAAATCCGTCAAAGACATGGTGGCAGCAGCAAACGAGGTGGTCGATCACGCGCCTGCATCCGAAGTGATGGGACTACATGGTCACGACGACGTCACCTTTGTCGATCTGCGCGATCCCCGCGAGTTGGAGCGTGAAGGCATGATTCCCGGTGCGTTTCACTGCCCACGCGGTATGCTGGAGTTTTGGATCGACCCCGCAAGTCCCTATGCCAAGCCGCAGTTTCAAACCGGCAATCGGTTTGTGTTCTACTGCGCCTCGGGCTGGCGATCTGCGTTGTCGGCGAAAGTCGCCCAAGAGATGGGCTTGGAAAACGTCAGCCACATCACCGATGGGTTTGGTGGCTGGAAAAAGGCGGGCGGCCCGGTTGGTGAGAAGCCCGCCAAAAAGGCGTAAGGCGCGTGCTCGTACGCGCGCCCGAGATCAATCGCGCAGCAGCTCGTTGATGCCGGTCTTGGAGCGTGTCCGTTCGTCCACCCGCTTTACGATCACCGCGCAATACAGGTTGATGCCGTTCTTTGATGGCATCGACCCTGCCACGACCACCGAATAGGGCGGTACTTCGCCATACATCACTTCGCCCGTTTCGCGGTCGACGATCTTGGTCGATTGACCGATAAACACGCCCATGCCCAGAACCGAGCCTTCGCGCACGATGCAGCCTTCGACCACTTCGGAGCGGGCGCCGATAAAGCAGTTGTCTTCGATGATGGTCGGCCCCGCCTGCATCGGTTCAAGCACGCCGCCAATCCCAACGCCACCGGACAAGTGCACGTTCTTGCCGATCTGTGCGCAAGACCCAACGGTTGCCCAAGTGTCGACCATCGTGCCTTCGTCGACATAAGCACCAAGGTTCACAAAGGATGGCATTAGCACCACACCTGGCGCGATGTAGGCCGATTTGCGTACCACACAGTTGGGCACGGCGCGGAAGCCCGCTGCGCGCCACTGGTCGTCGCCCCAGCCTTTGAATTTGCTATCGACCTTATCCCACCAGCCAGCGCCCTGTGGTCCGCCGGCCTGCTGTTCCATATCTTTAATGCGGAAGCCCAGCAGTACGGCTTTCTTGGCCCACTGGTTCACATGCCAGCTGCCATCATCCTGCTTTTCCGCAACCCGCAGCGATCCACTGTCCAGAGCGTTAAGGGTGTCTTCAATCGCCTCGCGGGTTTCGCCGCCCGTTGACGGTGTGATCGTATCGCGCGCGTCCCACGCGGCTTCGATGGCTGTTTCCAGGCTGGTGATGTCCATGATGGCCTCCTCGCTGTTCGGTCGCTGCTCCTTACGCAATCGTACGGCTGGGGGCAACGACGCGTTTTTGTCCGTAGAGGAAGCGTTCAACAGGACAGTTTGGCATCAGGAAATGCTTGCGCGGTTTCAAAGCGGCGTTAGTCTTAAGACGCAATTTAAGCATTTTTCAAATAACCAATTTGGAGACGCACTGATGAGCATGGTGCATTTGACATGTTCTGTCGGCCTGGGCGGAATAAATCTTCCGACCGACCTCAAAGAAGTCCGGTTTCTTCTCGACATGCATATATATGGCGACCCCCGATTCCGCGAGGAATGCGCGAACGCTGGCCTTTTGACGGCGGACGGGTTTTCACTGATGCCGGACCCGGATCCGACCTCCTCCGCAATCACCGGCAGCGCGGTGGTGCAGTTTCAATATAAAATCATGCGATGGGCATTCGACAAATGCGATGGGCGAGTCGACCCTCGGGGAAAGACGTGGACGGCGCTCACCGGCGCAGTTGGCCCCGGCAACATCAACCCGGTGGATTCTGGTCCTGTCATGGACCCGATCAGGGACGCGCTGGGAAATGCGGGTTTCAAGGCGTACAATCAGGGAGCGTACAAGTCGGAAAAACTAGGCTATCAGCGCGATGGCAAGGATGTGACGATCTCACAGGAAGGGTGCTTTCTGTGCGTGATGACAATGGCCGCAACGGGAATTGGGCGGCCTACGTCATCCTGGCCCAAGGGCGTGTTGGCCAAAGACCTGACACCGATCCATGCCAACAAAATCGCGAAGGACAACACGTGCTATTCGTCGGGCGGTCTGAATCCGTTTATCCTAGCACCCTTGCTGGGGATGAGCATCGAGCGATTTGGCGCAGGAAGATGGGATCAGCCCTTGCCAGCGAACCCGACAGACCACGCCGAGGGCCATATCGCGGCAGGCGGCGTCGTTGCTGCTCATGTCGATTACAAGGACAAGCATTCCGACAAGTCACTCGGGGATCACTGGGTGCTGGTGACGAACAAAGCGTCGGGGTCGGGTTTGCATCACTTTGATGCTATTGATCCATCAGGCGGTGTCTGGATGGGGATGAGCAAGAACAGCGCTGCTTGCATGCGAGACACGGACATGTTGACAGAGTGGCTGGCCGATCCATCCAAAGAGTATCATCGCGCCTATTTCTTCGGTATTCCCTCTCCGAATTCGAGCACGGAACGACAGGGGTATCAAAGCAATTACCGCATGGTGAGGTACTGCCTTTTGTCACCCAGCTGATAGGCGTTTCGGATCAACGCAGCGCAATTTCCGGCTCTGGCGCGATATTCCCGCCGCAAACCAGAACTGCCACACGCTCTCCTTCAGCGGGGGTGTAGGTTCCGGACATTAGTGCAGCCAAGGCGGTGGCCCCAGCCGGTTCCACCAATTGCCGATGCGCCTGCCATAGCGCGGCCTGCGCGTCGATGATGGCACTGTCTGATACGAGCACACTTTGCACACTCGCCGATGTGGCCAGATCGAAACAGATACCCCCAATCCGCCGTGCACCCAGCGCATTTGCTGCAACACCGGACACAGGCACATCCATCGGCGCACCAGCGTCCAACGCCGCATGCAAAGCACAAGAGGTCATTGGCTCGACCGCCACCACCTTGCGACGATCGCCAAGCCAGGCCAACGCGCCTGCGATCAGGCCACCACCGCCCACGGCGATCAACACCGTGTCCGCGTCCAGCCCTTGCTGTTCCCATTCCAGCATCACCGTGCCTTGACCAACGACTGTCAGGGGCGCGTCGTAAGCGTGGATTTGCATCGCGCCACTTTCCAAAGCTTCACGCTCGGCCAGTTCCAATGCGTTGGCATATTCGCCGGGCACCACGGTCAGCTCTGCTCCGGTACGTTTGATCAGCTCGATCTTGGAGGGTCCGGCGATTTCGGGGACGAAAATTCGCGCGCGATGCCCCAGTTTCTGTGCCGCAAATGCCACCGCAGCCCCATGGTTGCCGCCCGAGGCCGCGACGACCCCGGCTTTAGGAACGTCCGATGCCAGCAGCGTGTTGAAGGCACCGCGTGGCTTAAAGCTGCCGGTGTGCTGCATCTGCTCCAGCTTGAGCGCGACATCCTGACCAAAGGCGCTGGTTTGCAGCGTCGGTGTTGGCACGATGTGTCCGGCGATCCGCTCTTGCGCCGCTGTGATCTCGGTCTGCCAATCCATCGCTTCGCCTCTCTGGTCACTTTGGCCCGGACGCTATAGGTCTAAGCGCAAGCGAACAAGGAACCCATGCTCATGAAAGATCAACGCAACAGCCCGTTCCGCGATGCTGGCCTTGACCGCAGCACGGCAAGCCATGTTCCGGACACAGCGCAGACGCGCTCGCCTGCCTATCGGTTGGCCTTTGCTGACGAAGATTTCCTGTGCCGCGAGGAACTGCGTCCGGTCCGGTTGCAGCTTGAATTGCTTAAGCCGCAACTCATGCTGGACGAACATCAGATCGAAAGCACCATCGTTTTGTTTGGCGGCGCTCGCATCCCGCGTCCGTCAGAGGCCGACAAGGCGCGCACCAAAACGCTGGCCGACCTGTCGCATTTCTACGACGAGGCGCGCAGTTTTGCTCGCCTGATGACCCGCAAGTCCAACGACAGCAAAGGCCGCGAATTTGTCGTGGTCACCGGCGGTGGTCCGGGTGTGATGGAAGCAGGCAATCGCGGTGCGGCCGAAGAGGGGGGCAAATCCATTGGCCTGAATATCGTGCTGCCGCATGAACAGGCGCCGAACGAATACGTCACGCCCGAACTTTGCTTCAACTTTCACTATTTCGCGATCCGCAAGATGCACTTCCTCATGCGCGCCCGCGCGATCTGCGTCTTTCCCGGTGGGTTCGGTACCTTGGACGAAATGTTCGAATCCCTGACCCTGATTCAGACGGGCCGCATGCAGCGCGTGCCATTCCTGCTGTTTGGTCGCGCGTTCTGGGAAAAGATCATCAACTGGGATGCGCTGGCCGATGCTGGAACGATCAGCCCGGAAGACCTTGATCTGTTCCGGTTTGTCGAAACCGCTGAAGAGGCAGCCGAGATCATCGAGAATTGGGATCCTGCGCCAGCCCGGTCGGATATTCCCGGCCGCTGACCGCGGCCATCCCCGGCGGCGTCGAGAACAGCCGAAACCCGACCCGTTCCCACAGCAGCGTCCAAACGCGCTGATCGGTGAAATAGTGGCTGTGACCACCGTCCCCGACACAAAGGTCATTGCCCGGTGGGATGCCCGTCGTGCCGATCGTCTGACCGACATAGTCCTTCGTCCGGCAAAGATTGTGCCAGACCAAGTCTTCCGAAATGTCCCTGCGCGTCAGCGGATAATTCTCGGGGAAATATTCCTCGTAGATGTGCGAAATCGGTGATCCCATCGTGATCAGCCGAATCCGCCCAGGCAGCGTCGGGTCAGATGCAGTCAGCCCCGGCATCAAACGCTGCAGGGACCGCGCGGCAACCACAGTTCCCTGCGAATGGCTGATCACTGTGATCCGGTCGGGGGCCAGCGCGTTCAGCATGAACAGGAACACCCGGTCGAACCGCGCTTCGATCAGTGCACGGCGGGGGTAATTCCCTTCGCGTTCGCCCGCTGGCACCGTCCATTTGCATTCGGCCCGGACCAGATACACGATCACATCCCGCGCCACACCCAGTGCTGCCGCAACCGTTTCATTGAAATTGTAGATCAACAACTCCGCCCCCAGCGCGATGGCGATTGATAGTGTGCGAAACGGCGCAAAGGGGTTGGCGTCTTGCGAATTTCCGGTGATGTCGCCACCAAGGATCAGGATAAGAACCAGCGCCACGGGAAAGATCACGAGGATCAGCCGAACCCAGATGTTCACAATCACCCGCGCACCGACGACATAGGCCAGCACAGCGGCTGCGATGGTCAGCAACATGAAAGCCACCGATATCGCCAGGGTTCCTACCGCCTGCTCCATGTGCAAGCAGAGCAGACCAAAGGCGGTTTGCCCATCACTGGTCATCTGGGCAAGGGACGGCGCATCCCCAAGCGATGCAACCAGTGATGCACAATTTTCGTGTGTCCGGTCGAACTGACCCAGAAGCTGTTGCAATACGAGCCAAAAGCCCGTCGTGAACACCGACCAGAACATCAGCATCGCACCACAGACTGACGGGTAGATGATGCGCTTGGGCGTGTCCCTGAAACCAACCAGAGACACCACGACCAACAGTGCGGCAAACACCCAAAGCAACCCCATCGCAAAGATGTTCACCTCGATGAAACAGGACAGACTGTCGATCCCGAAATCCTGCGCGACCGGCACCGTATTGCCGTTCGCCTCGGGCAGGGCGGCGAACGCTGCGCATCCCTTGCTTTGCGCCGTAAGCGTTTCGGGAAGGGACGCAAAGATCGACTGAAACTGTGCCCGCACCGCGTCGGCCGCAAACACGCTAAAGGCAAGCAGCAGCGCCGCAAGCCCAGACCAGACGAGCACCCCCCGCCGGAACACGGTCACAAGAAACCGCGGGCTCCTGGCCCCGATATGTTTCAAATAGGCCCACAACCCGACACCCAACCCGGCATTCGCCACCAGAACCGACAGGTAACCGACACCAGGCAGGTATTCATGGCCCAGAACAAGGATTGTTCCCACCAACAGCATGGCGTTGATGACCGCGATTCCGCCGTAGAACACCCAGTTGAACAGATGCACCAGACCCCGGTCGAACAAAGACATCTTGGTGTTCTCGACATTGTCCATGGCGACATAACCAAGCCCGAGAATCAGCTTGAGAAGATCGAGAATCGTTGAAATGGCCCCTTTTGGCGCGGGGGACAGATCAGACCAGTGGACCTCTGCAAAGACGGCGCGCTGCTGACCATCCCCCGCTGGTTCCAACGTGTGGGTATGACAGTCGAACACCGGGCGAACCGGATCGTCGCTGCTTTCCGTGAAATCCTGTTCGGTGAGCGTAAGGTGCGAGGATTGCACCGTTATTGGTGCTTCGGCCAGATCAGAGGCAGGGCGCGACGGATGCCGGGCTATTGCGCCAGCAACAACTTGATCGACGGTTTCACCACAGGATTGTTCGCCAATCCCGTGAACCACGAGAATGAGGTGTGTATCTGAATGTGACATTTGACCAAAAAAGGTTCGTGCTTAAATGCCAGACAGCGTACGCCTCTGGCTGGGATCCGACAAGGAATTTCGCAAGAAAGCGTGCAGTCGCGCCGGACCAGTCCGATCAATCGCTCGAAAAAGCACGCCTAAAAGACCTGCGGCAAACGCTCTGCGCAACACCCTTTCGCATGCGCAGCAAGTCCTGTATGAGCCACGCTCAGTCCAGCAGCCGGACACGACACCGGACGCTGGCAAGTGAAAGGAGAGCCAAATGGGCTACAGAGTCGTCGTTGCAGGCGCCACCGGTAACGTGGGCCGCGAAATGCTGAACATCCTGGCCGAGCGCCAGTTCCCTGTTGATGAGATCGCCGTGCTTGCGTCGCGCCGGTCGCTTGGCACGGAGGTCAGCTTTGGCGACAAGACGCTGAAGACGCAGGATCTCGACACGTTTGATTTCACGGGCTGGGATATCGCTCTGTTCGCCATCGGCTCCGACGCGACCAAGAAATACGCGCCAGTCTCGGCCAAGGCAGGTTGTGTGGTGATCGACAACTCGTCGCTCTACCGCTACGATCCCGACGTCCCTTTGATTGTGCCGGAATGTAATGCCGATGCGATCCATGGCTATTCCAAGAAGAACATTATCGCGAACCCGAATTGTTCGACCGCGCAGATGGTTGTCGCGCTAAAGCCCTTGCACGATCGCGCGCGTATTAAGCGTGTCGTTGTCAGCACGTATCAGTCCGTGTCCGGCGCGGGCAAAGAGGGCATGGACGAACTTTGGGATCAGACAAAGGCAGTCTACAACCCGGTGACAGAGGTGCCTCCGGCCAAGTTCCAAAAGCAGATTGCTTTTAACGTAATTCCTCAGATCGACGTTTTCATGGAAGACGGTTCGACCAAGGAAGAATGGAAGATGATGGTCGAAACAAAAAAGATCATCGATCCGTCGATCAAGGTCACGGCCACTTGCGTGCGGGTGCCGGTTTTCGTTGGTCACTCAGAAGCGATCAACATCGAATTCGAAGATCATCTCGACGAAGATGAGGCACGCGATATCCTGCGCGAAGCGCCCGGCGTCATGGTCATCGATAAGCGTGAACCGGGCGGCTATGTATCGCCTGTCGAATGTGTTGGTGATTATGCGACTTTCATCAGCCGCATCCGTCAAGACTCAACAATCGAAAACGGCCTTAACCTCTGGTGCGTGTCCGACAACCTGCGCAAGGGCGCAGCCCTCAACGCAGTGCAAATCGCTGAGGTGTTGGGCCGGGAAGTCCTGAAAAAAGGCTAACACCTATAAAACCACAAAAGAAAGGCGTCGCAGTTTTGCGGCGCCTTTTTTGTAGGTGTCCCGCATTATTTTGAAACGCAATCGCGCGCTCTCAACGGCGTGGTGATCCACGGAATGGTCTTTATTCTCCTTATTGCTGCCTAAAAATTGGTCAGGTCGCCCCGTATGCATCTTTAGCTGTGCATTTAGGAAAGCGGGTCGGCATCATGTCTGAAACTGAGATTCCCTTGCTGTTCGAAAAGGGTCCATTGCGGGTCAGATATCTCGAAGGTGATGGGGCCGATCTTGTTGTCAGCTTTTCTGGGGTCGGCAACAAAAGAAATATCGAACCCCCGCCCGAATTTCCCGGTATCGCTTCTGCAGGCCGTCAGAACCATGTGCTGTTTGTCAGTGACACGTCGCGAAGCTGGCTCAATGGCGATGGCATGGCGGATCAGATCTTGTATTGCATCCGGGCAGTCGTGGAACACGTGAACGCCGAACGGGTGATCGCTATCGGCAATTCGATGGGCGGCACAATGGCGCTTCACCTATCTCGGTTTTTCGATTTTGAACGCGTGATTGCATTTACGCCGCAATATTCTGTGCATGTCGATGAAGTGCCCGAAGAGGATCGTTGGTTCTACTTTCGTAAACAGATAAACACATTTCATTTTCCGAAAGTCGAAGCCCTGCGGCCCAAAGCCACCAAGTATTTCATTTTCCACGGTGACGAACAGCGAGAGTTGGCCCATGCCCTGCGGTTTCCAAAAGCGCCCGGAATTTCGCATTACATCATGCCTGAAACCGATCACAACGTTGCTGCACGGCTAAAAGAACAAGGTGCTCTGGCGCTATTGGTACAAAATCTGATCAATGGAAAGCCGCGAAAATTTCGACGACAAATGGAAGAACTTGGTGGTATTCCGATCCTCCGGTTCAACACGCCGCTCAAAAGTGTTCCAGCGCGAAACTACGCAGCAGTTCAGTGACCCAGCCAACTGAGTTTTTCAAATCATCGTCTGGCAAAAGCCTGCAACAGCGTTCTGAATGCATAAATAGTAATCACGAAATCGAACGCTCTGTTGCGTGTTTTTCACACAATAGGGCGGTTCTTTTGGCTGCCCCATTCTTGCCGCATTTGGATCGCACCCTTTTTAACGTGTTAGGAAATAGTGAAGGTACTCCCATGGCCGTACAATCTGTTCCATTTCCCGCCGAGTCTTCCTCCGGCATGCCACTGCCTTTGGACAGTGAATCCGCGATGCTTCTGCGAACGGTTCTCCTGCCCCATTTCGAACGCGCAACAAGTTGGGGTGACCTGTGCAGCCGACTAGCGTCAAAGGGCTACGCGATCACCTTTCGGAACGGGCATCTGGTTCTGGCCGATGAGACGGGCAAACCGATCTGCACAGGATCAATGATCGGGTCGCCGCTGGCGCGGCTTGCAGAACGTTTGGGACGACCCAAGCTGCGCACGGATTGTAGCGGTGTAAAGGCGACGCTTCAGAACTGATCAGACTGGGTGAAAGTCCCTGCTCTTGGGTTCGAAATACTCCAAACCACCTTCGCCGATGTCAGTCCAAAGGCCGTGCAGTGTCAGCAGATTCTGCTCGACAGCCTCCCGGATGAACGGGAACGTCATCAAATTCTCAAGTGACACGATTACCGCTTCTTTTTCCAGCGCCCGCACCTGACCTTCGGGGGTGTTCATCGCTTTGACACGCTCATAGCCGGGCCGCAGGATATCCATCCAACGGCCGACAAAACTTGACTGCTCCTCAAGATGCGGCGCGTTGCCAGAACACATATCAAGGCAACCTTGCACCCCACCGCATTGCGAATGACCCAGCACAATCAGATGTGCGACGTTCAAAGCTGTGACCGCATACTCTACAGCGGCTGACGTGCCATGGTGATCACCATCAGGTTCGTAAGGCGGAACAAGGTTCGCGATGTTGCGGTGGATAAAGAATTCGCCCTGATCCGCACCGAAGATCGACGTGACATGCACACGGCTGTCACAGCAGGAAATCACCATCGCTCGGGGGCGTTGCCCTTCGGTCGCCAGACGCTTGTACCAAGCGCGGTTGTCCGAATAGGTCGTGGCCTTCCAGCCTTGATACCGTTGGATGAGATACGCTGGCAGCGGCTTCGCGGCGTTCATGAAATCCTCCGCCTCTAGGGTCTTCGTTCCAAGCGGGATACGTCGAAATTAATCGGAATTCGAGAGAAAAACAGTCGCGGGCTTACCAATTCGAAAGGCGGCTCTGCGATAGAGAGCATCAGGTCGGGGTGAGAAAGGATTATTAATGATGCAGAAGATCTCGGTTTTGCATCCGTGCGATACGGCATATTTCGACGAAGACACGCTGCACCGCCTGAGCCGTGATCTGGGTCAGTCCGTTGCAGAAAACATCCTGTGTCGAGCGCTCGAAGATATTGCAGCGCGCTTCGTACAGATTCGCAATGACTACGCTGCAGGGAACCATCCGACTCTACGCAAATCGGTTCATGCTGTCATACCGATTGCCGATCAGATCGGTTTATCCGGATTGGCTCATATTGGTCGCGATGTGATGATTTGCATCGATCAGTCGGATCCGGTCGCGCTTGCGGCGACGCTATGCCGGTTTTTGCGCTGGGGCGAAATGGCCATGTCTTTTGCAGATTTGGGCAACGATCTATCCCTCTGATTCCGCTTGCAGCGCGTGTGCAAGGGCGTACCCTCGCACCATCGGAGAAAGGGATCATCATGACCGTCGCACTCGCGCCTGCGGGCACTAAAGCTTTGCCAATTCACGTTCTGGGCAGCGAGGATGTCGCGCTCTGGGCGGCTCAGCAAAGTGATCGCATTCGCACGTGGGTCGAAGCGAGCGCTTTCAAGGGCGGTATCGGATCAGCATTGATGATCCCCGATGAAGCGGGCCATCCCGAGATGGCCTTGGTCGGCTACGGAACGCGTGCCACCCGCAAACGCGACCGATTTCCACTGGCGGCAGCCCTGTCAAAACTCGCTCCGGGCACATATCGCATCGACAGCGGTGTTGACGCTGATCAACTCGAACAAGAAGCGCTGGGTTGGCTCTTGGCCAGTTACGGATTCACCCGTTACCGCGACAACGCCATGCAGCACCCAACGCTCGTCACGCCCGAAGGCGTAGATGCTGATCGTGTGTCCATCTTGGCCGAAGCGGAATTTCTTACCCGTGATCTGATCAACACCCCAGCATCTGATATGGGACCAGCAGATCTTGAGTCTGCAGCCCGGGGCTTGGCGGAAGAGCATAAAGCCAAGATCACCGTCATCACTGGCGACGCGCTGCTTAAAGACAATTTCCCGATGATCCACACGGTGGGCCGGGCCTCTGACCGCGCGCCGCGATTGATCGACATGAGTTGGGGCAATAGTGGGCCCAAAATCACGCTCGTCGGCAAAGGCGTCTGTTTCGATACGGGCGGTCTCAACATCAAGCCGGGTAGTTCTATGGGCTTGATGAAAAAAGACATGGGCGGCGCAGCAAACGTGCTGGGCTTGGCCCACATGATCATGGCTTCGGGTCTTGAAGTGCGTCTCCGCGTCCTGATCCCGGCGGTCGAAAACTCTATCAGCGGTAACAGCTTCCGACCGCAGGACATCCTGACCTCACGCAAGGGTCTTACTGTCGAAATCAACAATACCGATGCCGAAGGCCGTCTGGTGTTGGCCGATGCCTTGACACTGGCGTCCGAGGGAGAGCCGAATCTGATCGTGTCGATGGCAACTCTGACCGGCGCGGCGCGCGTCGCCGTCGGCCCTGACATTGCGCCCTATTACACCGACGATGATGTCGCGGCGACCTCGCTTGACCTGTCGGCACGACGTATGGCCGATCCAGTCTGGCGCATGCCGTTCCATGACCCCTACGAGGCGATAATCGAACCCGGCATTGCGGATCTCGACAACGCGCCCAAAGGTGGGTTCGCTGGCTCCATTACCGCAGCCCTTTTCCTACGTAGGTTCGTCAGCGAACACGACCGCTACATCCACTTCGACATCTATGGCTGGCAGCCCAGCCCCGCGCCGGGCCGACCGAAAGGCGGCGCGCTGCAAGGTGCGCGCGCGCTCTTTGCGGCCTTGCCGGATATGATGGACCTATGACCGACAGGCGCACGTTCTGGTCTACTGCCACAGCAGACGAGATCGCGCAGATCTTTGCGCAACAGGCTCTGGAACGGGTCACCCCAGAGGTCAGGCGGATTACTCAACCTGTCGCCGATCTCTGCGCGTCACCAAAAGGGGCGCGGGACCGCCAGATGCTATACGGTCAGAGCATCACGCTCCATGCCATGTCAAACGAGGGGTGGGCGTTCGGGGAAACTGTGGCAGATCGCTATTCGGGCTGGATCGAGCTCTCGCATTTGGAAAACCCAGCGGACGCCGCACCAACCCACCGGATCACCGCAGCGACATCTTATGCGAAATCCACAGAAGGCCTGAAGACACCTGGACAGGTGAAGCCCTTGTCCATGGGATCCGAACTGGTGGTTGCGGGAGACATGGACGGATGGTCGCGTGTTGCGTGGTCCAATAAAGAGTATGCGCGGGCATGGTTCGTGCCGTCTCTTCACCTCTCCCCGATCAATTCAATAGAGACCGATCCCGTCACCATTGCCAAACGCCTGCTCGGTACGCCCTATCTCTGGGGCGGCAACTCCGCCTTTGGCATCGACTGCTCGGGGCTGGTGCAAATCGCCTGCCATGCCTGCGGCATTGCCTGTCCCGGTGACAGCGATCAGCAGATGGCGCAGCTTGGCGAAACTCTTGATCCCGGCACACCACCTCAGCGGGGCGATCTTCTGTTCTGGAAAGGCCATGTCGGCTGGGTGTCAGACTCTTCCACGCTGCTGCACGCAAACGCCCACTCCATGTCGGTGACCTATGAACCGCTGCAGGCGGCCATCGAACGGATTGCGGCACAGGGCGATCCGATCCTGCGCCATGCCCGCTTGACGCTCGGCGGAAAAGGCGTCTAATCGCGCCACCTTTCGGAGCACTCCTATGCAAGCCCGCGCCTCCATTTTCACCCCCGTGCTCATCGGCGGGTGCGTCATCATCCTCGTGTCCTTCGCGATCCGCGCCAGTTTTGGCGTGTTCCAGATCCCGATTGCCGAGGAATTCGGCTGGCTGCGCGCGGAATTCTCCCTCGCCATTGCAATCCAGAACCTAGCTTGGGGGATCGGGCAACCGCTGTTCGGGGCGCTGGCCGAAAAAATCGGCGACCGGAAGGCGATTATCCTTGGGGCGCTCACCTACGCTGCGGGTCTGGTGTTGTCATCCTTTGCCGTCACACCGACCGCGCACCAATTCTATGAAATCCTCGTGGGTTTTGGGGTCGCGGGCACCGGCTTTGGCGTCATCCTCGCCGTCGTGGGCCGCGCCAGCTCCGACGCGAACCGCTCCATGAGCCTTGCCATCGTGACGGCTGCGGGCAGCGGCGGGCAGGTGTTCGGGGCGCCGCTTGCGGAATGGATGCTGACGCTGATGAGCTGGCAAATGGTATTCCTCTGGTTCGCAGCCGTCATCCTTGCGGTGCTGATGGTGCTGCCCTTCATGCGGTCACCCACCCCCCCTGCCAGCCGGGCCGAGCTTGAGGAAAGCATGGGCACCATCCTTGTTCGCGCTTTCCGCGATCCGTCCTACACGCTGATCTTTCTGGGGTTCTTCAGCTGTGGCTATCAACTGGCTTTCGTCACCGCGCATTTTCCCGCCTTCGTGACCGAGCTGTGCGGCCCGATCCAACCGGGCAGCATGCTTCATTCCGTCGGCATCACGACCACATCGGCGCTGGGGGCGTTGTCAATCTCCCTCATCGGGCTGATGAACATCGTCGGCACGCTCACCGCAGGCTGGGCAGGCAACCGGTGGTCCAAGAAATACCTGTTGGCGGGCATCTATACGGGCCGCACGATCATCGCGGCGCTCTTCATCATGTTCCCGATCACACCCACGTCGGTGATCCTGTTCTCGGCCGCGATGGGCTCGCTCTGGCTGGCCACGGTGCCGCTTACCTCGGGGTTGATCGCGCACATCTATGGGTTGCGCTACATGGGTACGCTTTATGGGATCGTGTTCTTCAGCCATCAGTTGGGCAGCTTCATGGGCGTGTGGCTGGGCGGCCGGATGTACGACCTCCACGGCGATTACACGCTGGTGTGGTGGATCGGTGTCGGTGTCGGCGCCTTTAGCGCACTGGTGCATCTGCCGATCCGCGAAAAACGCCAGCCAAACCCACTCGCGGTCTGACGCCTCGCGCCCCAGCTCTACCGGGTTTGCCAGCGATCCAGAATGTAGCGACTGACCATCAGGTCCAGATGCGCCCCGCCGCCATTCTTGAACACCGTGATCTCATCGTCTGACCGTCGTTTGAACGCGGGCAGATCATAGTAATCCGCGACGATGTCACCCTCGGCAATAACCCCCCGCGCAATCGGTTCCTTGATTTCGCCGATATGCCCGACAGTCGTATCTCGCGAATCCACGAACAGCCGCCCCCGCGTCAGCACAGCATCATCCGCCTCGCGCATATCGGGACGATATGCTCCGATCAGGTCCACATGTGTCCCCGGACGCAACCACTCGCCGTGCAGAACTGGCTCGGTCGACATGGTGGCGCAACTGACGATATCCGCCTGTCCGACCGCACCAGCCAGATCGTCCACCGCCGTCACATGTGCGAACTGGTTCGCAAGCTCCTCTGCCTTCGCCCCCGTCCGATTCCAGACCTGAAACCGCGCCTTTGGAAACGCTTCCGAATACGCCTCGACCAGCGACTGCGCCACCGTTCCGGCCCCGACGATCAGGATCATGGCACTGTCCGCTCGCGCCAACCGACGTGCGGCAAGCAAACTGTCGCCCGCCGTCTTCCACTTGGTCACCAGATGGAAATCGACAATCGCCGCCAGCGTGCCGTCCACATCAGAATAAACCGACACACCGCCATTCACCGCAGGTTTCCCCACACTGGCATTGCCCGGAAAGATCGTCGCGGATTTCACGGCAAGCCCCAGCCCGTCGATCCACGCCGCCCGGTTCAATAGCGTATCAGTCCCCCGATACAGAAAACTGTCTGCAATCTCAGCCGTGGGCAAATCATGCCCCGCCGCAATCGCATCGGTCAGACCGATCCAGTCCAGCTCCGCCTCGCCCTCGGCAAAGGGAATGATCTCGGGTGTGGTCATCGCTGTCTCTCCCATCACGTCCTAGCGCGGCACATCCTGCGCTGCCGCCCGCATCTCGCGCTCAAGCGCATCCAGAAACCGTGACCGATCCGCCTTGGAAAACGGCTTGCCACCACCCTGTCGAAACGGATCTGCGGCGCGCAAATCCGTCATCAGATCGCGCGTCGCCAGAACCTGCCCGATATTGCGCGCATCCAGCCGCTCCCCATTGTGCTTGAGCACCCGTGCGCCGTTCTCGACACAACGCGCAGCCAGCGGAATATCCCCAGTGATCACCACATCGCCCGCTCTGGCGCGATCCGCGATCCACATATCGGCCACGTCCGGCCCGTCGGGCACGACAACCACCTCGACGAACGGATTGTCGGACATCCGCAACCCGCCATTCGACACCAGAAACATTTGCGCCTTGTGCCGCGTCGCAACACGTTCGGCCTCACCCTTGACCGGGCAGGCGTCCGCATCAACGAAAAGCCGGGTCACAGCCCCAGCGCGTCTGCATGAAACGCGATGTGATCGGGAATGAAGGTCGAGACAAAGAAATACGAATGATCGTAGCCTTTTTGCATCCGGAACACCCCGTCCTGACGTCGTGCCGCCATCGCGTGGCTCAATGCCTCTGGCTTCAGCAACTCAAGGAACTGATCCGACGCGCCTTGATCCACCAGCACCGGCCCGTCAAAACCGACCTCCAGCATCTGCACCGTCGCATCATGCTTGGCCCATGTGCTTTCGTCCGGGCCCAGATAGGCGCTCAACTGCTTGCGGCCCCAGTCGCTCTGGCTTGGGTTGGCAATCGGCGCAAAGGCCGACACCGAGGCAAACCGCCCGGGATGCGCCATCGCCAGCGTCAAAGCGCCGTGCCCGCCCATCGAATGTCCGGTGATCGCTTGCCGATCCAGATCGATGGCAATCTCCGCCCCCAACAGCCCAGGCAATTCCTCGGCCACGTAATCCCACATCTTGAAATGCGGCGCCCAAGGGTCTTGCGTCGCGTTCACATAGAATCCCGCGCCCTTGCCCAGATCATAGGCGTCGTCATCCGCCACCCCGTCGCCGCGCGGAGATGTGTCAGGGAACACCACTGCCATGCCCGCCTCAGCGGCAAAGCCCTGCGCCGCGGCCTTGGTCATCGCGTTTTCATGGGTGCAGGTAAGCCCCGACAGATACCAAAGAACCGGCACGGGCCCGTCTTTGGCCGCTGGCGGCAGGTAAAGCCCAAAGGTCATGTCACAGCCGCAGGCGTCTGAAGCATGGGAATAGACGCCTTGCACCCCTCCGAAACAGGCGTTCTCTGATACGGTTTGCATGGCGTTCCCTCTCCTAAACAAGAACCTGACTGATCACATAGGACACGGTCACGATACTGACCGTGGTCGAGATCAGGATGGCGGCAGACACCCGTTGTGGGGCCACCTTGTAATGCTGGGCCAAGATGAACACGTTGCCCGCAACTGGCAAGGACGCGGCGGCTACCACCACGCCCGCCTTGTAGGGGTCAGCCGGGAATAGGATATAGACCCCAAGGGCCACTGCAGCAGGATGGATCACCAGCTTGCAGAAACTCAACCATCCCGCGATGTTCAGCCGCTCTGCCGATTTGCTGGCCAACGAAGCGCCGATGGCGAACAATGCGCCGGGTGTCGCCGCGGCCCCAAGGATGGACAGGAACTGATTGACCGGTTCGGGGATTGGTGCGCCAGTGGCAGACACCATGAACCCGGCAACGATCGACACGATCATCGGGTTTTTCAGAAGCCCCACACCGACCGTCTTGAAGATGCGCATCGACATGCGCCCCTCGCGTGAGCCAACAACAAGAATGACGATCAGCGAAGAAAACACCACAAGGTCGATGGTGAGCACAAGCAGGATCGGCCCAACCGCCTCTTGCCCCATCAACAGTGCCAGCATTGGCACCCCAAGAAAGCCGGTGTTGCCAATCGCGGCGACCTGACCCTCGAACGCGGCGGTTTCGGTGTTCATGCCGCGCAGAAAGGCCACCGCCATGCCAACGCCGTAGACAAAGGCGGTGCCCCAGAGATACCCGGCAGCAATACGCCAGTCGAAAATCTCGGCCAGAGACAGGTTGGCCGAAAAGCGAAAGATCATCGCGGACAGGGCGAAATAGAACACGAACTTGGTCAGGTAGGCGGTCGCTTCCTCGGTGAAGAACCCGGTCTTACCCGCGCCGTAACCTACGGCGATCAAGGCAAAAAACGGCATTGTCTGAAGGAAGATGTCCAGCATATGTGCTGTGTTACCACGCAGGCGGGCGGGGTCAATCTCGACAGGGTTCTGTGAACCACCTATATTTAAACTAGGCGTGTATTTCTGTTCGGGACGCTTCGATGGCACTGCAAGAGTAATCTATTACCGACGACAAGATGCGCGCGGAAATCGCAAAGCTGATCGCTGAAACCTCTGAAATCAACCAGAACATGAAGTATCGCTTCTGGGTCTTGATGGCCGCTTATGTCAGTGCAACGGGTATTCTCTTAAAGTTTTTCTGACCGCAAAGCATCCCAAAACCCCATAGAAGAATCGCGATCCGCATGCTACATCTCGTGGCATGAACTCCCACGCCCCCAACATACGCGCCACAATTCAACCGCTTGAGGAAAGCGCCATCAACCGTATTGCAGCGGGTGAGGTGGTCGAACGTCCGGCCTCCGCCGTCAAAGAATTGGTTGAGAACGCCGTCGACGCCGGGGCAACACGCATTGACGTGGCGATCGCTGATGGGGGCAAAACCCTGATCCGCGTCACCGATGACGGCTGTGGTATTCCACCCGAAGAACTGCCGCTGGCGATTGCGCGCCACGCCACGTCCAAGATCGACGGGTCCGACCTGCTGAACATCCACAGCTTCGGGTTTCGCGGCGAAGCGCTGGCCTCACTCGGGGCCGTCGGTCGCCTGACGCTGACCAGCCGGGCCGAGGGGCATGATGCCGCCGAACTGTCGGTGACCGGTGGCAAGATCGACCCGATTAAACCCGCTGCTTTGTCGCGCGGGACTGTCGTCACTCTGCGCAACCTGTTCTTTGCCACGCCCGCACGTCTGAAATTCCTCCGCTCTGACCGGGCTGAAATGCAGGCTATCTCGGATGTGCTCAAACGTCTTGCGATGGCCGAACCCTCGGTCAGCTTTACCCTGCGCGATGTGTCGGGCGGGGGCGAGGGCCGTGTCACCTTCCGCGCCGACGCGGTGAGCGGCGATCTGTTTGATGCTCTGCGCGGGCGATTGGGGCAGGTCATGGGCCGCGAGTTCATCGACAATGCAGTGCCGATAGACGCAGACCGCGACGGCATCCGCCTGACCGGTCTTGCCGGTTTGCCCACCTATTCCCGCGGAGCTGCCGTCGCGCAGTTCCTTTTCGTCAATGGTCGCCCGGTTCGTGACAAGTTGCTGATCGGCGCATTGCGCGGGGCCTATGCCGATTTCCTAAGCCGTGACCGCCACCCGGCGGTGGCGTTGTTCATCGACTGCGATCCGCACAAAGTGGATGTGAACGTGCATCCCGCGAAGTCCGAAGTGCGGTTTCGCGAACCCGGTCTGGTGCGCGGTCTTATCGTGTCCGCCCTGCGCCACGCGTTGGCCGAAGCGGGGCATCGCGCGTCGACCACAGTTGCAGGGGCAACGCTTGGCGCAATGCGGCCCGAGGCTCCGCAGGGCCAGCCCCGCATCTACCAGATGGACCGCCCGAGTTTTGTTGCGAAACAGACTGCCTACCAAGCGCAGGCACCGGGTTTTGCCGACATGCAATCCACCTATTCCGGTCGCGTGGTCGAGGTCGAGGAACGCGCGCCCTCGGCTGACGAGACCCCACGCGAAAACCTGCCGCTGGGCGCGGCGCGGGGGCAGGTACATGAAAATTACATCATCGCCCAGACCGAAGATGGCATCGTTATCGTTGATCAACATGCCGCACATGAACGTCTGGTCTATGAAAAGCTAAAGACCCAGATGGCGCAGAATGGTGTGCCTGCGCAGGCGCTCCTGATCCCCGATGTGGTCGAGATGAGCGAGAGCGACAGCGCCCGCCTTCTGGACATTGCTGAAGAACTGACCCGCATGGGGTTGACCATCGAACCTTTCGGCAATGGCGCCGTGGTGGTCCGCGAGACCCCCGCCATTTTGGGAGAGGTCAACGCTGACGCCCTGCTGCGCGACATTCTGGACGAGCTGGACGATCAGGGTGAAGCCCGCGCGGTGCAGGACCGGATCGAGGCGATCCTCAGCCGCGTCGCCTGTCACGGCTCCATCCGCTCGGGCCGTCAGATGCGGGCGGAAGAGATGAACGCTCTGTTAAGGGAAATGGAAGCGACCCCTTATTCCGGCCAGTGCAACCATGGCCGACCCACCTATGTCGAGTTGAAACTTAGCGACATCGAAAGACTGTTTGGCCGCACATGATCCAGATCGGTGATCTTGTCCTCGACCTGAGCGATCCGGTCATCCTGCTGGCTTTGGCATTGGGTGGTCTGGTTTTCGTGCTGCTTATCATGTCGCTTTTGTCGGCCCGTCGCGCTGCGAAACTTTCCGAACCTCTGGTCTACCAACTGGCGCAAGTCGGCCAGCGGGTGCAAAACCTGAGTGACGGGCAGGAACGGCTGTCCGGCGGTCTGTCGCATGTGTCCGAGGCGCAGGCGCAAAGCCAGACCGCGATGCTGCAACTGATGGAACGGCGGCTGGCGCAGGTGCAGGAGCAAATGAACGAGAACCTGCACGGCTCGGCCCGGCGCACGGCGCAATCGCTGGGGGATCTGCAACAGCGGCTCCAGAGCATCGACAAGGCGCAGGAGAACATCACCAAGCTGTCGGGCGATGTGCTGTCGCTTCAGGACATTCTGTCGAACAAGCAGACGCGCGGAGCGTTCGGGGAAATCCAGTTGACGGATATCGTCGGCAAAGCGCTGCCCAAGGACAGCTATACGCTGCAGGCGACTCTTTCGAACGGCAAACGGGCGGACTGTCTGATCCACCTGCCGAACCCGCCGGGACCGATTGCCATCGACAGCAAGTTTCCGCTGGAGGCTTATGAGCAACTGCGCCGTTCCGAGACGCAAGAGCAGCTGACCCGCGCGGCGCAACAGCTTAGGCTTTCGCTGCGAAAGCACATCAAAGACATTTCCGAGAAATACATCATCGAAGGCGAAACCGCCGATGGCGCCTTGATGTTCCTGCCGTCCGAGGCAGTCTATGCCGAACTGCACGCCAACTTTCCCGAGGTGGTGCGCGACGGGTTCGCGGCGCGGGTCTGGATCGTGTCACCGACGACCTGCATGGCGACGCTGAACACGATGCGGGCGATCCTCAAGGATGCGCGGATGCAGGAACAGGCGGGGGCCATTCGCAAGGAATTGGGTCTGCTTTATGCTGATGTCGATCGGCTGGGCAGCCGGGTGGAAAACCTAGACCGGCATTTCGGGCAGGCGGCGAAGGACATCGCAGATATCAAGATCAGCGCCGACAAGGCGGGGCGCAGGGCGCGGCGGCTTGATAATTTCGATTTCGAGGAACTGGCCAAGGATGACCCTATGCCGGTGGTGCGGCTGGCGACCCCACCCGGCGAATAGGTCAGCGTCCGTGTCGGAATGTTTCGCGCGCGAAACAATGGGACCGATTCGGACCCTTTAACCTTCTGTTAACAGATGCGCCGAATGCGATGCGTCGACGCATCGCGCGTTTCCGTTGACGGAAACGGCCCCAGCGTAACATGTTACTTGTCAAAACACGGTTGGATTGGGATAAATTCTCATGAACTCGATTGAATTGGATCAATTCGACAAGGCAATCCTGCGCATCCTGCAACGCGATGCCAGTCTCAGTGTCGAAACCATCGCCGATCAGGTTGCCCTGTCACGCAATGCCTGTTGGCGGCGGATCAAGGCGATGGAGCAGTCCGGAATCATCACCGGGCGTGTCGCGCTGGCAAACCCGGCCAAGCTAGGCTGTCCGCTGGAAGTCATGGTGATGATCCGCGCCGGGCGGCATGACGCAGATTGGCTGGACAGCTTTCACAAGGCGGTGCGCACCATGCCCGAGGTGGTCGGTGCCTATCGGATGACAGGGGATCTGGATTACCTGTTGCGGGTCCGCGTGGCGGACGTTCCAGCCTACGATTCGTTCTACAAGCGCGTGATCGCGCGGATTCCGCTCTCGGATATTTCGGCCAGTTTCGTTATGGAAGAGATCAAGGAAACGACGGCCTTGCCGATCTAGGGGGGATGATATGGCCCAGGACATTCGCACCACGGCGGAATATGCCGAAGCCGATGCATTGCCACGCAAATACGATTCCCATGCCAAGGGATGCGGCGAAAGCGGAGAACAAGCGCTGCCGGACATGGTGATGCGGCGGTCGTTCAAACAGAAAAGCGACGCAGAATGGGCCTATGAGCGATTGATCCTCTATATCCAGAATTTCGAGGAACAACTGGACAACGAACACGAGGTCGCGATGGGCTTTGCCGGAAACGACACCGGTGTGCTGCGCATCGAAGGGCTGGGCTATTTTGACCCTGATATCGTGACTTTCTACGGATCGGACGAAGAAGGCGGACGGATGCAACTGATTCAGCACGTTTCGCAGCTCAACGTGACGCTGCGCGCGCTGCCGATCCCCAAGGAAGACGCTGTGCCGCGTCGGATCGGGTTTGAACTTGCTGCAGAATTGGAACAATCCACCTAGACCGCGACACACTGCGCGATTGGCATGGGTGACAGCGTCGGGCAAATCGGGTAGCGACTCGAAAACAATAATGAGGGATGTCTCAAATGGCTGAACACAAGCACGGTACAATGGATACAACCGCTCAGGAAAAGACCTTTGATGGCTTTGTCCGCTGGTCTGTCCGGGTTGCGGTCTTCTCGATCGGGGTTCTGATCTTCCTCGCGATCTTCAACTCCTGACTTCTGCCAAGAGGCTGACATGACCATGGTATCGCGCATTCTTGCCGGACTGGCCCTGTTGGCCTTGATGGGCTGCGGCGCGGGCGCGGAATTGCGCCCGGATGCCTCGCCCGAAGTGATCAGCAGCGCGTCTTACCGCCATCCCGGCCCGACCGCGCTGACTCTGTTCACAATGATCAACAATCGCACCGGTCAGGGGGCTCACACCAGCCTGATGATCAATGGATCGCAACGGGTGATCTTTGATCCAGCGGGCTCTGTCCGGCTGAGCGCGGTGCCGCAACGAGGTGATGTTCTTTATGGCATCACGCCCGCTGTTGCGGATTTCTACGCGCGCGCTCATGCGCGGGAAACCTTCCACGTCGTGATACAGACCATCGAGGTCTCGCCCGAGGTGGCAGAACGTGCGCTGCGCCTTGCGACGTCCAACGGTTCGGTGGCCTCGGCGCAATGCGCGCTGAGCACCTCTGCCATCCTCCGGAAGCTCCCGGGGTTTGACAGCATCGGATCGACCTGGTTTCCGAAACGTCTGATGGATGATTTCGAAGGTTTGCCCGGTGTGCAGACCACCAAGATTTTCGAGAATGACAGCGACGACAAAGCGGTCGCCATCGCCCAGTTCGAACAGGCGCTCTTCGGTCAGTGACCCGCGTCAGAACAGCAGGCTGAGCGACACCAGAACAGCCGCGCCGACACCCATGGCCGCAAACACATTCTTTGTCAGATACCCCACAGCAAAAGTCGCAACCGCAGCAGCAAGGCGGGTGGCGTCCGGCTCTCCGCCGGTGGAAGTGGGCCAGATCACCAGCGGCGCGACCAGAGCCGGGATCACGGCAACAGCCGTATAGCGCAGGTGCCGCAGCAGCCATTCGGGCATCGCGCGGTCGCCCACAAGCCCGAGGAAGGCAAAACGCAGGCCGAAGCTGCCCAGTCCAAGCGCGATGATGATGGTCCAAAGCTCGGTCGTGTCGGTCACGGTTTGACCCCCAGACGGAGTTCGGCCTGTGCACCCGCCATCATGCCGCCCAGACCGGCGACGAGAAGGCCCATGTTGTAGGGCAGCCAGGCAAAGGCCAGCGCGAGGATCACGGACACCAAGGCGGCTATCCGATGCGCGGGCGTACGAAGCATGGGGCCGACCATGGCCAGAAAGGCGATGGGAAGGGCGAAATCAAGCCCGAGGCTGGGCGGGATGCTTTCGCCCAGAACTGCGCCGACGAAGGTGAATAGATACCACGGCGGGCAGATCGGTGTCATCACGCCAAGGAAGTAGGCGAATTTCTCGGCCGTGGTCTGATCCAGGTTCTTTTCGAAGTCGAGAATAGATTGCGCATAGGTTTGATCGACGAGGAAATACGCCACGATCCCGCGCTTCCAGAGCGGCAGCGGCCCCAGATGCGGGGTGATCGACGCGGAATACATCGCCATGCGCAGATTGACGGCCAATGCCGAGGCGAGCACCACAAGCGTTGGCGCGTTTTCATTGATCAGTTGCAGCGCGGTGAATTGGGCGGCCCCTGCGATCACCACGATCGAAAAGCCCATGGTCTCGTGCACGGCCAGCCCGGCTTCGGTGGCGAGAACGCCAAAGAGCATGGCAAAAGGGCCGACGACAGCCAAAAAGGGCAGCCCATCCCGGAGGCCCCGCCAGTAGCTTGACATTGCGGTCCCTGCCGCCATCACTGTGCCTCGTCTGCTGTGTTCGGATCGGACGTAGCCTTGGACGAGGGGAGATGCAATCTATGCCGGATGACGTGCTTCGGGACTACCTCATCGCGCCCGATCCGGGCGCGCCTCGGCTGACCCGACGGGTGGTGGGCACCGATCACACCGGGGCCGAGACCGAGATCAGCGTGGTCGAGGAACGGCCCTTAACGATTTTCCTGAACGCGCAGGAAATCGTGACGGCGATGACGATTGGGGATTATCCCGAGTATCTTGCGGTTGGGTTTCTGCGCAATCAGGGCATGCTGCGCGACGATGATGTAGTCACAAAGGTCGAGTATGACGACGACCTTGAAGTGGTCGTGGTGCGGACCGAGCGGCAGACCAGCTATGAAGAGAAGGTCAAGAAAAAGACCCGCACCAGTGGCTGTGCAGTGGGCACTGTCTTTGGCGACATGATGGAGGGGCTCGACAAGGTGGTGTTGCCGCAGGTCGAGCTGCGGACCTCATGGCTTTATGCGCTGGCGCATAAGATTAACACGACGCCGTCCTTATATCTTGAGGCGGGGGCCATTCATGGCACGGTGCTCTGCTACCAGGATCGCCCGCTGGTCTATATGGAAGACGTGGGCCGCCACAACGCGGTGGATAAAATCGCAGGCTGGATGTTTCAGGAAGGCGTCGGGCCGGAGGATAAGATCCTCTACACCACCGGGCGGTTGACCTCGGAAATGGTGATTAAGACCGCGTTGATGGGCATCCCAGTGCTGGCGTCGCGGTCGGGATTTACCGCATGGGGGGTCGAGATTGCGCGGCAGGTCGGCCTGACCTGTATCGGTCGGATGCGCGGCAAGCGGTTTGTCTGCCTTTCGGGCGATGACCGTCTGGTGCGCGACATGGATCCCGAAAGTGTGCCCGAGGAAAGCCGGAAAAGCCGCAGAAAGAGCGCCGAATGAGTCTGCCTCTAGGAGTGATCCTTGCTGGTGGTCTGGCGACCCGCATGGGCGGTGGCGACAAGGCGCTGTTGCAAGTCGGTGGGCAGACACTTTTGCAGCGGGTGATCCATCGGTTGCAGCCGCAAGTGATGGGTATGGCGCTTAATGCCAATGGCGACGCAACGCGGTTCGATGGGTTTGGGTTGCCTGTCCTGTCCGACAGCATCGACGGCTTTCCCGGCCCCTTGGCTGGGGTTCTTGCGGGGCTCGACTGGGCAGCGGAGCAGGGTGCAGAAGCGATTGTGACCGTTGCCGCCGACACGCCGTTCTTTCCACCCGATCTGGTCGATGTCTTGCAGGATACAGCGCGGGGTATGACTCATCCCTTGGTGCTGGCAGCCACCCCGCGCGGGGAGGAAAAGACCAAGTCGATGAGCCGTTCTGGTCTCATCCGTCACCCGACTTTTGGCCTCTGGCCGGTCGCGCTGCGCGATGATCTGCGGGGGGCTTTGGGCGAAGGGATTAAGAAAGTGGTGATCTGGACGGAAAAACACGGTGGTCGAGAGGCGGTTTTCGCGGCAGATGGCGGCGATCCGTTCTTTAATGTGAACACACCCGAAGACCTACAGGCAGCAGAGGCAATGGTATGAGGATTTACGGGGTCACCGGGTGGAAGAACGCGGGCAAGACCGGGTTGATGGAACGGCTTGTTACCGAGATCACCGGGCGGGGGTTCACCGTGTCGACGGTCAAACACGCGCACCACACCTTTGATGTGGACCACCCCGGCAAGGACAGCCACCGCCACCGGGTCGCAGGCGCTACTGAGGTATTGTTGGCCTCTCGCAACCGCTTTGCGCTGATGCACGAGTTGCGTAGTGAGGATGAGCCTACACTAGAGGCTCTGCTGTCAAAATTGATGCCGGTCGACCTCGTACTTGTCGAAGGCTACAAACGCGACCGCCATCCCAAGATCGAGGCATTCCGTGCGGAAACCGGTAATGACCTGATCGCGCCCGGCGATCCGACCATTCAAGCGGTTGCCAGCGATACGCCGTTGGAGCTTGATCGTCCTGTGTTCGATCTTAACGACACCAAAGCGATTGCGGATTTTGTCTTGTCAGAGGTTGGGCTTTGACGGGGTTCGACACGATTGCGATTGTTGATTGGTCCGCTGGCAAACGCGCGCCTGCGCGCCCGTCAAAAGACGCGATCTGGATCGGAGTTGTGCGACAGGGCGCAGAGCATGATCCGGTCTATTGCCGGTCCCGTATCGAGGCCGAGGCATGGCTTTCGTCCTTTATCAAAGCCGAGGCTGATGCAGGTCGCCGCGCCCTGATCGGGTTCGATTTCCCGTTCGGCTATCCACGTGGCTTCGTTGGGCAAGTCACGGGGTCAGACGACCCGCTGGTGTTTTGGGATTGGTTGGAGGTAAGGATCGCCGACACCGAGGCAGGTGAAAACAACCGCTTTGATGTGGCATCCGAAATAAACAGGCTTTTTGACGGACCTGGGCCGTTCTGGGGCAAGCCGACTGAGGACGCGTGGCCGGATGTGCCATATCGTAAGTCTGGGATTTCCTATGACATCTGCGCCGAACGCCGCGCTTGCGATCTAGCGGCCAAGGCATCGTCTTCCTGTTTTCAACTCTTCTTTAACCCGACTGTGGGAAGTCAGGCTTTGATGGGCCTGCCCATGCTTGCGCGTTTGCGGCGGCATGCCGGGGTTGCGGTTTGGCCTTTTCAGGAATGGTCTGATGCGCAGACCGTGCTTGTTGAAATTTGGCCAGGTCTGATAGAGCCAGCGGTGAAGGAGCTTCAGAACGAAGAGATACGGGATGCCGCACAAGTCCGACTTTTGGCACGGGCTTTGGCCAAGCTGTTGCCAGCGCGATTGGACGCGATGCTCAAGGATATCGGGCCGGAGGCGCATGATGAAGCGTGGATTCTGGGTGCTGGGCACACGCAGGATTTAATTGATGCGGCGGGTGAGCGGGTCACCCTTACGCCTCCGCCTTTGCGTAACGATTGCTTTGCGCTTCCTGCCGGTGTGGATTGGACGCCGGTTGATGATGCCTTGGCGCTGTTGCGCGATAGAATGACGCCCGTGGTCGGGACCGAGACCGTGCCACTGATGCAGGCGGCAGGGCGGGTGCTGGCCGATGATCTGGCGGCCAAACGGTCTAACCCGCCGCATCCAAACACAGCGGTAGATGGCTATGGCTTTGCCGGTTCCGTGATCGGAGATGGGCCGCAGACCTTACCACTTGTTCCAGGGCGCGCGGCGGCGGGTGCGCCTTTTGCAGGTATTGTGCCCGAGGGACATGCGATCCGGGTGCTGACCGGTGCCGATCTGCCCAAGGGTGTGGATACGGTGGTGTTGGATGAGGACGTGCGCGCGAGCGACGGACAGATCGCCTTTCACGGGCCGTTAAGACGTGGTGCAAACACGCGCAAGGCAGGAGAGGACGTGGTGCATGGCGACATCGCACTGGAGGCGGGGCGGGTGCTTACCCCAGCAGACCTCGCCCTAGCGGCGGCGGTTGGGCATGGTCGACTCGATGTGTGCAAAAAGCTGCGTGTCGCGGTGCTTTCGACGGGCGACGAAATTGTAGAGCCGGGCGCGCTGGCTGCTGAGGGCCAGATCTTTGATGCGAACCGCCCGATGCTACTAAGCCTGTGTTCTGGTTTCGGCTATGACGCGGTGGATATGGGCTGCGCGGCCGACGAACGAGAGGAAGTGCGCGCGGCGCTGGATGCGGCGGCGGGGCTTTCGGATGTGATACTCACTTCTGGTGGCGCGTCAGCCGGCGATGAAGATCATATTTCGGCTCTGTTGCGTGCAACCGGGGCAATGCAAGAATGGCGGATCGCTCTCAAACCTGGGCGCCCCTTGGCTTTGGGTCTTTGGAAGGGTGTGCCGGTGTTTGGACTTCCCGGAAATCCGGTGGCGGCGTTGGTTTGTACCCTGATTTTTGCTCGACCTGCGATGGGTGCGCTGTCTGGTGCGGGATGGATGGAGCCCCAGGGGTTCAACGTTCCCGCCGCGTTTGAGAAGCGCAAGAAACCGGGACGACGAGAGTATTTGCGGGCGCGTATCCGCGATGGTCAGGCCGAGGTGTTCAAATCCGAAGGCTCGGGGCGGATTAGCGGGCTTAGCTGGGCGGAGGGATTGGTCGAATTACCGGACGGAGCAGTGCATGTGACGCAAGGCGATTCGGTCAGATACATTCCCTTTGGGTCGTTCAAATTTTGAACACGATCCGATTTTTCGTACGAAAAATCGAGCCTCTGTAAAAAGTCTAAAATTCGGTGACCGCGATTGGGTTCAGTCAAATGTTCCTGTGACACGGCCCAGCAGCATGAACGCGCGCGCGGTACGGGTGCCTGCGAGGTCCGAAATCTCTGCGTCAGACGCGGTGTTTTCAAACCGGGCAAATCCCTTGTCGAACAGTCGCAGGAAGTGATGCGCGGCATCTCGGAAAATTGGGTCTTGCTTCATCCGGCCCGCTGTCAATGCCAGGGACGATCGGTCCCGAACGCCACCCAAGGCAGCGATGGTGCGACCCCGTTCGCCTTTGG
Source organism: Paracoccaceae bacterium (assembly GCA_024742575.1). Classification (GTDB taxonomy): domain Bacteria; phylum Pseudomonadota; class Alphaproteobacteria; order Rhodobacterales; family Rhodobacteraceae; genus Marivita. Next base: position 76,653 of record JANSYF010000001.1, on the reverse strand, counting down.
CAAAGCGTCGCCACATCTCAGGGCGTGCCATGTCGGGGCGCAGATCGTCCATGTAGATCCCGTCTTGGCTGAGCAGGGTCAGCACGTCCTGCGCTGCCTGCACCAATTGTGCAGACGGGCGATCTTTCAGCGCACGGCGCAGGGCTGCGAAGCCTTCTTGGTCTTCGGCGGTTTCGGGGAAATGCAGCGCGCGGATGAAATCGGAGTTAGAGAGCGGTGGTTGCAGGTCTTCTGCCGGAGTGCCAAGGGCCAGCACCGGTTGGTCGCCGGTTTCAGGGTCGGGCGCACCGGCCTGCACAGCGATCTGCGCAGCACGGGTCGAAGTGAACATCGCCAACGTTGTTTCCGCCTTTTTCTGCGCGTCAGCGATTTCTTCCAGTTTCTTGACGATCGACGGATGCGGTGCCTGATCCCGCCCCCCAGCTTGGTTCTGGGCAATATAGGCGTGGCGAATGGCGTCGATGGCGGTTTGCAAACGCGCGCTTTCCTCGCGCATGATCCGCGATGACCGGGCCCCGACGGCCGCGACCCAGATCATACCGACGGGAAAGAAGATCACCATCAGGGTCAGCAAAAAGCGCAGGCCATCCGTGCCGTCATTTCCCGAAAACAGAAAAAACGCCGCTGAGATTACCAGCCAGATCACGCTGAGTGCTGCCGCAGTCATTTCGATTCCGCTCAGCCCACGTGTCATTTCTCCAGGGCGGGCCTGAATCGCTTTTGGTCCGGGGCGAGCGTTTTTTTCCTGTGCCATTGCTGGGGTCCGACCCATCAGATGTATTCGATCTTCAATACTTCGTAGGATTTGTCACCACCCGGCGTGCGTACCTCAACACTGTCGCCTTCGTCTTTGCCGATCAGCGCGCGGGCGATAGGAGATTTGATGTTTAACAGGCCTTTTTCGATATTGGCCTCGTGTTCGCCAACGATCTGCCACGTCTTTTCCTCGTCGGTGTCTTCGTCGACCAGAGTGACGGTTGCGCCAAACTTGATATGGCCGGACAGTTTGGTGGGATCGATCACTTCGACCAGACTAAGGATACCTTCCAGTTCCTTGATCCGGCCTTCGATGAAACCCTGCTTTTCCCGTGCAGAATGGTATTCTGCGTTTTCCTTGAGGTCGCCCAGTTCGCGAGCTTCGGCGATCGCCTTGATCACGGCGGGACGCTCTTCGGATTTGAGCGTTTTCAATTCTATTTCCAGCGCGGCGTGTCCGGCGCGGGTCATGGGTAGCTTATCCATGGGAAGTTTCCCTCTTGGTCGGCAGAGCGAATTACTCTGGCGCCATATTACGTTGGCGCGGTCTAAACATGTCACTAGCGTTGACGCAACAGTGACCCGACCCGTTGTGGAAACGCAAGAGGTGTTGCGGCGGCTCGGCAAGGTGCGGCGCACGAAAATGCTGCAATTCCTGTGTAAACCGGGTTGTAACGCCGTGTCGCAATTGACCGATCTTGACCTGCACGTTACGTGACCCATCAGGTTTTCGACACGTGACATCCAGGAAAGTACCCGACATGAGCGAACACACGCGCGAAGCGATGGAATATGATGTTGTCATCGTTGGCGCAGGCCCCGCTGGCCTGTCCGCCGCGATCCGTCTGAAACAACTCGACGCCGAACTGAACGTCGTTGTTCTGGAAAAAGGCTCAGAAGTGGGCGCACACATCCTGTCAGGTGCGGTTCTCGATCCTTGCGGTCTGGACGCGCTGATCCCCGACTGGAAAGAAAAGGGTGCGCCGCTGAACGTGCCGGTCAAGGATGACAATTTCTACATGCTGGGCGAAGCGGGCCAAATCCGCATTCCGAACTGGCCAATGCCGCCGCTGATGAACAACCATGGCAATTACATCGTGTCGATGGGCAATGTGTGCCGCTGGATGGCCGAACAGGCCGAAGAACTGGGCGTCGAGATTTTTCCTGGCATGGCTTGTTCCGAAATCGTCTACGGCGACAGCGGCGAAGTCAAAGGTGTGGTTGCCGGTGAATTCGGCAAAAACGCGGATGGCACACCGGGGCCGGGCTATGAGCCAGGGATGGAGCTGCACGGCAAATACGTGTTCCTGAGTGAAGGCGTGCGCGGTAGCCTCGCCAAGGAAGTGATCGCCAAGTACGATCTGTCCAAAGGCAAGGAGCCGCAGAAATTCGGCCTTGGCATGAAGGAAATCTGGGAGATTGACCCCGATAAGCACCGCGAAGGCTCTGTCACTCACACGATGGGTTGGCCGCTGGGCAGCAACGCGGGTGGCGGATCGTTTATCTACCATCTCGACAACAATCAGGTCTATGTCGGCTTTGTGGTGCACCTGAATTACGAGAACCCGCACCTGTACCCCTACATGGAATTCCAGCGCTTTAAGCACCATCCGATGGTGGCAGAGCTGCTCAAGGGCGGCAAACGTGTGGCTTACGGGGCGCGCGCGATTTCCGAAGGCGGTTACCAGTCGATGCCCAAGATGGTCGCGCCGGGTGTTGCGCTGCTGGGCTGCTCGGTCGGTATGGTCAACGTGCCGCGCATCAAGGGCAACCACAACGCGATGCTGTCGGGCAAAGCCGCTGCTGAGGCGGCCTATGCCGCCATTCAGGACGGTCGCGCGTCTGACGAACTGTCGGACTATGAAACAGATGTCCGCGATGGCGCTATCGGCACCGATCTCAAGAAGGTTCGCAACGTCAAACCGCTCTGGTCTAAGCGCGGGTTGGTGGCCTCGCTGACCGTCGGCGGGTTCGACATGTGGACGAACACGTTGGGCTTTTCGCTTTTGGGCACTCTGGGCCACGGCAAATCCGACGCCGAGGCGACGGGCGAAGCAAAGAACTTCAAACCGATCGATTACCCCAAACCTGACGGAAAACTGTCGTTTGACCGCTTGACCAACGTGTCTTTCGCGGCAACCAACCACGAAGAAAGCCAGCCTGCGCACCTAAAGCTCAAGGATGCGTCGATCCCGGTTTCGGTGAATTTGCCGAAATACGGTGGTCCATCGGCGCGTTACTGCCCGGCGGGGGTCTATGAATTCGTCAAAGACGAGAACGGTGATGACAAATTCGTCATCAATTTTCAGAACTGTGTCCACTGTAAAACCTGCGATATCAAGGACCCAAGCCAGAATATCAACTGGACAGTGCCGCAAGGCGGGGACGGTCCGAACTACCCGAACATGTAAAGTGACAAGGCCGGGCCAACGCCCGGCCTTTTGCGTTGGTTGCGTGTGTCCGATCGCCGCGCTACGCTTCGCCAAATTCGCCTTTTTCAAGGAGAAAGACATGGCGCAATCGAGCATGAAACGGCTTCTGGGGTCAGCAGCGCTGGCGCTCTGCCTGATGGCCCCCGGCGGCGCGTTCGCCAACAGTTTGGCGGGGGATTACCTTGCCGGGCGGCAGGCCAGTTTCGAAGGCGATATTCAGGCAGCCGCGTCCTATTACGGACAAGCGGTAATGTTCGACCCGGAGAATCCGGTGATCCTCGAACGGGCCGCGCTGGCCGAGATTTCGCTGGGCGATGTAGAGCGTGCCGCCGCCCTTGCGACCAAGTTGGTCAATGACGGGCATCGCAGCCAAGTCGCACAAATGGCGATTGTCGCACAGCTTGCCGAGGCCGAGGATTACGACGCGCTGATTGTGCAAGTGAATGATGATCTCGGCGTTGGGCCGTTGGTTGATGGTTTGCTGCTTGCTTGGTCACAGCTTGGAACGGGCGATATGTCGGCGGCGCTTGTGCAGTTTGACGACCTTTCCAACCAGCAAGGTTTGCGCAATTTCGCGATGTATCACAAAGCGTTGGCCTTGGCCTCGGTTGGTGATTTCGAAAGCTCTGCCGCGATCCTTGAAGATGCGGGCACGGGCGGGATGCAACTGACCCGGCGCGGGGTCATGGCGCATGTCGAAGTGCTTAGCCAGCTTGACCGGAACGAAGATGCCCTAACCCTGATCGAAACCGCCTTTGGTTCAGAGCTTGACCCCGGCCTAAGCCTGATGCGCGACGCGCTGCAAGCTGGTGATGCGATTCCGTTCACCCATATCCGCGGTGCACGCGATGGTTTGGCCGAGGTGTTCTATACGCTGGCCGCCGCGCTTGCGAGCGAAGCGAATGACGAATTCACGCTGCTCTATACGCGGGTGGCCGAATATCTGCGCCCCGATCACATCGACGCCATTCTCTTGACCGCAAGCCTGCTGGACGACATGGGCCAGTCAGACCTTGCCGTCAAAGCTTATGCCGAAGTACCCGAAGACCACCCCGCCTATCACGCCGCCGAACTGGGACGGGCTGCTGCCCTGCGCGACAGTGACAAAGTGGATGCGGCTGTCGAAGTTCTGCAACGATTGGCTAAAACCCACGCGGATCAGCCCATCGTTCATTCGACGCTGGGTGATACGATGCGCCAACTCGAACGCTATCAAGAAGCCGTCGATGCCTATACGCAGGCGCTTGACCTTTTTGAGGTCGAAACCCAAAGCCAATGGTTCCTGCATTATGCGCGCGCAATCGGCTATGAGCGGCTTGATCGCTGGGACGATGCAGAAGCTGATTTCCGTGCGGCGTTGGAGTTGAACCCGGAACAGCCGCAGGTGTTGAACTACCTTGGTTATTCGCTGGTTGAGAAACAGATCAAGCTGGACGAAGCGCTCGACATGATCGAGCGCGCGGCTGCGGCGCGACCTGACAGTGGCTATATCATCGACAGCCTTGGGTGGGTGCTTTACCGCCTTGGCCGTTATGAGGAAGCAGTTGGTCATATGGAGCGTGCCGCCGAACTGATGCCGGTTGATCCTATCGTCAACGACCATCTGGGCGATGTTTACTGGGCTGTAGGCCGCAAGACCGAAGCGCGGTTCCAATGGCGTCGGGCGTTGTCGTTTGTCGTTTATGGCAGCACTGCCGAAGAGGTGAACGCCGAGCGCATCCGCGCCAAGCTGGATGTCGGGCTGGATCAGGTGCTGGCCGAGGAAGGCGCGCCGCCATTGCAGGTGGCGAATGACGACGGTTAACGTCTTTGCGCCTGCGAAGATCAATCTGACACTGCATGTGACCGGCCAACGCGATGACGGGTATCATCTGCTCGACTCGCTGGTCACATTTGCGTCGGTTGGCGACCGTTTGGAAATCAAATCGGGAAATGCGCTATCGTTGACGGTCGAAGGCCCCGAGTCTGCGGGTGTCCCGGCTGACATGGCCAATCTTGCCCTGCAAGCCGCTGCTTTGGTCCAAAACGATAGCGTGGCCTTGCGGTTGGAAAAGATTTTGCCGCCCGCCTCAGGAATTGGTGGAGGGTCCGCCGATGCGGCGGCGGCGTGGCGGGGGATGGTTTGGCGTGACGACGCTCAGATGGATGCCTTGGCATCTGCACCAGAGGAAACCGCAAAACAACATCGCGCTGCGCTTTCAAGCCTTGGGGCTGATGTGCCGATGTGCCTTGCCTGCAAACCCATGCGCGCAAGGGGCATCGGTGATCAGCTTGACGCCGTGCCACTTCCAACGTTGTATGCCGTGCTGGTCAATCCACGCCTTCCCGTCTCGACGCCGTCCGTGTTCAAGGCGTTGACGTTCAAGACCAATCCACCAATGCCCGACGAAATCCCCGCGTTCGCGGACGCGGCTGCGCTGATCGACTGGCTTCGCGGAATGCGCAACGATCTGGAAGCGCCCGCTGTGACGGTTCAACCTGCCATAGCGGATGTGCTTGAGGTGCTGGCGGCGCAGGACGGCTGCGGTCTGGCACGAATGTCAGGCTCCGGCGCGACCTGTTTTGGGCTGTTTGAAACCGAATCCGAGGCGAAAGAAGCCACTGGCGCGCTCTATCGCGCCCATCCCGATTGGTGGGTCGTCGGCTGTGTTTTGGGCGACCAGTTTAACGCAGCCCTGCCCAGGGTCAGTTAACCCGCGCCACGACATAATCGGCCAGATCATCCAGCATTTCGCGGATGGGATGCTCTGGCAGCGTGGCCAGTGCAGTACGCGCCTTGACGATCCAGTCGTTGGCTTCGGCCCGCGTCGCCTCTAACGTGCCATGCTTGTTCAAAAGCGCAATCGCGTGCTCAAGATCGCCGTCTTCCTGACGCCCCTTCTCGATGGTGCGCTTCCAGAAGTCGCGCTCTGCGTCGTCACCCAACGCAACGGCCTTGATCACCGGCAACGTCAGTTTGCGTTCGCGGAAATCATCGCCCACATTTTTGCCAGTGGCATCCGACCCCCAATAATCCAAAAGGTCATCGACAATCTGGAACGCAATCCCCAACGCATCACCATAATCGAACAGCGCCTTGATTTGCGCCTCGTTCATGTCGGCAATCACACCGCCCACTTCGGTTGCGGCAGAAAACAGCGCAGCGGTCTTGCCACGCACAACTTGCAGGTAGATGTCTTCGGTTGTGCGCAAATCCTGCGCCGCAGTCATCTGCAAAACCTCGCCTTCGGCAATAGTGGCCGCAGCATCAGACAGGATGTGCAACACGCGGATGTTGTTGGTCTCTGTCATCAACTGGAACGACCGGGCAAACAGGTAATCGCCCACCAACACGCTGGACTTGTTGTCCCACAAAAGGTTCGCCGTTGGTCGTCCCCGTCGCTTTTCGCTTTCGTCCACCACGTCGTCATGGAGCAGCGTCGCAGTGTGGATAAATTCTACGGTAGCGGCCAACTTCACATGGTTGTCGCCCTCGTAGCCGCACATCCGTGCCGCTGCGAGCGTCAGCATTGGGCGCAGGCGTTTGCCCCCGGCCTCGACCAGATGCGCGGTAACCTCAGGAATGCGCGGCGCGTGTTCCGACGCCATCCGCGTGCGGATCAGGGTATTCACCTCGGCCAAATCATCGGCCAAAACTTCTGCCAATCGATCATGCGGTTTTTGACTTTGTTTATCCAACATCATCACCATTCCTTTAGGAAGGCTCGACAAAGCGGGCCGGGTGTTCCTACATCTAAGTCATGGAAGAGCTTTTGCGCACCAATGACATCACACTGATACCGCTTGCCCGAGCCGTACTTGAGGACGAGGGTATAGACAGCTTTGAATTGGACGTAAACATGAGCATCCTCGAAGGGTCTATCGGTATTTTGCCCCGGCGCCTAATGGTTCGAAGCGACGAGATCGACGACGCAAGACGTGTCTTGCGCGAATACGGTGTCAAGTTTGAGGGCTGACCCCTTTGCGGGGGACGAACTGACTCGCGATGATTTTCTGGGCGGGGCGGTCAAGCTTTGGCAACCGAAAGACGGATACCGTGCCGGCGTTGATCCTGTTTTGTTGGCAGCTTCCATCCCAGCAGAAGCCGGGGAAACTGTGCTGGAACTTGGCTGTGGCGGTGGCGCGGCTTTGGCCTGTCTGGCGACGCGTGTTCAAGGGATCACTTGCACAGGCGTGGAAATGCAACCCGCCTATGCCGATTTGGCGCAACGCAATCTGGACGAAAACGGCTTGGCTGGGACGGTGTATTGTGCCGATCTTTCCGACCTGCCGCTTGCCGTTAAATCCGAACGTTACGACCATGTGATTGCTAACCCACCGTATTTCGAAGATTTTCGCGCAGTTGCAGCGCAATCGCAGGAACGTGCCGTTTCCCGGTCCGGTGCGCTTCCTCTGGAAAAATGGGTCAGTGTCGCGTCAAAACGGCTCAAGCCTGGCGGTGTCGCAACCTTTATTCAACGTGCGGATCGTCTGCCCGAACTCATGAGCGCGTTTTTCGCCAGCTTGGGTGCAATAGAGCTTTGGCCGATCCACCCGCGCAGCACGCGTCCCGCACGCCTTGTGCTTCTGCGGGGGCGTAAGGAACGGCGTGGCGCTTTCGTATCTCACCCGGCTTTGGTGCTGCATCGCGGCGAAAGCCATCAAAAGGATGCCGATTCGTACACAGACGTGGTATCGAAAGTATTGCGCTCGGCCCACAGCCTGCCGTTTCCGGTTCAAAACCGCCGCGTAGCGCGTCGCATTGAGCCATAATTCACCAACCATGCGCGTGCAGCGTGACAGATTTGTAAAACTGTGATCGACTGAAGATCCAATCAGTCACAGGAGGACTTCATGAGCTTGACTTCACATCTTCAGGAACTGAAGCGAAAGCACCAAACCCTGTCTGAAGAGGTCGAACAGGCCCAACGCGCACCAGGTACCGACGACCTGATGATCGCGTCGCTTAAAAAGCAGAAACTCCGAATTAAAGAAGAAATCGAACGACTGTCCTAAATTCTAACAGCCCGGGTCTCCCCCCGGGCTTTTTCATATCTGGTCCACAGGGATCAGCCGCTTTTCTGGTAGTTGCGCCACCAACGCGCCGATCTTTTCATCAAGCCAATCGGAAAACGCCGCGACCTGCGGTTTTCTTTCCTGACCCAATGGGCAGACAAAGCGGAAATGTGCGTCAGTTGACAAGGCGATGTCGAAGGGTGCCACCAGTTGCCCGTCGTTCAGTGCCCCGGCTGCCAATGTGCTGCGGGCCATGACGACGCCACCGCCAGAAAGAGCTGCATCAACGGCGTGGTCGGCATGGCTGAAATGTGAACCTGTCATCTTCGGCGGCGTGATTCCATTTGCCCGAAACCACTGCGCCCAATCGGCGCGTGGCCGCAGGAAATCTACGCTATCGTCAAAGATCAACGGTGCGCTGCACAGTTTTTCGGGCGTGTCGTACACATTCGCCATTGCAGGCGTCATCATTGGTGCGAACCAGTCCCGCATCAGCACACGGGAATAGAGCCCTTCGTCTGGTCCATAGCCAAATCGAACTGCGGCATCGATGTCGTCACGAACAAAATCGACCAGACGCAAACTGGCCGAGAAGCGCAGATCGATATCCGGATGCGCCTGCGCGAATTCGAACAGGCGCGGCGCCAGCACCTTGGCCGTAAAGGCCGGACCTGCGGTCACGGTCAGGATGTTGGATTGGGCCTGTCGCCGAGCTGATCGCCACGCGGATAGGATCAGGTCGAACCCTTCTTGCACGCCAGATTGGAGGGTCACGCCCTGGGGGGTGAGTTCGACGGCGCGGTTCAAGCGACGGAACACCGGCGTGCCCAGATGCTCTTCCAGCGACTTGATCTGAAAAGACAGTGCCGCAGGCGTCACGTGCAGCTCGGCGGCAGCTTTCGCAAATGACATGTGGCGCGCGGCAGCGTCAAAGGCGCGTAGCGCCGTAAGAGGGGGTAATCGATCACTCATCTTCACATAAGTATAATTTAACTGAAGTGGTGAAAAGTCTCGTTTGTAGCTTTTAGGATAAGCGCTCATATTTAGAACAGTTAAATAATACAGAAGTGAGACATAACAATGTATGAACACCCCAAGGACACCCGTCACCGCGACGCAATCCGCGCTGCCCACGAAGCCCGCGGCGCAATGATGCGCAGCTTATTCCGGGCCTTCTTTCGCTGATGGTTAAAGAAGTGAAGTTCGAAGATTGAACGCCCTCGCGCCATTTTGGCCGAGGGCGTTTTTAGTTCAGGGCATGTTTGACTGGATTGCAGACAGTTCGGATTGCACCAGTTCATGTCCGCCGGGGTGCCAGTGTTCGATCACTTTGCTGCCCTGCGCGCGCAGATATTCAACCAGAGCCTTTGTCAGCGGAGCAGGGCAAATCGGGTCACGTTCCCCGGCTGTGATCAGCCAGCGTGTGTTCGCAAGTCCGGGCTGCGGGTCCGGTGTCCAAGGGATCAGTGGGTGCATGGCAATCACATCAGTGAAGAGATCAGAATTTTCGAACGCCACCGCCGCCGCGATGTTCGCACCGTTGGAATACCCCAGTGCGATCACGCGCGAAGCACCTATTTCGGCGATCTTGTTTCTAATGAATTCCGCCATCGCTGCGCGCCGATTGGCTAGATCGCCCATGTCGTAGACACCCTCGCCGGTGCGGCGAAAATAACGTGCCATGCCGTGTTCCGAAACGTCCCCGCGCGGCGACACCACATGCGCCCCCGGCCAAAGCTGTTCGGCCAGACCATGAAACTGTGTTTCGTCACCACCCGTACCGTGGAAGGTGAAAACCAAGGGCGCGCCGGGCGTGCCCTTGGTCTCGCGTAGAATGTAGTCAGTCAATGATCGGCTCCAGATACTTTTCTTCAAGCACCTGACGCAGGTGTTCATGCTGTGTCGGAAGCTTAAGCGCCTCTCCAAGGTGCGCTGTATCCTCGTCGCGGTCAAAGCCCGGTTCGTTGGTTGCCACTTCGAACAACACACCGCCCGGCGTGCGAAAGTAGATTGCGTAGAAATAATCGCGGTCGATCACTGGCGTCACTTGATACCCTGTGTCCATCAGTGCATTGCGTACCTCGAGCTGCTTTTCCCGGTTATCGACAGAAAACGCGATATGGTGGACCGATCCAGCCCCCTGATCCGCGCTGGGCGCGTTGACCTGCGTGATATCGATGACGTTGGCCTCATTGCCGCCGGGGACGTGAAAGCGGGTCACGCTGTCCTGTCGATCTAGTTCTTCATATCCCATGTATGTTAGCAATTCGGCGCTGGCCGCCGCATCGCGCAAGCGCATGTCGGCGCTGTGGAAGCCGCGAATGGCGGCATCCGAGGGAACACCGTTATTTGTCCACGGATCGCGGGCGTCGTCATCAGTTTCGACGAGAACAAACCCGTCGCCATCCGGCCCATTAAAGCGTAGACGGTTTTCGCCGAACGTTGTCTCTGTCTGCATGTTCTTTATATCAAACGTCGCCAGACGTTCCTGCCAATAGGGCAGGCTACCTTTGGGGACGGCAAAGCCGGTGATCCCCACCTCACCTGTACCGGGCCGACCGCGCCGCGCATTCGGGAACGGGAAATAGGTCATCACGGTGCCGGGTGTCCCGGCCTCGTCGCCGTAGTACAGATGATAAACTTCAGGGGCGTCAAAGTTCACCGTTTTCTTAATCCGGCGCAAACCCAGTGTCTTGGTGAAGAAATCGTTGTTTGATTGTGCTCCACTCGCGATCGAGGTCACGTGATGCAGTCCATTGATCTGGTTGATCATGTCGGTTCTCCCAAAAATCCAGGTTTTCTGTTGGGATACTACCTAGCTGTAATTTTACGCACATAAATACCGGTTTGCGCGCCAAATTTGTGCGTTTTCGCACTTACGCGCGGCGTGATGCCAATGCGGCAATGCCCGCGCCTACGGTAATCAGCAGCGCTGCGGCCACGAGTTGCCACGATGCCTGTGCAAATCCCGCAGCGATCAGAACCACGGTCGACAAAAGCGGCGCAGCATAGCTTGCCACACCCAACAATTGAATATCTCCGCGTTTGACCCCGATGTCCCAGACGTAGAACGCGAGCCCCACAGGACCAAATCCAAGCGCAACAACCGAAAGCCAGCCGAACCCGCTATCTGGCCAGACCGTTGTTTCGAACGCCAGATGCGCGGGTACAGACAGAAGGGCCGTCAACACGCAAAACACCGCCACCGCTTCGGTCGGGGTTGTGCCTAGGCGTCGGGACAGAACCGAATAACTGCTCCATGTCAGGGCGCAAAACCCGGCAAGGATCAGGCCGGGTGTGGCCGACGCCTCAAAGCTGAAACCATTTCGCAATACAATCAGCGCCGCCCCGGCAAAGGACACCAGCGCGCCGATGATATGCCCCGCGCGCAATTGCTCACCCGGCAACAGCCCGGAAAACAGAACGATGAACAAAGGCCACAGATAAGCGATCAATCCTGCCTCGGCAGGGGGGGCCAAGCGCAACGCGGAATAATACAGTGCGTGATAGCCGAACAATCCGGCTGTTCCGAAGGCATAGACTTGCCAAGGCACCAGGCGCAGCACCGAAGCCCGCCCGCGTATCAAAACCCACATCACGCCTACTGCCCCGCCAATGGCAAATGTCAGCGCATTCAGCAGAAACGGTGGCACTGGAGCCGACCCAGCAGTGAACAACGCCAAAAGCGCCCAAAGCAGGACGGCGACAAATCCAATGGCTGTGGCGGTGGTTCGGGTCATGCCTTCCGCTAATCCGCCCAGCGGCAAAAGAAAAGGCCCGCGCAACAGGCGGGCCTTTCCGAAAAACTGAACGCGCGGATCAGACGAAGAATTGCGCGCCGTTGGCCGAAATGGTCGAACCGTTGATGAAGCCCGACTGTTCGGACGCAAGGAAGGCAACGCAGCGCGCGATTTCTTCAGGCTCGCCCAGACGGCCAGCAGGGATGCCTGCGACGATCTTCTGGCGCACCTCTTCGGGGATCGCCATGACCATTTCGGTGGCGATGTAGCCCGGGCAGATCGCATTTGCAGTGATCCCTGCGCGCGCGCCTTCCTGTGCCAATGACTTGACGATGCCCAGATCGCCCGCCTTGGTTGCGGCGTAGTTCACCTGGCCGAACTGGCCTTTCTGACCGTTGATCGAGGAAATCACGATCACGCGGCCGAACTTGCGCTCGCGCATGCCGGGCCAAACGGGGTGCACGGTGTTGAACACGCCGGTCAGGTTGGTGTCGATCACCTCTTTCCACGCTTCGGGGGTCATCTTGTGGAACGGCGCATCGCGGGTGATGCCCGCGTTTGCGACAACCACGTCAATTGGGCCCAGATCGGCTTCGACTTGTGCGATACCCGCTTTGGACGCGTCGTAATCGGCCACGTTCCACTTGTAGGTTTTGATACCGGTCGCTTCGGTAAAAGCGGCGGCCTTCTCATCGTTGCCGGCATAGGTCGCGGCGACTTCATAGCCTTCGGCCTTGAGCGTCTTTGAAATGGCTTCACCGATTCCGCGGCTGCCGCCGGTGACGAGTGCTACACGTGCCATGGTTGTCTCCTCTTGGGTGTTCTGGCTTGGTAAGGTTGTTATAGATTTGATCTTAATGACGCAACATTATTGCGCAGAGATTGTTTGCTTTGTGGGGGAGCCACAAAAAAGGGGCGCTCGCAGCGCCCCTGATATTCGTGCAATCCGCGAAAGGTTATCCGCGCTCTACGCAGAGGGCGACGCCCATACCGCCACCGATGCAAAGTGTGGCGAGGCCTTTCTTGGCATCGCGACGCTGCATTTCGAACAGCAGCGTGTTCAGCACGCGGGCACCAGATGCGCCGATCGGGTGCCCGATGGCAATTGCGCCGCCGTTCACGTTCACGATTGCCGGATCCCAGCCCATATCTTTGTTCACGGCACAGGCTTGTGCAGCGAAGGCTTCGTTCGCTTCAACGAGGTCAAGATCGCCAACTGACCAACCCGCTTTGTCCAGCGCCTTGCGCGACGCATAGATCGGGCCGACGCCCATGATCGATGGGTCAAGACCAGCAGTTGCGTAAGACGCGATGCGGGCCATCGGCGTGATGCCGCGCTTCTTTGCGTTTTCTTCGCTCATCAGAAGAACGCCCGCCGCGCCGTCGTTCAGGCCCGAGGCATTTGCGGCAGTGACCGAACCGTCCTTGGTAAAGGCCGGGCGTAGTTTCTGCATCGCTTCCATTGTCGCGCCGTGACGGATGTATTCGTCTTTGTCGACCACGATGTCACCCTTACGGGTCTTGATGGTGTATGCGATCACTTCGTCGTCGAACTTGCCCGCTTTCTGGGCCGCCTCGGCCTTGTTCTGCGAGGCAACAGCGAATTCGTCCTGTTGTTCGCGGCTGATCTGCCACTTCTCAGCGACGTTTTCAGCCGTCTGGCCCATGTGGTAGCCGTTGAATGCGTCCCACAGACCGTCGCGGATCATGGTGTCGATATATTTCATATCGCCCATCTTGGTGCCCTGACGCAGGTTTGCGGCATGGGGCGACATGGACATGTTTTCCTGACCACCGGCGCAGACGACATCAGCATCGCCCAACATGATGTGCTGTGCACCCAGTGCCACAGCGCGCAAGCCCGAACCACAAACCTGGTTGATGCTCCAGGCGGCACTTTCCTGCGGCAGCCCGGCATTGATATGTGCCTGACGCGCCGGGTTTTGACCCTGCGCCGCGGTCAAAACTTGACCGAGGATCGTCTCGGAAACGGCCTCTTTCTCGATACCTGCCCGTTTGATCAGTGCGTTTAGAACGGCAGTGCCCAGATCATGTGCGGGTGTGTTTGCGAAAGAACCGCCGAACGAGCCAACGGCTGTCCGAGCGGCGGATGCTATAACGACGTTGGTCATTTGTCCCTCCACCAAAGTCATGGTCCAAGAGTGATTCCACAGAGATTATTGCGCAAGTGCGCCTGTGGCCCTAGACCTATTCACACGCCGTCCTAAAGCAACGGTGGACCTTCGCATACCGGACAGGGTGTCTCAGGCCAATTGCGCATGGCGGCGTTGACCTAGGGTCATGGCATGCGGTTGCGTTGGGCAAATTGGTTCAATGTACTGCGTCACTGGTTCTGATTGGTTGCCAAGGAGGAGAGACCGTCGGCGCTCCAAAATAATATCCTTGAAGAAAGTCGACACCCAATTGGCCCAGCATGTGGGCATCAGGTGCGGATTCGACAAATTCAGCCACGGTGAACATGTCGAATTGCTGCGCGATGGCGATGATTGCACGAGATAGAACTTGGTTGTCCGGGTCGGTTGCAATGCCCCGAATAAACTGGCCGTCTATCTTGAGGATATCGAACTGGAATTCCCGCAAGTAACGCAGTGCGGTATACCCCGCGCCGAAATCATCAAGCGCAAAACTGATGCCCAGCTTTTGCAAATCGCGCATCGCTTGCACCACCAATTCCGGAACCAGCATCGCAGAGGCTTCGGTGATTTCTAGGATCAGGCGTTCCGCGACCGTCGCATCTCGCGAAAGACCACGCTCCAAGACCTTGCGCCATTTCGGATAGCCGATTGATCGCGCCGAAAGATTGATTGCCAGCCGAAGCCCGGGGTTCTGCGTCAGGGTCCGCAGTCCGTGTTCCAGTGATAAACAGTCAAGAAGCCGCCCGCTTTCCCGTTCTTCGATGCTTTCAATGAATTGCCCGGCAGGGATAATACGACCGGTGGGATCGGTGACGCGGATCAACCCTTCATAAAAGGCGACTTGCCCTTGTTTCTGTGCCTGCACGACAGGCTGAAAAGCAAGCCGCACCTCGCGGTGGCGTACCGCCTCTTCAACCATGTGCAGGATGTTCTGGTCGCGTTGCTGCGCGGCCGTATCAAGCGGCGAAGGTCCAAGTGTTCTGCGAATGGCCCGATGCGGCATGGCGCCCCCCTGTGATGGCTTGCCAAAGTTTCCATGAAAGGCCTTAAACAAGGCTTAAAGCGCGCAAGACATTCGTCTGTTGACTCTGTCGGGCGCCACCGTATAAGCGCGGCTTCATTGGTGTTGGTGGCCCCCGCAAGGGGATGCCTGTCATGGGTTCATAACCCAAGAGGACAACGCCCTTCATAGTCGCCCATCTGGGCGTCGTTCTTAGAAGGAGATCAGCCGTGACAAAACGCACGTCTGCCAAGTATAAAATTGACCGCCGGATGGGTGAAAACATCTGGGGTCGTCCGAAATCCCCCGTCAATCGTCGTGAATACGGTCCCGGCCAGCACGGTCAGCGCCGCAAGGGCAAAATGTCCGATTTCGGCTTGCAGCTCCGTGCCAAGCAGAAACTTAAGGGCTACTACGGTGATCTGACGGAAAAGCAATTCCGCCGCATCTTCGCCGAAGCCGAGCGTCTGCGCGGTGACACCGGCGAACAGCTGGTTGGTCTGCTCGAGCGTCGTTTGGACGCGGTTGTCTACCGCGCCAAATTTGTTGCGACGATTTTTGCCGCACGCCAGTTCGTGAACCACGGCCACGTGACCGTCAACGGTCAGCGCGTCAACATCCCGTCCTACCGCGTGAAGGAAGGCGACGTGATCGAGGTTCGTGACAAGTCCAAGCAGATCGCGGTTGTTCTCGAAGCAACTCAACTGCCCGAGCGTGACGTGCCCGACTACATCGAAGCCGACCACTCTAAGATGAAGGCCACGTTCGTCCGCACTCCCGGTCTCAGCGATGTGCCGTACCCGGTGATGATGGAACCGAACCTCGTTATCGAATACTACGCTCAGAACTGATCCGAGCAGGCGTACGGTTCAACTGTACGCCTGTCCTTTGCGATCCGTACGTTTCAAAGCCGTCCCTATGGGGCGGCTTTTTTGCATTCAAGAATCGGAAAAAGAAAAAGGCCGCGCGTTCCGCGCAGCCCTTTTTCCCAATCAGGTCCGGTGATCGACCCGATCACATCCAGTACAAATCCCGAAAGACGTGCCGCACGATGTCATCGCGCTTGATGCCCTTAGCGGACAGCGCCTCGTCGGACATAGCCTGCAGCCGCTCTACTTCGCGGATGCGGGAATTCGCTTCAACGACCTGGCTCATGCCGCGAGTCAGCCCATCAAGAAGGCTGGAAAAGAAACTCGGCTTTTGGCCGTGATAAGACTGTGTCAGTGCCATGATATGCCTCTGCGTTGCTTAAAAATTACACACCATCATCTAAGTCGTTGAAATCGCGCTGAGTACCTCTGCTTCGGAATACCCGCCACGCTCTCAATGCATAACGCCGCACTGCAGCATTTCACAAAAAGGCATCGTTTCGAAAATTTTACCAGTTGATAAAATTTTTGACCCATGAGAGCGTTTGCGGAAAGATCAATTTGATTTCGGAGTGTGAAGATGGACGCCAGAGCTTTGAAAGAAGGGGTTGTTTCGGGTCGATTGGACGCCGACGCTCTCAGCGCAGGGTTTGCAGATTTGCACGCGCCTCTAGGTGATCACGAAGCGCTTGTGGCGGCGGATCGATGCTACTTCTGCCACGATGCCCCCTGCATTACCGCGTGCCCCACGGATATCGACATCCCGCTTTTCATTCGCCAGATCGCCACCGGCACGCCCGAGGCGGCAGCCAAGACAATTTTGACGCAGAACATCATGGGCGGCATGTGCGCCCGCGTCTGTCCCACCGAAACCCTGTGCGAAGAGGTCTGCGTGCGCGAAGCCGCTGAAGGTGAGCCGGTCCAAATTGGCCGGTTGCAGCGCTATGCGACGGACACTTTGATGGCGCAGGGTGTGCACCCGTTCTCCCGGGCGGCCTCGACTGGCAAGCGGATTGCCGTTGTCGGGGCCGGTCCGGCAGGGCTTGCTTGCGCGCACCGTTTGGCGATGAACGGACATGATGTGGTTGTGTTCGATGCCCGGCCCAAGGCGGGTGGTTTGAACGAATATGGCATCGCCGCCTACAAGAGTACCAAAGATTTTGCCGCACGCGAGGTCGATTGGCTGCTTCAGATCGGGGGCATCGAGATCCGCAACAACACGGCGCTGGGGCGCGATGTCACCATGTCGAATCTTACGTCAGACTTTGACGCCGTGTTTCTTGGCATGGGTCTTGGTGGTGTGAACGCGCTGCATGCGCCAGGTGCTGACAAAGACGGCGTTCTGGACGCAGTGGATTTCATTGCTGATCTGCGGCAGGCTACAGACCTAAGCAGGTTGCCGGTGGGTCGTGATGTGGTTGTAATCGGCGGCGGGATGACGGCCGTGGATGCGGCGGTTCAGTCGAAATTGCTTGGTGCGTTGAACGTCACGATCGTCTATCGCCGGGGCCGCGACAGGATGAATGCCTCGGTCTGGGAACAGGACCTGGCCGCCGCCAAAGGTGTGCGGATCATCACCAACGCATCGCCAGTGGCCGTTCATGGTAACGGAGCTGTGCGAGAGATCGATTTCGAATTCACGGATGACGAACTGAAGCCGACCGGGCAGACCTTCCGACTTGCCGCCGATCAGGTGTTCAAGGCCATCGGACAAACGCTGACAGGTGAAGACCTGCCCGATCTCGACGGTCGCAAGATTGCCGTGACCGGTCCAGGCCGCACTTCGGTCAACGGCGTCTGGGCTGGCGGAGACTGTGCTGCCGGGGGCGATGACCTTACCGTGACGGCGGTCGCGGAAGGGCGCGACGCCGCTGAAGACATCCACAATGCGCTGATGCGCGCCTGATCCGGGAGGATTGAGAATGGCTGACCTGACAACCGATTTCGTGGGCATCAAAAGCCCGAACCCGTTCTGGCTTGCCTCGGCGCCACCTACGGACAAGGAATACAACGTTCGCCGCGCTTTTGAGGCAGGCTGGGGCGGCGTCGTCTGGAAGACGCTGGGCGAGGCTGGGCCACCCGTCGTGAACGTGAACGGGCCCCGCTATGGCGCGATCTGGGGTGCGGATCGGCGGCTCTTGGGACTTAACAACATTGAACTGATCACCGATCGGCCTTTGGAAGCGAACCTGCGTGAGATCAAGTCTGTTAAGCGGGACTATCCCGACCGCGCGATGGTCGTGTCGCTGATGGTGCCTTGTGTTGAAGAGGCTTGGAAGGCGATTCTGCCGCTGGTCGAAGAGACTGGCGCGGATGGGGTCGAACTGAACTTCGGTTGCCCGCACGGCATGTCCGAGCGAGGGATGGGGTCGGCCGTCGGTCAGGTGCCAGAGTATATCGAAATGGTCACGCGTTGGGTGAAACAGAACACGCGCATGCCCTGTATCGTGAAGCTGACGCCGAATATCACCGACATTCGCAAACCTGCTATGGCAGCGCATGCTGGTGGTGCCGATGCGGTGAGTCTGATCAACACCATCAATTCCATTACATCGGTCGATCTTGACCTGTTCGCGCCAGAGCCGACGATTGACGGCAAGGGCGCACATGGCGGCTATTGTGGGCCTGCGGTCAAACCGATCGCACTGAACATGGTGGCTGAGATTGCGCGGTCTCCCGAGATGCGTGGTTTGCCGATTTCGGGCATTGGTGGCGTTACCACATGGAAGGATGCGGCCGAGTTCATGGCGCTGGGCGCGGGTAATGTGCAGGTCTGTACGGCTGCAATGACCTATGGCTTCAAAATTGTTCAAGAGATGGTTTCAGGGCTGTCGCAATATCTTGATGAAAAGGGACTGGCATCGACGTCTGATCTGATCGGGCGGGCGGTTCCGAATATCAGTGACTGGCAGAATCTGAACCTGAATTACGTGACCAAGGCGCGGATCAATCAGGATATGTGTATTTCCTGCGGTCGTTGTTTCGCGGCCTGCGAGGATACTTCGCATCAAGCGATTGCCATGTCGGAGGACCGTGTGTTCACGGTCAAAGATGACGAATGTGTGGCCTGTAATCTGTGTGTGAATGTGTGTCCGGTGGAGGCCTGCATCACGATGGAAGAACTAGTGGCTGGTGCCGTTGATGAGCGGACAGGCCGTCCGGTTGAAGCAGAGCATGGGGATTGGACGACCCACCCGAACAACCCTGCAGTGGCGCAGGCGGCTGAGTAAGATTATTCGTACGAATAATCTTGCGTTGCAGAAAATTCGTACGAATTTTCTGCAACTTTAGCAAAGCTGTCGAATGGTGCGGCGGTGACAAACGATTACGTAGTCATCGCCAACCTCGTAGAGGCGGAAGCCGCGTGCGCGCCCCTCAGCAACAAGCAAAGACACACCGATTTCGCGGTTAATGCTGTGTTTGTTTCGCCGAATGATACCACCGTGCTTGGCGGCGCGTGTATTGAACAACTGATCGCGCCATGGGGCGTTCAATCTCGGGGAATCGGAAAAAACCAGATGCTGTGTCATGTCGCTATAGTGCAGAAGCATTGGTTAATCCGAGATAAACACCGCTACGGCATCAGCACCTTCCGGAACATCATTTCGACAAACTGCTCCGCGCCGCGTTCTCGTTTGTCATCCCCGGGCAGCAGGACCGCGATCTGCGCTTCGAAATCAGCATAATGCTGGGTCACGGCCCAAATCGAAAAAATCAGGTGAGCGGGGTCCATTTCTGCGATTTTGCCGTCGTTCATCCATTTCGCAATGATCCCACACTGTTTATCGAAGAGCGGTTTCAGCGTGGTCTCCAGATGCGGTAACATTCGCGGCGCGCCCTGAACGATCTCATTGGCGAAAAGCCGAGATTCCCGCGGATATAGACGGCTCATTTCCATCTTCCGCCGGATGTACGCAGTAATTTCCTCAAGTGGGTCACCCTCGGGGTTCATCGAATCAAGTGGGTTGAGCCATTCTTCCATCAGCGTATTCAGAAGGTCGATATGGATCGCTTCTTTGCTTTCATAATAGTAAATCAAGTTCGGTTTGTGCATGCCGCAAGCGTCAGCGATTTGGTCAAGCGTGGTGCCTCGGAACCCGTGTGTTGCGAACAGTCCCAAGGCAGCGTCGCGGATACGCTGACGGTTTTCGGTCTGAATACGGCTTGGTTTGCGGGCAGGATTGTTCACGGGCGATGTCTCTCACGCTTCAAATTCAGGCATCTACCCCGGTTGCGGGGCGCTGCGGATCAACTCATTTAAGAACACACCTTGACAGCTTGGGGGCGCGTTGCAATCGTAACTTTACCAAATGGTAAAAAACTTGCGAACGGTGATTTGTCGTGACGTAAGAGGCACCAGCGGCGAGGGAACCAAAATGGCAGCACCCGGTGAAAACCTGCGGATCAATGGCGACCGTCTTTGGGACAGTCTCATGGAAATGGCCAAGATTGGGCCGGGTGTGGCCGGTGGCAACAACCGCCAGACCCTGACTGATGAAGATGCCGAAGGTCGTGCGCTGTTCCAGAAATGGTGCACAGATGCGGGCTGTACCATGGGTCTTGATGAGATTGGTAACATGTTTGCACGGCGCGAGGGCACAGACCCGAACGCGCTGCCGGTTTATGTGGGTTCGCACCTCGATACGCAGCCCACGGGCGGAAAATACGATGGCGTCCTGGGTGTTCTTGGAGGGCTTGAGATTCTGCGCTCTCTCAATGATCTGGGGATCAAGACCAAACATCCGATCATTGTCACCAACTGGACAAACGAAGAAGGCACCCGCTTTGCGCCGGCTATGTTGGCGTCCGGTGTGTTTGCGGGAAAACACACGCTGGACTGGGCGTTTGATCGGGAGGATGCGCAGGGCAAGAAATTTGGTGACGAGTTGGAGCGCATCGGTTGGAAGGGCACGGAAAAGGTCGGTGATCGCAAAATGCACGCCTTCTTCGAACTGCATATCGAACAGGGTCCGATCCTCGAAGCTGAGGGAAAAGACATTGGCGTTGTCACTCATGGGCAGGGTCTGCGCTGGATCGAATGCACTGTGACCGGAAAGGAAAGTCATACCGGATCAACCCCCATGCATATGCGCAAAAATGCAGGGCGCGGGCTGGCGCTGGTGACAGAGCTGGTGCACGAGATCGCGATGAAGAACCAACCCAATGCGGTCGGCGCCATCGGACATATCGACGTCTACCCCAACAGCCGAAACATAATTCCGGGCAAGGTGGTCTTCACCGTCGATATGCGGACGCATCTTCTCGACAAGCTGAACGCCATGGTCGCGGAGTTCATGGAACGCGCGCCAAAGCTGTGCCGGGACATCGGTGTAGAGTTTGACTGCCACATCGTCGGACAGTTTGATCCTCCTGCGTTTGATGAGAATTGCGTCAGCGCGATCCGGGATGCCGCCGAACGTTTGGGCTACAGTCACATGGATATTGTCTCTGGTGCGGGGCATGACGCCTGCTGGATCAACGATGTGGCCCCGACGGCGATGGTGATGTGTCCCTGCGTTGACGGTCTCTCGCACAATGAAGCTGAAGAGATTTCCAAGGAATGGGCGACGGCGGGGACGGATGTTTTGTTCCATGCGGTCGTCGAGACGGCGGGGATCGTCAGCTAGATCGGGGGCTCTGCCCCCGTCGCGCGACGCGCGACTCCCCCGAAGTATTTTTGAACCAGAGAAGATCAGGACCACGGAGTAAACCATGACCACAGTCATCAAGAACGGAACGGTTGTTACAGCGGACCTGACGTACAAGGCGGATGTCTTGATCGAGAACGGGGTGATCCTTGAGATCGGGCCAGAGCTGAAGGGCGACGAGGAACTGGATGCCACTGGGTGTTATGTCATGCCTGGTGGAATTGATCCGCATGTCCATCTCGAGATGCCATTCATGGGGACCTATTCCTCGGATGACTTTGAGAGCGGAACTCGCGCGGCACTGGCGGGTGGTACGACGATGGTGGTGGATTTCTGTCTGCCGAACCAAGGTGAAGGGCTGCACGATGCGCTGAAGCGGTGGGACAACAAGTCGACCCGCGCGAATTGTGATTATTCGTTCCACATGGCCGTGACGTGGTGGGGCGAGCAAGTTTTCAATGACATGCAATCCGTCATTGAGGATCGCGGAATCACGACGTTCAAGCATTTCCTTGCCTATAAGGGTGCGCTGATGGTCAACGACGATGAGCTGTTCGCGTCGTTCAACCGTCTCGCCGAATTGGGTGGCATCGCAATGGTGCATGCTGAAAACGGCGATGTGGTGGCGGAACTCAGCGCTAAACTGCTGGCCGAGGGGAACACCGGGCCCGAGGCGCACGCTTATTCGCGCCCATCTCAGGTCGAGGGAGAAGCGACCAACCGGGCCATCATGATTGCCGACATGGCGGGTGTGCCGCTTTATGTGGTGCACACCTCGTGCGAAGAAGCGCACGAAGCGATCCGCCGCGCCAAGATGCAAGGCAAACGCGTTTGGGGTGAGCCCCTGATCCAGCACCTGACGCTGGATGAGAGCGAATACTTCAACAAAGACTGGGACCACGCCGCGCGCCGAGTCATGTCACCGCCATTCCGCAACAAAAAGCATCAGGATAGCCTTTGGGCAGGTCTGCAATCGGGCACACTATCGGTCGTCGCGACAGACCATTGTGCCTTCACCACTGAGCAGAAACGCTATGGCGTTGGTGACTTCACCAAGATTCCCAACGGCACAGGGGGACTGGAGGATCGACTGCCGATGCTTTGGACACATGGAGTCGAAACCGGCCGATTGACGATGAATGAATTTGTAGCGGTGACGTCGACCAATATTGCCAAGATCCTCAACTGCTATCCCCGCAAAGGGGCGATCTTGGTGGGGGCAGACGCAGACATCGTTGTCTGGGACCCGGCGAAGACCAAGACGATTGCAGCAAACTCCCAACAATCGTCTATCGACTACAATGTCTTCGAGGGACAGCATGTCAAAGGACTGCCGAGGTTCACGCTGACGCGCGGCCATGTGGCGATCCACGATGGCGAGGTACGCACGCAGGAAGGGCATGGTCAGTTCATCAAGCGACCGGGCAACGGGACCGTGAACCGTGCACTGTCGACGTGGAAGGAACTGACTGCGCCGCGCCCGGTTGAGCGGACTGGCATCCCTGCGACGGGGGTTTGATGCAAGACCAAGCAGACGCTCCGGTCACTGACCGGAGCACGACCAAGCCAGTGATTTCTGCAAAATCGCTGGACCTGACCTTTCAGACTAATGACGGGCCGGTGCATGCGCTGTCTGGTATCGATCTGGATATCGGCAAAGGGGAGTTCGTCAGCTTCATCGGGCCGTCGGGCTGCGGTAAGACGACGTTTTTGCGCTGTATCGCGGCGCTTGAGACGCCGACGGGTGGGACGCTGACTGTCAACGGTATGACCCCGGACGAGGCGAGGCGTGCGCGGGCCTATGGTTATGTCTTTCAGGCGGCGGGATTGTATCCGTGGCGCACGATCGAGAAGAACATTGCATTGCCGCTGGAGATCATGGGGTATTCGAGGGCCGAACAAGCCGAGCGGATCGCGCGGGTGCTGGACCTCGTGGAGTTGTCGAATTTCGGCAAGAAATATCCTTGGCAACTGTCCGGTGGGATGCAGCAGCGGGCCTCGATTGCGCGGGCACTGGCGTTTGATGCAGATATCCTGCTGATGGATGAGCCGTTCGGTGCTCTGGACGAGATCGTGCGCGACCACCTGAACGAGCAGCTTTTGGAGCTGTGGGCGCGGACGGAAAAGACCATTGGCTTTGTCACCCATTCGATCCCAGAGGCGGTGTATCTGTCGACCAAGATCGTGGTGATGAGTCCGCGACCGGGAAGGATCACTGATGTGATCGACAGCCCACTGCCAAAGGAGCGTCCGCTCGACATTCGCGATACGCCCGAGTTTCTGGCCATTGCGCATCGGGTGCGTGAAGGGCTGCGGGCGGGGCATGCCTATGACGATTGAGGCATCATGAGAACCTTATTGCCCATCCTGACCGTGCTCGCCGCTTTGGTCGCGATCTGGTACGCGGCTGTGGCCCCGATGAACATCCGTGGGGCGCTGGATGTGGCCGAACGGGCGGGCGCAGATGTTGTGCCGGCCGAGTCGCGCGCGCGGTTCGATCAACCGATCTGGCGGCTTATGATCGACAATTCCGAGCATATCAACTTGGGCTACAGCCTTGATCGACCGCGCCTGCCGACACCTAATCAGGTGGGGTCGGAGCTTTGGAAAACGACGGGCGAGATGGCACTGAAGGGGCGATCAATGTCCAAGCGGTCGCTGATCTACCACGGTTGGATCACACTGCAGTCGACGCTCTGGGGCTTTGCGCTGGGCACTGTGCTTGGCATGGTGGGGGCGATTGCCATCGTCTACAGCCGGGTCGTGAACATGAGCCTGATGCCGTGGGCCATTATCAGTCAAACAGTACCAATTGTGGCGTTGGCACCCATGATCATTGTGCTGTCGAGCCAAATTGGGATCGAGGGGCGGACGGTGCCCAAAGCAATCATATCGGCCTACCTGTGCTACTTTCCGGTTCTTGTGGGCATGGTCAAAGGGTTGCGATCGCCGGGCGCGGCACAGCTTGATCTGCTGCGCACCTATTCTGCATCAGGTTTCCAAGCCTTCTTGAAACTGCGCTTGCCCGCGTCGATGCCGTATCTCTTTACCTCGCTTAAGATCGGGATCGCGGCGGCATTGGTTGGGACCATCGTGGGTGAATTGCCGACGGGCGCGATTTCAGGGTTGGGCGCACGCATCCTGATCGGGGACCAGTTCGGCACGCCGCTGGCAATCTGGGCAGCCCTGTTTGCGGCGGCAATCCTTGCGGGGGTTTTGGTCACCTTGCTAGACTTGGCGCAACGCGTCACCCTGCGACGCATGGGGATGCAGGCATGAGTTGGTTGATCCCGGCGCTTGTATTTTGGATCGGTGCCTGGGCGCTGAACACCTATCTGGCGAATTCAAAATGGCGGGGGTCGCTTGTGGTGCGCATGCTGATTCCGGTGCTGTTCGGGGTCACACTGATTGTGCTGTGGGAAGGGATCGTGCGCGGGCTTGGTGTCTCGCCGGTGATCTTGCCCGCGCCGTCGACGGTGGCACAAACCTTTGCTGCCTCGACCGATAGCCTGTGGGAGGATTTCCAGCAAACCGTCCTCAAAGGTGCTTTGTCCGGTTTTTTCATCGGCGTTCTGGCGGCCTTTGCTACGGCGGTTCTGATCGATCGGTCATCGTTCCTGACACGAGGTCTTCTTCCCATCGGCAACTTTGTGGCAGCGCTCCCAATTGTTGGGATTGCGCCGATTTTGGTAAGCTGGTTCGGCTTTGACTGGCACTCAAAAGCGGCGGTCGTCATTGTGATGGTGTTCTTTCCGATCCTTGTGAACACGGTGCAAGGATTGCGCGAGACAGACGCGATGCAACGTGATCTCATGCGCACATATGCTGCGAGTTACTTCGACACGTTGCTTAAGCTGCGCCTGCCAGCGGCCCTGCCTTTCGTGTTCAACGGGCTCAAAATCGCGACGACGCTTGCATTGATTGGGGCGATCGTTGCTGAGTATTTTGGGTCACCCACGCGGGGTATGGGGTTTCGTATCTCAACCGGGGTCGGGAGCCTGTCGATCGACCTGGTCTGGGCTGAAATCGCGGTGGCGGCGATGGCCGGAACTGCGTTCTATGGGCTGGTGGCGTGGTTTGAAAAGCGCGTGACGTTTTGGCACCCGTCGCATCGCGGACATGGATGAATAACAGACGACAACATGGAGGTTACAACATGAAAACGAAATTACTTGGCGCTTTGGCTGCGATTGGTCTGGCTGTTCCTGCATGGGCAGCGGATGATGTCACGCTTCAGTTGAAGTGGGTCACCCAGTCCCAGTTTGCGGGCTATTACGTGGCGCTGGAGAACGGCTACTACGACGAGGCCGATTTGAATGTCACAATCAAACCGGGCGGACCGGACATCGCACCGACGCAGGTCATCGCGGGTGGCGGTGCCGATGTGACGGTCGAATGGATGCCAGCGGCGCTGGCCGCGCGTGAAAAGGGCCTGCCGTTGGTCAATATCGCGCAGCCGTTCAAAAGTTCGGGCATGATGCTCACTTGCTGGAAAGATGCCGGGATCGCGACGCCGGATGATCTTAAGAACCGCACTCTGGGTGTTTGGTTCTTTGGCAATGAATTCCCGTTCATGTCGTGGATGAGTTCAATGGGCATTTCCACAGACGGCAAAAGCGAGAGCGGTGTCGAGGTCCTTAAGCAAGGCTTCAACGTCGATCCGCTGTTGCAGCGTCAGGCCGATTGCATCTCGACCATGACCTACAATGAATACTGGCAGGTGATCGATGCGGGCGTCAGCCCGGATGACCTTGTGACTTTCAAGTACGAAGATCAGGGTGTCGCAACGCTCGAAGATGGTCTTTACGTGCTTGAAGAAAATCTGTCCGACCCGGCGTTTGTCGACAAGATGCAGCGCTTTGTTGCTGCGTCGATGAAGGGATGGAAATGGGCCGAGGAAAACCCCGATGACGCGGCGCTGATCGTTCTCGAATACGACGAGACAGGAGCGCAAACCGAAACACATCAGAAACGGATGATGGGGGAGGTCGCGAAACTGACCGCAGGGTCGAATGGTGCGCTTGATCCCGCTGACTTTGAGCGTACGGTTCAGACTCTCTTGGCGGGTGGCTCTGATCCGGTCATCACGGCGGATCCCGGCGCAGCGGCATGGACGCACGCGATTTCGGACGTTTTGAACTGATTCTTTTTTGAAGCGCCTGAAGGGTAAAGGGGCCGTTTGCGGCCCCTTTTTCTATCTCCGAAGCGTGTCGCCGTAGCTGATTTTGGGCGTCAGTTCTATCACCTTGGGGGTGTCTGCCTCAGGTGAATTGACTCGCTCAGATATGATCTCGGCGGCCTTTCTTCCGATTTCGCTGCGGCAAGCATCCATTGTCGCTAGCTGGCGCGGGAGGCCGTCAAGCAATTCGACTCCATTGAACCCAGCCAATCCGATCTGGTTGGGAATATCGATGCCCTTTTCAAGAAGCGAAAACAAACCGCCAGCGGCGATCATATCGTTGGAATAATAGAGGAAATCCAGCTCAGGATCACGCGTTAGCAGCGTTTCTGTCATTTCACGCCCCTTGGCGAGTGCGGATCCGCCGGAATAGAATTCCTGATCTGCGACCTCAACGCCACTTTTGGCCAGCGCACCAGTAAAGCCTTCAAAGCGTTTGCGAGCACGGTGATCAAGTGGCATCTTGGTTCCCAGAAATCCGATCCGCTGATAGCCTGCTTTCAAAATAGCCTCGGCCATTTTGCGACCCGCGCGGCGGTGTGAAATACCAACCATGGCGTCGACCGGAGTGCCATCGACATCCATAATCTCGACCACGGGAATACCGCTCGCCTTGAGCATGGCGCGCGACGCATCTGTATGTTCAAGGCCTGCGATGATCACACCCGAGGGGCGCCAAGAGAGCATTTCATAAAGGACACGTTCTTCCTTTTCAGGTAAATAGTCCGTTACGCCGACAACCGGTTGCAACTCTGTTTCTTCGAGGACAGCGCTGATTCCTGACATAACTTCGGGGAAGACCATGTTGCGAAGACTTGGGATTATCACAGCAACCAGATTGACCCGTTGGCTGGCCAAGGCCCCAGCGATCTTGTTGGGCACATAGCCAAGGGATTTAGCGGCGGTTAGCACGCGTTCGCGCGTCGCGGTGGAAACGTCGCCACGATTTCGCAGCACGCGGCTCACAGTCATTTCCGAAACGCCGGACGCTTCTGAAACGTCGCGCAGCGTCAGAGGGCGGGTGTCGTCATTAGCCAAGGGGGTCATCCTATTCTGTCATCTTGATGTTACCGCAATCTTCTGCGCACCAGCAAGCGATTGCGACGCTTGTGAAAAAATGACTGATGTGATGACAAGCTGCGATTGGATCAGTATGCCTAAACTGCGTGGTCCCGTGGCTCAACTGGATAGAGCAGCCCCCTCCTAAGGGGCAGGTTGCAGGTTCGAATCCTGCCGGGATCACCAGAGTTACCCAAGTGTCTCATTCTAGCGGAATACTAGCGTTGCGTCCGGCTAATTCGAGGCTGATCGCGTAGGCTTTTTCGGGCGTCATTCCGGCCATAATTCGTGCTGCGCTGTCGGAGGCCATTCGGCCAAGAAAGCCGGCTGCGAAGGTTGAATCCATCTGTTCGAACAAGGCGGCGGCTTGCTTCGGTTTCATATCGGCATAGACGGCGGTGAGTTGAGAAAGATCGTCTTCTGCTGCTGCGGCGGCAAGTGCAATCGTTTCTCGCAGGCTTTGTTCGGCTTCTTCCAGCTTGGTCAGCTCAAGGTCAATTGCAGCTTCGGCTGCCGAGAGAGACGCTTCGCGTGAGTCAATTTCCGCTTCACGATCAATCAACCGCCTTTCGCGTCGCTTGATCGCGTCCAAAGCCGCGTTCAATGATTCTGGGCGAGCAAGGTCTTGCGCAACTGCGCTAGCGGAATTGGTAGCGGCTTCATAATCTACGCCTTCACTTGCAAGAACCTGCCCGGCATCGGTCGCCAACCGCACGCCAGCAGACAAAATGAAAAGCGTACCGATAATGATCAGTGTCCCTTTACGCGAAGGGCTCTGGTCGGGTCTTTTTCCATGTGTTTTTGGTGTCATTCGGCACCTCGGGCATGCCGGGCAAACACGGGTTCTGATGGCGGTGGAGCAGATGCCGGGTTTGACGGTGCGGGGGGCAGATCGTGCATGGAGGCGACCATCAATTCCAACCGTTTGGCTGCATCTTCCGCCCGCGTTGTCAAATCTTGAAGGCTGTCAGTCGAATGACTTGCGGTTGTTCGCGCTGTCTCAAGCACGGATTGCAAATCGGTCACCTGCGCGGACAGGACCGCGACAGCAGCACCAACACCGTTCTCTAAGTCTGTGAAACGCGTCAACCTGCGCGAAAGAACAAAGCAGTATAGTCCGGCGCCAAGTGCGCCAGCCACGAGTAGAATATCGGCTACCAATTCCATTACGGATCCTCAATTCAGGATGAATTCTGACACAAGCAGGCTGTTGGCTTTGCCAAGCCCGACAACGACCACAATGCGACGAAACAACTGCAGCCGAATCTGGAAAAGCGCCCCGGGACCTTCGATGTCTTCAGCAGTCAGCGCGCGAAGATAGCCGTTCAACACGTCCTGTATGCGCGGCATCAGGAATTCGACGTCGGCTTGATATTTTGAGGGAACTTCAATCTGCGCTGTAAAGCGTAAGTGATCGTTCTTTGCTCCCGGCGGCAAGGTGACAATCAGAGTCGGAATTTCCACAAACACAACATCGGGCATCGCTTCGGGCAGTTCGTGTGTTTCGGACGTGTGCGCCTCTTGTTTTCCTGTCGGGACAAGTCCGCTGGATAAGACAAAAAAACCGACTGCTGCACCTGCAAGACACAGTATGACGGATAGAATGAGGGTGGTCTTGGATACCTTTTTGGTGCCCTTGCCTGTTTCGATGTCTGTAGCGTCAGTCAGTGCCATGACCCTTCCATCCGTGGTTCATGGTTCGACTTTTAGCGGTCAGGCACTAACCGATTGTTAACACGAACGCGCAATAACGAGCCCATCAACGAAACAGAATGTTTTGGGTTCGGAGGATAGCGGTGCAGCACCTATTGCCAATTTGGCGAAATCTTTCCAATGCGCGAAAGGCGATCGTGATCGGATCAACGATTGCGATATTTCTGGCGATTCTCGGGATGTCTCGGTTAGTTACTCAGCCGCGCATGACGCTATTGTATTCCGGGCTTGATCCGGCTGCGGCTGGCGAAGTGGTCCAGTCTCTGCAGCAAATGGGTGTTCCCTTCGAAGTGCAGGGTACGTCGATTCTCGTAGCGTCTGCGGCCCGTGATCAGTTGCGACTAACACTTGCGTCAGAGGGTTTGCCTGCATCTTCCGCACAGGGATATGAACTCTTGGATACGCTGTCGGGGTTTGGGACCACATCGCAGATGTTCGATGCAGCATATCTGCGGGCCAAGGAAGGAGAATTGGCGCGAACCATTGTGTCATCGCCCAATATCGGAACGGCCCGGGTTCACATTGCCACGGGAAGCGATAATCCGTTTCGGCGCGATCTTGCGCCCAGCGCTTCTGTTCATGTCACAGCTCGTTCGGGGGCCATTGACCGATCACAAGCGCAAGCCATCCGGCATTTGGTGGCCTCAGCAGTAGCGGGGCTGGCAGCTGAAGACGTTGCTTTGATCGATTCGAAACTGGGTCTCATATCGGACAACTCGGATATATTGAATCCAGCCCGTGATCAGGATCGCAGCGATCTTTTGCGCGATCGGGTTCTGCGGCTTGTCGAAGCACGAGTCGGTCGTGGCAACGCTGTTGTTGAGGTCAGCATCGATTCAATCACCGACACGGAATCGATAACAGAGCGTCGTTTTGACCCTGACAGTCGTTTTGTCATCAGTTCGGACAGCGAAGAACGATCAGATCAATCTGAAAATGCAGGGTCAGGAGCGGTCACAGTCGCGTCTAACTTACCCGACGGCGACGCGTCAGGAAGCGAAACGGAAACGCGCCAATCAGCTGAAACGCGTGAGCGTCTAAACTACGAGGTGTCCCAGACAACGCGCGAAGTCCTAAAAGCGCCAGGCGCGATCAAGCGATTGACCGTTGCGGTCATGGTGAACGGAACACTGCAGACCGATGCTCAAGGCAATGCCGCGTTCGTGCCTGTACCTGACGAAGAATTGGCCGCGCTCCGCGATCTTGTTGCGTCGGCCGTCGGATATGATGAAAGCCGAGGTGACGTGATCACACTGAAATCGTTGTCTTTCGAACCGTTGGAAAGCGTTGGTTCCCTACCAGTTGAACAGAATTGGTTCTCTGGACAGATCGACGCAATGAGCCTCGTTCAAATGGTGGTATTCGGTCTGGTAGCTCTGATCCTGGGCGTGTTTGTTATTCGTCCGTTGTTATTGCCTGGACGACGTAACGCCGTACTGCCTGTTTTGGCAAATAACGCATCGGCGTCGGCGCAATCGCCAGAGCTTCCTGTCCTGAATGGAACGATTGAGCCTGAAAGTGGCGATATCAATCTGCCCGCGATCCCGGCGCGTGTTGATCAGGCTGAGCTGCCAAACTCCGAAGATGCCGTTGCCCGTTTGAAAACCCTTATCGATGAACGGCGCAACGAAACAGTCGAGGTGTTGCGCAGTTGGCTTGATGAGCCAAAACCGGAGGACGCGAGATGACGTCACTTTCCGCCTACCTGGAGGATTTTGGCACTCCGCAATCTAGAGTTGGCATGCATTCCGTCTCCGATGAGGTGCTTGAAACTGAACGGTTGGAGGCGTTCGACAAAGGGTATCGCGCTGGTTGGGATGATGCGATCAAGGCCAAGACCGAGGAAGGCACGCAGCTGTCTGATGGGGTCATTCAGACCCTGCAAGACCTTTCGTTCACCTATCACGAGGTCCACGCACAGATTCTTTCAAATCTGGGTCCGCTCTTTGATGAAATCCTGAAAAAGATCCTGCCGTCCCTTGCCCGCGAGACTTTGGGCGCACACGTGGCCGATCAACTCACGCGTATCGCCTGCGAGATGGGCACCGTCCAGATAGAGATTGCCGTGACACCTGAGTCCGTCGAACAGGTGTCGCAGTTCGTAAATGCGGCAGCGACGAACCTTCCTGTGACAGTCGTACAATCAGACGACATTCCAGAAGGCCGGGCGGATTTGCGAATGGGCCGAAAAGAGCTGTCAGTGGATCTGTCTGACGTTTCAGCCCAGATCGCGCAGGCTGTGCATACGGTGCTTCACGACACACCGGAGAGACGCGCTCATGGATAACTCAACTGACGCTCTTGGTTCCCGCAAGGTCGAAGCGGCCTTTACACATGTTCCGATTGAAATCTTGGTATCAGTGGGCCGTGCCCGCCCTATTGTCCGTGACCTATTACAACTTGAAGAAGGGTCAGTTCTGCTGCTCGATAAGCGAGTCGAGGATATGGTCGAGCTGTATGTGGGTGATCGCCTGATCGGGATGGGTGTTCTGGAAGTTGGCGAAAGCGGAGAGCAGCAAGGTCAGCTTTGTGTTCGACTGGTCGATGTCAATGATCTTGGCCCTTCTGGTCTTTAACGGTGAACCGCGTCGGTCCCATCGTTGTGGTGATCAGCCTTTTGGCAGCGTCTGGGGCGTCGGCGCAAAGTTTGTCGTTAGACCTCGGTGATGGCGGGTCCATCACCGCGACAACACTCAACCTGATCGCATTGATTACGGTGCTCAGTATTGCGCCAGGGATTGTCGTAACCGTTACCTGCTTTCCGTTCATCGTGACCGTGATGTCGATCTTGCGGCAAGCCATTGGGCTGCAGCAGTCACCTCCGAACATGCTGATTATCAGCATCGCGCTGTTTCTAACGTTCTTTGTGATGGAGCCAGTTTTGCTCGACTCTTGGGAGCAAGGGGTACGACCACTGCTGGATGGTGAGGTCGAAGTTGAAGAAGGCTTCCAGCGCGGGTTCGAGCCTTTCAGGATTTTCATGGCGGCGCAGGTTGACCCTGACACTTTTGCGACAATGGCCCGGATCAGGTCAGATCTGAACCTGACAGAGGCGAACCCCGATACGCCCCTTTCTGTCTTGATCTCAACCTTTTTGCTTTCGGAACTCTCCCGTGCGTTTCAAGTTGGATTCCTGATCTTCCTGCCTTTTCTCATCATAGATCTCGTGGTTGCAGCTGTGTTGATGTCGATGGGCATGATGATGGTGCCGCCAGCGATTGTATCGCTACCATTCAAGCTCGCGTTTTTTGTTGTGGCGAACGGGTGGGCGCTTGTGGCGGAAAGCCTTGTGCGATCCTACAATTAAGGTCAGCGGCAGAACGAACCACTGCGGTAGCGGGCCGTGTCGAAATGGAAATGATCCTTGTGAAACCGGTCTGACTCTGGGCCAAGAACAGTTCCGAAAATTCCGCATGCGCTTTGGTGCATCTTGCGCAGCATTGCCCCGGTGCCGCGTCGGTTCCAATCCTGAAGGAGTGTGATCTCGGATCCATCGCGAAGGCGGAAACCCGAAATGTCGATCGCCCGACCCTTGCCATGTTCGCTGATCTTCGCCCCGGGCTGATTGTTGCGCGTCCGGCAGGCGTAATGCGCGGCGACCTTTATCTGGGACACGCCCCCCCCGGTGTTGCCCACGGCAGGTTTCATACCCTTTCGGACCCAAGTTTTGACGGCTTTCGCTGTTTTGCAATCCAATACAGCTTGCTGGCTTAACGTTATGCCCAAGACGGACCGCACTTTGACCGCGTCTTGAATGCCGCAAGCGGATAGGCGGCCGGGAACAAAACCAACGGTTTCGCCCTGAATATCCGGATCGCCGCACACGGCCCCCTTGGCCCGGGCACGGCGCTTTGCCATAGCCTTTTGCACCATGCTGTAAGGCCGAAGGTTCGGACGGATCGACAACCCGGTCGCTTGGGGAGATACGGCGGCAAAGGCGCGAGTTGCTATGTTGGTCTGGCTGGCAAGTGCATGTTGGAAACCGGGATCGGCGACGGTTTCGAATTGCCGGGCCAACTGGCTGACCAACGCGGCCTCAAGAAGGGCAGGCCGTGCCATTGGTCGGGTGTTTCCAAGCGACATGGAAGCGGATGTATTGTCTTCGCGTGCAATCGGTCGGAGGGATGTGTCCGGAGCCGCAAGAGCCGCGCCTGCCATAATGATCCAAACCCAAACCAGAACACTCGTCACACGCATCGATCGCCCTACCCAGATCGCCCAAAGTTCGGTGCAGCCGTGTCCTGACCTGCTTCGATGATCCCCCGGCGGATTGCGCGCGTGCGCGTGAAGTAGTCGTGAAGCATTGGACCGTCACCTTGTCGGATGGCCCGTTGTAGCGCAAAAAGCTCTTCGGTGAAACGTCCAAGGACTTCCAGCGTCGCGTCCTTGTTTGTTAGAAAAACATCCCGCCACATCGTAGGATCCGAAGCCGCAATGCGGGTGAAATCCCGGAAACCGGCAGCGGAGTATTTGATGACTTCGCTGTCGGTCACGCGCCGCAAATCATCGGCCACACCGACCATCGTATAGGCGATCAAGTGGGGGCAATGCGAAGTGACCGCCAGAACGAGGTCGTGATGATCCGGCTCCATCACATCGACGTTGGCCCCAAGCCCGCGCCAAAAGCGCGACAGCGTGTCGACAGGTTCGGGCGCGCTGCCCTCTGACGGCACGATCAGACACCAACGGTTGTCAAAAAGCGTTGCAAAGCCGGATTCCGGGCCGGAGTGTTCGGTCCCGGCCAAGGGGTGGGCTGGGACGAAATGAACGCCGTCTGGGATATGCGGCGTCACATCCGCAATGACCTGCCCTTTGACAGAGCCGACATCGGTTACAGTCGCGCCCGGCTTCAGATACGGCGCGATCTCTGCGGCGAGGTCGCCCATCACACCCACGGGAACGGCGAGAACAACAAGGTCAGCGTCCGACACTGCATCGGCCAGCGTGTCGCAGACAGTGTCGCAAAGACCGATCCGTCGGGCGGTGTCTCGGGTTTCCGCGCTGCGCGCGTAACCTGCGACGTGTCCAGCAAGGCTACCGCGTTTCATAGCCCAGAACATCGACGAAGCAATCAGGCCCAGACCAATCAGGGCCACACGATCATAAATAGGGTTCATCGTGCACCTGCCTTGAACTGACCAACCGCATGCGCCACGCGGCGGCAACTGGCTTCGTCCCCGACGGTGATGCGCAGCGCGAATGGCAGATTGTATGACCCGACCTGACGGACGATCAGCCCCTGTGACTGCAGATAAAGATTACAGGCTTCGGCCTCGGCCTCGTCAGTGAATCGGGCAAGCACGAAATTTGCCATCGACGTGTCAGACGGTACTCCATGCTCGGCGAGCGCTTCAGCCAGCCAGGCACGCAGACGAGTGTTTTCGAGGCGGCATTTTTCCACATAGGCGGTGTCTCGAACGGCCACTTCCGCCGCAGCAAGCGCTGTTCCGGAAAGGTTGAACGGACCACGGATGCGGTTGAGCACATCAATCACGTCTTGCGGCGCGTAGCCCCAACCGATGCGCAGCCCGCCCAAACCGTAGATCTTGGAGAATGTGCGGGTCATCACTACGTTGTTCAGCGCATGCACTAGGGCGGCACCGCCGTCATAACCGTCGACGAATTCGGCATAAGCACCGTCCAGTACCAACAGCGTCTGTGGCGGCAGGTTCTCAGCAAGACGTTCGATTTCTGCCAGACCGATCATGGTTCCTGTCGGATTGTTCGGGTTGGCAATAAAAACCAGCTTGGTTTTGTCGGTACATGCGGCAAGGATCGCATCGACGTCGGTCACGCGGTCATGCTCGGGCACTTCAACCGGGGTCGCACCTGCCGCCAAAGCACAGATCTTGTAGAGTGCAAAGCCGTGTTCGGTATGGATCACCTCATCACCCGACCCGGCATAGGCTTGGCAGAGAAAGGTGATGATCTCGTCCGACCCGACCCCACAAATGATCTGATCTGCGTTCAAGCCATAGACGTCTGCGATGGCAGCCCGCAACGACGCATGATCCGTCGACGGATAACGATGCAGGTCGAGAACAGAGCGCCGCACCGCTTCCTGTGCGGCGGGGCTGGGCCCGAAGGGGTTTTCATTCGAGCTGAGTTTGACCACGTTCGACACGCCGTCGATATGTGATTTGCCACCGACATACAGCGCAATATCCATGATCCCGGGTTGTGGTGTGATCTTCGTCATCTTTGCCTCCGCTATGGCAGATGGTTTAGCGGTGCGAACCGACAAGGGAAAGCGACAAACCATCCCAGTGAATTGCTGTATCAGGTGTGTGGCCGTTCGACGATACCCGCAAGAAGCGAGTCGTAGAGGTCAGGTGGTCCTTCGTATTCAGAACCGCGCGGTAGGTCGATCACCTGAACGTCTGGCGCGCCGACCAAGTCAGCAGCAACATCACCAGCAATGGTCAAGAACGAAAAGGCCGTATCGGCCCCGAACAACGCTTTCCCCAAGGTTTTTATCGCGGTGTGGCGTTGGGTGCTCAGTTGGAACGTGTCCCATGGCGTTACGTTGTTCACGGTGTCGGGCAGGTTTGGTTGGATGTTGGACCAGATCAGATGCGTCTGGCCTGCGTAATACGGAGTCAGGAACGGTTCCGCTTGGTGGATCAGTTTGCTGACGAGGCTGTTTTTCTGAGTGGGGTCATCGAATGTCTTTGCGATGCCTTGTTCGTGAAAAAAACAAACGCCGGGCAAGTCTTGGTGAAACAAAAGCACATCCCATTCGACATAATATCCGGATTTGTCCTGCAGCACGCTTAGCAAACTGCCATCGACAGCACGACTAAGAATGGATTCTGTTCCAACCAAAGACACGATATTCCAGTCGAACAGGGATCGGACAAAATGGCATTCGGAACCAGGGTGCCGGGCCTGAAAGAACTCAAACTGGAAGCGATTGATGCAGCTGCACCCGATGGTCAAAACACGGGTCGGAACACAGTCCATGGACGGATGATCGGTCAGGTGTCGTAGGTCGGATGGAACCGACCCGACGGAGATGGCGTGAACACCTCGCAGCCATCAAAGGTGATGCCGATCGAATGCTCAAACTGCGCTGACAGGGATTTGTCCCGCGTCACTGCGGTCCAGTCGTCGGACAGAACCTTGGTTTCGGGCCGACCAAGATTCACCATCGGTTCGATCGTGAAGAACATGCCTTCCTCTAGACGCGGCCCCGTTCCGGGACGCCCGTAATGCAGCACGTTTGGCGGCGCGTGGAACACCCTGCCCAAACCGTGGCCGCAGAAATCGCGCACAACGGACATGCGGTTCGCCTCGACAAAAGTCTGGATAGCGTGACCGATGTCACCGAACGTGTTGCCGGGCTTAGCCGCCTCAATCCCCTTGAACAAAGCGTCATGAGTGACTTGGATCAGGCGTTCTGCTTTACGGCTCAGCTTACCCGCCACATACATGCGGCTGGTGTCGCCGAACCACCCGTCGACAATCACCGTCACATCGATATTGAGTATATCGCCATCCTTGAGTGTCTTGTCTCCGGGGATGCCGTGACACACCACGTGATTTACACTGATGCAGCTAGCGTGTTGGTAGCCTTTGTACCCAATGGTGGCCGATACAGCGCCTGCTTTTTCTACCTCGGTGCGGATGAAATCATCCAGCGCGGCTGTGGTCTGTCCAACGAATACATGCGCGGCCACGTCATCCAAGATACGCGCGGCCAGTTCCCCGGCTTTGCGCATTCCAGCAAAATCTGCGGCCTCGTGGATGCGGATACCTTCGCGCGTCATGCGACCATCGTGATTATTGTTCACAAGGGAACTCCAGTAATTCTTGTGTCGGTTTTAGCCCTCTGTGCATGGTTTTGCCAGAGGCGCGACATTACGGCTCAGACGGCGCGACCATCGGGATTGGTTTGCCCAGCTGAATAGCGTCGGGGCTGATGTGGCAATCCAGCGCGAGCGTTTCAACACCAGCGGCAGTGGCGGCATTCCAACCCTGTGCATAGGTGGGATCGATATCCTGCGCGAGGGTCATGCGCTCACAGTCTGTCCGCTGCACGAGGTAAAGCATCACCGCACGGTGCCCATGGGTGACCATGTTGGCCAATTCCTGTAAGTGCTTGGTGCCACGCGCAGTCACACTGTCGGGGAATTCCGCTAGTCCGGGCTGCCGCGACAGTGTGACGGATTTGACCTCGACATAGGTGTCAGGTGCACTGTCGCTGCGGAGCAGGAAATCAATCCGGCTTTTCTCTCCATACGGCACTTCAGCCCGAAGGGTATCGAAAACATCCAGCCCGGGCACCTCGCGGGCCTCAAGCGCCGCTTTCAACATCCGGTTCGGCACCGCCGTATCGACCCCGGTGAAATGCCCGTTCCCGTGCTCGACCAAGCGCCACCCGAACTTGAGTTTCTTTTTGGGGTCGTCGTTCGGCTCAAGCCAGATGCGCAATCCCGGATCGGCCAGACCCATCATCGACCCCGGGTTGGCGCAATGCGCCGTGATCTCCTGCCCGTCGGCAAGTATGACATCGGCCAGAAAGCGTTTGTACCGCCGGATGAGGGTGCCCGGAACAAGAGGGGTTTGAAAGCGCATAAGCCACGCCTATACCTGAGCAAAACCCGGATCAAGGAGGCAGCGCATGCCCAATCCAACCGCAGCCATGCTGGTGATCGGCGACGAGATCCTGTCAGGCCGGACCCGCGACACCAACATGCACCATTTGGCGCAGGAACTCACCAAGGTGGGTATCACCCTGCGCGAGGTGCGGATTGTCAGCGATGACCGCGATGCGATTGTCTCGGCGTTGAACGATTTGCGTGCGGCGCATGACACCGTGATCACCTCGGGCGGGATCGGGCCGACACATGATGACATCACCGCCGATTGTGTGGCGGCAGCGTTTGGAGTGTCCATCGACGTGCGCGACGATGCGGCGACCCTCTTGCAGGCGCATTACGACAGCCGAGGTATGGAATTCAACGACGCCCGCAAGCGCATGGCGCGTATTCCCGATGGGGCCGGGCTGATCGAAAACCCGGTCTCTATCGCGCCCGGCTTCACCATTGGCAACGTACATGTGATGGCAGGGGTACCCTCGGTCTTTCAGGCGATGGTCGCCAGCGTGATCCCAACACTGACAGGTGGCGCGCCAATCCTGTCACAGACCCTGCGGGTGGATCGCGGCGAAGGCGATATCGCAGGGCCACTGGGCCAGATCGCCGCCGATTTCCCGGATCTTTCCATCGGTTCTTACCCGTTCCAGCAGAACGGGGCGTATGGATCCAACATCGTGGTGCGGGGCAGCGACGGCGCGCGGGTGGATCACGTGATGGCGCGCCTAGCTGAAGAATTTGCGTCATGACACCGACGGTCCAAACGCTTTATGCGGTGACCGAGGCCACATGGCCGCCCGCAGATCGCACGCCCGCAGGCCCGTGGATGTTGCGCAACGGGGCAGGAGGCGGCAAGCGTGTTAGCGCAGCTACAGCAGAGGGCGCGTGGGGCGACGATGATCTGGTTGCGGCGGAAACCGCTATGGGTTTGCTGGGGCAGGACGCGCTTTTCATGATCCGCGAAGGCGACGATGCACTGGACGCAGCCCTCGCCGACCGAGGGTACGAGATCATCGACCCGGTGAACCTCTGGATGTGTCCGGTCGACCAGTTGACCGATGTTGCGGTGCCCCGCGTAACCGCCTTTGTCATTTGGGAACCTTTG
The DNA here is from genome assembly GCA_024742575.1 of Paracoccaceae bacterium. Taxonomy (GTDB): domain Bacteria; phylum Pseudomonadota; class Alphaproteobacteria; order Rhodobacterales; family Rhodobacteraceae; genus Marivita. The sequence goes on along the minus strand of JANSYF010000001.1, from coordinate 37,404 downwards.
GCGATCATGCGCGACCTCTGGGATGCGGGTGGAATTGGCCCGGACCGCATTGCCGTGATGGAACGCGCCGATGTTCCCAAGACGGGTATACTGGGGCGGATCAACGACAAACCGGCAGGCACCGGGTACTGTGCGATCTCCGAAGGCATTGCCATGGTCCACGCGCTCGAAATTGCAAAAGTGCACCGCCGCAAGGGTATGGGGGTGTGGCTGATGCGTCAGGCGGCGCATTGGGCCAAAGCGAATGGCGCGGACTGGATGAGCGTTCTGTGCACTCAGACCAATGAAGGGGCTAACCGCCTCTATGCTTCCCTAGGGATGCAGGTTGTGGGACACTATCACTATCGCATCTTACCAAACACAAGTGATACCGAATGACCAAAGACACGCTTCCCACGGCACTCAACCTGCCGATTGTCGATCCATTGCCCCCAGAGACACAAAAATACTTTGATGTCTGCGAGGACAAGTTGGGCATGATCCCAAACGTTCTAAAGGCTTATGCTTTCGACATCGATAAGCTAGACGCTTTTACTGCGATGTATAACGATCTGATGCTGGCAGGCAGTGGCCTTAGCAAGTTGGAACGCGAGATGATCGCGGTGGTCGTCAGTTCGATCAACAAGTGTTTCTACTGCCTCACCGCCCATGGCGCAGCGGTGCGTGCTCTGTCCGGCGATCCGAAGCTGGGCGAGATGCTGGTGATGAATTGGCGGGTGGCTGACCTGCCGCACCGTCACCGTGCGATGCTGGCCTTTGCCGAGAAGATCACCAAATTCAGTTCCGAGATCGCGGAGTTCGACCGTGAGGCGCTGCGTGATGCCGGGTTTAGTGATCGCGATATTTGGGATATCGCGAACGTTGCCGGGTTTTTCAACATGACCAACCGCGTGGCCAGCGCCACGGATATGCGGCCCAATGATGAGTATCACGCGCAGTCGCGCTAAAGTTTTGGGATTTTGTTTCGGGGCGAGTCTGTTGGGTCTGCCCGCTGCCGCTTTGGACCTTGCTTTGCCCATTGGTGCGCGCGAAACCGTATCGCGGATCACGCCCTCCGGTAGCTATGACCTGCCCATCGGGGCGTGGACCGAAGCGAACGGCGTGCCTGTCGCCGCGCTCGAAGGCGAAGTCCGAAGAACGGCATGGCGCATTTCCGGCGCGGGCATCACAACCGGGCAAGTCCTTGGGCCGATACGCGAACAGCTCATGGCGGATCGCTTCGATATCTTCTTCGAATGCACCGCCCGAAGCTGCGGTGGATTCGATTTCCGCTTTGGCATCGACGTATTGCGGGCGCCGAACATGTATGTCGATCTGTCGGACTATCGCTTCCTGTCCGCCAAATCGGCGGACGCGACCCAAGCACTCAGCCTTCTGGTCAGCCGCGATGGCGAATCCGTGTTCCTGCAACTGATCGAAGTCGGCCCACCCGGAAGACCTGCCTTGTCCGTCTCGAACGCGCCGTCGGTTGTGATTCCCGAAGGCGCAGGGGACGTGGTGGCGCAATTGGAAAGCGCAGGCCACGTGGTGCTGGCGGATCTCGACTTCGCAAGTGGGTCGGCATCGCTTGGCGACGGATCGGTGCAATCGCTGGATGCGGTGGTGGCCTACCTGACGGCCAATCCGACCCGGCAGATCACCTTTGTCGGCCATACCGACGCAACCGGATCGCTTTTAGCCAATGTCGCCCTGTCACGCCGCCGCGCCGAGGCCGCCCGCGCTTATGTCATTGCGCGCGGCGTGTCTGCGTCGCAGGTCGCTGCTGATGGCGTCGGCTTTCTGTCCCCCCGCACCACCAACCTGACCGAGGCGGGCCGAGAGGCGAACCGCCGGGTCGAGGCGGTTCTGATCTCGGTGCAATGAAAAAGGCCAAAGGAGGTACCCCCGGCCTGTCTTCGTGCTGAAAAGAGCAACAGCTTACGATGGCAGCTTGGCCTTGCGCAGGTAAGGAAGCACGGTTTCGATCTTGCCGTATTTGGCAATTGCATCCGCGTCGCTGACCGACATCGGCACAATGACGTCCTGCCCGACAGTCCAGTTCGCGGGCATGGCGACATTTTCCCGCGCCGATGTCTGCAGCGCGTCCAAAGCTCGCAGCACCTCGGCAAAGTTGCGGCCGACTGTCATCGGATAAGTCATCGAAAGTTTCAGTTTCTTGTCAGGCCCGACGATGAATACAACGCGGACGGTTGCGCTGTCGGCAGGCGTCCGGCCATCTGGCAGCACGTATTCCGCAGGCAGCATGTCGAACGCCTTTGCCACGGTCAGGTCTTCATCCGCAATGATCGGGAACCCAGCCTTGGATCCAGATGTTGCTTCGATATCGCCTTTCCACTTCTTGTGATCCTCGACACCATCGACGGAAATGCCCATCACTTTGGTGCCGCGTTTGGCCCATTCATCGGCCAATTGCGCGACGGCGCCGAACTCGGTGGTGCAGACGGGTGTAAAGTCCTTCGGGTGCGAAAACAGGATCGCCCAGCTGTCGCCGATCCAGTCGTGCAGGGTGATTGTCCCTTGGTCAGTTTCCACGGTCAGGTTGGGAATTTCATCGTTGATACGCAAGCCCATGATTGCCTCCTTTTTGGGGTGTGACGTTTGACGGAAACATAGGCAGTGCATCGGTCACTTACACCCCCTTGCGAGGGGAACGCGGGGGTGACACAGTGTCGTCTGCAATGCTCTGAGGGGAGACAATCAGATGATCGAGAAACGCCAATTCTACATCAACGGAGAGTGGGTCGATCCCGTCGAAGGACGTGACCACCATGTCATTGATCCGTCCACCGAAGAGCCTTGCGCGGTGATTTCCCTTGGCGGTCAGGCGGACACTGACGCGGCGGTTGCCGCCGCTAAGGATGCATTCCCGTCATGGATGGCTACGCAACCCGCCGAACGCATCGCGCTGGTGGAAAAACTGCTCAAGATTTTTCAATCGCGCGGAGAAGAAATGGCGCAAGCCATGAGTGTCGAAATGGGCGCACCCATCGACATGTCGCGAGCAAGCCAAGTCGGTGCGGGTACGTGGCATCTGCAAAACTTCATCGACGCAGCCAAGTCATTCGAATTCGACCGACCGCTCAATGATCACAGCCCCAAGGACAGGATCATCTACGAAGCGGTGGGTGTCTGCGCGCTGATTACGCCGTGGAATTGGCCGATGAACCAAGTCACGCTCAAGGTCGGCGCTGCCGCCATTGCGGGCTGCACAATGGTGCTCAAACCATCCGAAGAAAGCCCGCTCAACGCGATGCTGTTTGCCGAAATGATGCATGAGGCAGGGTTCCCGCCGGGCGTCTTCAACCTCGTGAACGGCGATGGCGTCGGCGTTGGCAGCCAGCTTTCGGCGCATCCTGACGTGGACATGGTCAGCTTCACCGGCTCAAGCCGCGCAGGCAAACTGATCTCCAAAGCCGCCGCCGACACGCTCAAGCGGGTACATCTGGAGCTCGGCGGTAAGGGCGCAAATCTGATTTTCGCGGATGCCGATGAAAAGGCTGTGAAACGCAGCGTGCTGCACATGATGCAGAACACTGGCCAGTCTTGCAACGCACCCTCGCGCATGATGGTCGAAGCGCCGATCTACGATCGCGTGGTCGAAGAAGCAGGAGAAATCGCCGCGAAGATCAGCGTTGGCCCCGCCTCTGCCGAGGGCCGCCATATCGGCCCCGTGGTGAATGCGACCCAGTGGCAGAAAATTCAGGACTTGATCCAGAAAGGCATCGACGAAGGCGCGCGTCTTGTCACCGGCGGCACTGGACGCCCTGATGGCCTGAACAAGGGCTTCTATGTGCGTCCCACGGTCTTTGCCGATGTCACCAACGACATGACCATCGCGCGCGAGGAAATCTTCGGCCCTGTTCTGTCGATCATGAAGTTCGAGACCGAGGAAGAGGCGGTGCAAGTCGCCAATGACACCGTCTACGGTCTGACCAACTATGTCCAAAGTCAGGATGGCGGGCGGCGCAATCGACTGGCCCGTCAACTGCGGTCCGGTATGGTGGAAATGAACGGCGAAGGACGCTCTGCCGGGTCACCCTTTGGTGGCATGAAGCAGTCAGGCAATGGCCGCGAGGGCGGCGTTTGGGGCATCGAGGATTTCCTCGAAGTCAAAGCCGTCTCTGGCTGGGCCGCCGAATAAACTAAAAACACAGTAGGGGGCGCGGGCCCCCTGCTTCTTCTTTTTACAAATATGCAAATCGCGCAGCCGCAGGCTGCGCATGTCGGACGCGCCAACGTCCAAACCCCGTCAGAAGGGGGCCGCCACCCGAAACTTCACTCCTTCACCGCCATCCGGGTGCCGCAGCCGCAATTCCTCAGCATGTAGCATCATACGCGGGTGCTGATCTGCAGTCTCGGACGCATACAGTGGATCACCCAAAATCGGATGACCTAACGCCAGCATATGCACTCGCAGCTGATGGCTGCGCCCTGTCTGCGGAAACAGCTTCACTCGGCTTTCCGCGTCTGACGATTTCATCACCCGCCAGTCCGTCACTGCGGGTTTTCCGGTCTCACGATCAACCTTCTGTAAGGGGCGGTTTGGCCAGTCTACGATCAAGGGCAGGTCCACTGTCCCGGTCTTCGGCTCCAACCGTCCTGCAACGCGGGCAAGATAAGTTTTCTTCGTTTGCCGTTTTTCGAACTGCAGTCCCAGATGGCGCTGGGCATGCGGCGTGAGGCCAAAAACCATCACGCCCGACGTGTCCCGATCAAGCCGATGTACCAGCAGAACTTGTGGATATGCCGCTTCCAACCTCGCGATCAGGCAGTCGGCCAGCTCCGGTCCCTTCCCCGGCACCGACAAAAGTCCTTCAGGTTTATTCACGACAAGAATTTCGTGATCCTCGTGCAGGATGTCCAGCGGTATGTCGGGCGGGCGATAATCGATCATCTGCACCGTCTACGCAGCTTGGGAGCCCAGAACAAGGCTCAGGATTTTCGTATGAAAATCCTGCCACTGCAGAAACTTCGTACGAAGTTTCTGGCTACCCTCGCACCCGCGCTGACGTCGGATCATACATCGGTCTGAGCGAAGCTTCTGCTTTGACCCGCACGCCTGCGACATCGATCTCATAGGTCGACGCCAACACCTTCTCCGCAGTTTCACCCACACACGGCACGTATCCCATGCCGATGGCACCGCCCAGATGGTGTCCATATGCACCGGAACTCAGGTAGCCAACAATCTCCCCATCCCGCAGGATCGGTTCGTGGTGATAGAGCAGCGGCTCGGGGTCGGTCAGGCGGAACTGCACCATCCGGGTTTGCAAACCGGTCTCGCGCTTTTGCAAAACCGCATCGCGTCCGATGAAATCAGGTTTTGCAGTTTTCACGGCAAAGCCCAACCCGGCCTCCAGAACATGATCCTCGCAGGTGATATCATGGCCAAAATGGCGGAACGCCTTTTCGATCCGGCAAGTGTCCATAGCATGCATTCCACACAGGGTCAGGCCATGATCCTGTCCTGTCTCCCAAAGCGTCTCGAACACATGCCCGGCCTGATCGGCAGAGATGTAGATCTCCCAGCCCAGCTCTCCGACATAGGACACCCTGTGCACCCGCGCCGTGCCAAGGCCGATCTCGATTTCTTGCGCAGTCCCAAAAGGGTTAGCCTCGTTCGAGAATTCATTGGGTGACACAGACTGGATAACCTTGCGCGCATTTGGTCCCATCACGGCAAGCACAGCTTCGCCTGCCGTCACATCAGTGATGACCACTCGGTGGTCGCCCACATGGCGTTGCAGCCAAGTCTGATCTGCGGCGCGCGTGGCAGCCGGTGTTACGACAAGGAAGCACGTTTCAGACAGGCGGGTTACTGTGACATCTGCCTCTATTCCGCCGCGCATGTTCAGAAACTGGGTGTAGACGATCTTGCCCACCGGTACCGACATATCCGCGCCACAGACAAAGTTCAAAAACGCCTCAGAGTCCGGTCCCTCCACCCGCAGTTTACCAAAGGAGGACATGTCATACATGCCGACATTTTCGCGGATCGCTCTGTGTTCATGCGCGACGTTTTCAAAGAAATTTTGCCGCTTCCAACTATAGGCGTATTCGGGTGTCTGACCTTCGGTCGCGTACCAGTTCGCACGCTCCCAACCTGCGATTTCCCCCATCACCGCGCCGCGCTCCAAAAGCTGCTGATGGAATGGCGTGCGGCGCACACCGCGGGCGGTGGCCTTTTGCCGGTACGGATAATGGTCGGCGTAAAGAAGACCCAAAGTCTCTGTCACCCGCTCCTTCAGATAGCGGCGGTTGCGCTGGAAAGGTTGTTCGCGGGCAATGTCCACATCGCCCAGATCGAACGGCTTGGCCCCGTCTTCCATCCATTGCGCCAGCGCCATACCCGCTCCGCCCGCCGACTGGATGCCGATTGAGTTAAATCCGGCGGCGACCCAGACATTATCCATCTCGCGGGCTTGGCCAAGGTAATAGGCATTGTCGGGGGTAAAGCTTTCCGGCCCGTTGAAAAACGTGTGAATTCCCGCTTCGGCCAGCATCGGCATCCGGTTCACGGCCGCCTCCAAGATCGGCTCGAAATGGTCGAAATCCTCGGGCAGCTGATCGAATTCAAAACTTTCGGGAATACCGCTCATTCCCCAGGGCTTTGACTTGGGCTCGAATGCGCCCAGCATCATCTTGCCGGCGTCTTCTTTGTAATAGGCGCATTCATCCGGCACGCGCAGTACCGGCAAAGCCTCAAGGCCAGGGATGGGTTCGGAAACAATGTAAAAATGCTCGCACGCCTGAAGTGGCACGTTCACGCCCAGCATCTGACCAACCTCACGGCCCCACATCCCTGCGCAATTGACGACGTGATCACAGGTTATGGTGCCGCTGGTGCCATCTTCTGACGCCCAGTCGACAGACGTGATCCGCTGCCAGTCACGTGTGACTTTGGTGGCCTTTGTCCGCTCGAAAATTTGCGCTCCGCGCTGCCGCGCGCCCTTGGCCATCGCCAGCGCGATGTTGGCCGGATCGCCTTGGCCATCGCTGGGCAAATAGACACCACCCACGACATCGCTGGTGTTCAGATGTGCGTATTTCCGTTTGATCTCGGCTGTGTCGATTTCTTCGACAGGCACGCCAAAGGCCCGTGCCATCCCTGCGGTACGGCGCAATTCTTCGTGACGTTCAGTGGTCAATGCAACCGAGATTGACCCTACTTTGCGGAACCCGGTGGCAACGCCGGTTTCCTCTTCGATGGTCGAATAAAGATCGGCTGTGTATTTTGCCAGCTTCGTCATGTTGGATGACGCCCGCAATTGCCCGATCAATCCTGCCGCATGCCATGTCGTGCCTGACGTCAGCTGCTTACGTTCCAGCAGCACCACATCGGTCCAGCCCAGCTTGGTCAAGTGGTAGGCAACGGAACAACCGATGACACCACCACCGATGATGACGGCGCGGGCATGTGTGGGTATGGGCATGACAAGAACTCCGGTGAAGTGTCAGACGATTGTGTGCCCTGCGGCGGTCAGCCTTCGGGCGATTTCAGAAATGTGGGCAGGCCCGGTTTCACAGCATCCGCCGATGAGGGTCGCACCCTGATCGACCCATGCCATGGCATGGGTGGCATAGACGTCTGGCGTCATGTCTTCGCGTGTGGGCAAGTTGTCAGCGGTCGTGCCGCCTTCGATGAACGCTTTGGTGATCATCTTGAACGCGTTGCCATAGGCACCCATCGGTACGTTGGCTGCGGCCAAAGCGGCTAGCGCTGCAGGCATGGCTTCGGGGGCCGAACAATTGGCTAGTGCGGCATCGGCTTGCGCAGCGATTGCCGCCGCCTCTGCCATCGGCTCACCCGAACGCAATTTACTGCCGTCTTCGTCGTCAACGGTAAAGGCAAGCCAGACCGGGCGATCTGTTTGGCGACCCGCCGCGAGGCAGGCGCGCGCGGCGTCGACGGATGCGATGGTTTCAAACAAGAGCACATCGCTGCCGGGTGCCAGAAATTTTGCAACCTCGGCATAAAGCGGAACCGCAGAATCGAAATCGGGGTGTAAGTCCGGGCGATAACTGGCAGCCAGCGGCCCGATAGACGCGGCCACCCGGCTGCGATCACGAACGGTTGCAGCCTCTTTCAGCGCAGCTTTGCAAAGCGGTTCAAGCTGGTCCTCAATATTGGCAAGCTCAATACCATCGGATGCGTAGTGATTGCTTGCACCGCCTCGAAGACGGTCGCGGTGCAGGGCGTAGGAATTGGTTGTCGCCACGGATGCTCCGGCATCCGCGTAATCGGCGTGCACCTCGGCAACAAGCCCCGGTTTATCAATCAGCGCCTGTGTCGACCAAAGCGGTGTCGCCTTGCCAACGCGGCGGATCAGTTCCTGCCCCATACCACCGTCGAGAAGTGTAATTTGTGTCATGCCAAAGCCCTTATTGCGTGTCGCAGGATGTATTTGTGCGGCAAAAGCACGGTGGCAAGGTAAAACCGACCCATCCAATGACTGAACCAGATGCGCGTGATGACAGACACGATCCCGTGGTCCAGATTGGTTTGCAAGGTGAAGGTCAGATGCGAGTCTTCGACCCCGACCTCGTAGGTGTTTGGCGTCTCTTCCAGAACCGGGAGGGACGTCATCGACAGGTCTCTATCCGAAACGGTTGCAAGGCCAAAAGGTTTGACGACGCGGTCCCGTCCGCGCAGGGCCAAACCGACCCAACCCGGCAAGCTGTCAAAGCCAGTCTCAAAGGCCTGCCGCGCCGTCGCGTGGCGCGGCGCGATCGGGCCTTTATGGCAGTCTTGCCAGTCTGGACTGCGGGCGGGACGGTTTTGCATTAGGCACGCAGCCGTTCGTTTTGCGGATCCCAGAGGGGCTCATCATTCTGTACGATCGCCTTGCGCATGTCTCCGTAGATGTCGATTTCAAGTTCCGTACCGGGCACCGCAAGTTCGGCGCGCAGCATGCCCAGCGCGATTGAGGTGTTCACCCGGTAGCCCCAGTCCCCGCTGGTCGTTTCGCCGACGACCTGTCCGTCATGCCAGAGCGTCGACATGTAGGGTGCATCAGACTCGCCCGCATCGACGGTCAAGGTCACAAAGCGTTTCGTCACGCCCTGCTGTTTTTCGCTTTGCAAAGCCGCTTTGCCGGGAAAATCTTGGGGCTTGTCGAGTTTTACAAAACGATCCAGCCCGCCTTGCAGCAAGGTATAGTCGGTCGACAGATCACCCTTCCACGCGCGGTAGCCCTTTTCGATCCGCAGCGCGTTGAGCGCATACATGCCAAACGGTTTTGCCCCTGCCCCCAGAATGGCGTCGTAGATTTCGGGCGCATCCTCGGTCAGGCAGTGCACCTCCCATCCCAATTCACCCGCAAACGACACGCGCAACAGGACGCAGGATTTGCCGCAGACCTGCGCCTCTTGGTAGGACAGCCAAGGCAAGGTCAGGTCGGCATCCGTCAAAGGCGCGAGCATCTCGCGGGATTTAGGCCCGGTCACAAGGAAGCATTCGTATTTCGTCGTGCGGTCCTGCACGGTCACTCCCTCGGGCAGATCACGCAGCAAAACGTCACGGTCGTGCCATTGAGCGACGGCGGCGGTGATCAGCCAGATCGCATCGTCGCTTTGCGGGATCACCGACATCTCGGTCAGGATGCGGCCCCGATCGTCGGGAAAATAAGCCAGACCCACGCGCCCCGGTTTCGGCAGGGATGAACAGGTGAGTGCATCGACATGCGCGCGCGCTCCGGGGCCTTCGACCGCCAGTCGGGTGAAGCCTGAAATGGCGACCACGCCAGCCGCATCGCGCACGGCTTCGCATTCTTCCTTGATGCGCTGCTGCCACGGACCGGAACGCGCCCAAGTCTGGGTTGCTTCCTCGGAGGTGTCATCGCCCGGCTGCGCGAACCAGTTGGCGCGTTCCCAGCCGTTATAGGCACCCATCACACCGCCTGCCGCGATAATCTTGTCATGCACCGGTGACAGCTTCTTGTCGCGCCCCGCAGGCCATGCGTGACGGGGGAAATGCATGGCGTATTCGTGGCCATAGACCTCGATCGCCTTTTGATCGGAATAGTCCTGATCGGCGTAGTCGGTGTACCGGCGCGGATCGACCGCCCACATATCCCATTCGGTCTGGCCTTCGGTGACCCATTCGGCCAGCACCTTACCCGCACCGCCGCCTTGCGTGATGCCGAAGGTGAACACACAAGCCTCGAACGCGTTGGGCACACCCGGCATCGGGCCGATGAGCGGCAGGCCATCGGGCGCATAGGGGATCGGTCCGTTGATGACGCGACCGACACCCGACGCGCCAAGGATCGGCACGCGGGCCATTGCGTCTTCGATATACCATTCGAGACGTTCCAGATCGTCTGGGTATAGCTGGAAGCTGAAATCATCTGGCATCGTGTCGTCCGGGGTGACCCAATGCGCCTTACAGTTCCGTTCGTACGGTCCAAGGTTCAAACCGTACTTTTCCTGCCGCAGGTAGTACGAGCTGTCCACATCGCGCAGTAGCGGCAGCTTGCCGTTTTCCTTCGACCACGCTTCCAACTCAGGCACCGGTTCGGTCAGGAAATACTGGTGACTCATCACGGTCATCGGAACGGTGCGCCCGCCATAGGGCTTGAACCATTCACCGACGCGCTGGGCATAGTAACCCGCAGCGTTCACCACTTTCTCGCAGGTGATGTCACCCTTTTCGGTGTGCACGATCCACTCGTCACCCTTGCGTGTCACGCCTGTCGCGGGGCAGAAGCGTTCGATTTTCGCGCCCATCTGACGCGCACCTTTGGCCAGCGCCTGCGTGAGCTGCGCCGGGTCGATGTCGCCATCGTCAGGGTCATAAAGACCACCGGCAAGATCGTGCGTTTCCATAAAAGGGTAGCGGTCTTTCATGTCCGAGACCGCCATCATCTCGAGGTCGAGACCCTGATACCGGCCCATGGCGCGAGCGCGTTCGAATTCCTGCATCCGTTCTTTGCTGTGTGCCAGTCGGATGGACCCGGTGACGTGGTAATTCATTGGATAATCCACCTCGTCGGCAAGCCCGCGATAAAGCTCCAGCGAATACCGTTGCATGTTCATCACCGCCCATGAGCTGCTGAAGGACGGACAGTTGCCTGCCGCATGCCATGTAGACCCGGCAGTCAGTTCGTTCTTCTCCAGAAGCACGCAATCCCAACCCGCCTTTGCAATGTGATAGGCGCAGGATGCGCCAACGACGCCGCCGCCGATGATGACGACGCGGGTGGTGGTGGGGAAATCGGACATGTTTGGTCTCCTCAGTTCCAAGCCAGGCGTAGCGCGAGCCCGCCAATTACGATTGCGGAAAGTTTGTTGATCCAGCCGGACGCGCGTTGGATGCGGGCTGCGGCCAGCCCGGCGAACCCGCCGAGCACGCAGTAGACAGTAAGTTCCCCAAACGCGAGAAGCGTGCCGAGGATCAGAATCTGTTCCCAGATCGGGCCAAGCGCAGGGTCGGCGAATTGCGGCAGGAAGGCCAATACGAACAGGCCCACCTTCGGGTTCAGGATGTTGGTCAGAAAACCACGACGAAACGCGCGCCATGTGTCGCTGCGCCCCTCGCGGCGGGCCGGATCGGATGTGTCGGTCCATGTATGGTAGGCCAGCCAGAGCAGATAGGCCGCCCCCGCATAGCGCAGCGCGTCATAGGCGATAGGGTAGGTGAGCAGCAGCACCGCAAGACCTGCCGCAGCAATCACCACATGACCCATCACACCCAATCCGATGCCCGCCGCGGCCGCCATCCCCGACCGCGCGCCGCCGCGCATGCCGCTTGCCAGCGTGAACATCATGTCTGCGCCGGGGGTAATATAGAGCACAAGCGCGGCACCCATGAAGGTGATGTAGGTCCAAAGTGGAATGGAGAGGGCCAGGTCAAGCATTTGTCAGTCCAGCCGCTGCGGGTCGTTGGGATTAATCTCGTAGTAATCGCCCTTGGTTTTGGTGTGGATGTGACCGCGCAGGGTCAATCCAGTCGGCCCGTCGATGGAGCCTGTCGAGAAACAGATGTAGGGGTCGTCCTCGTGGTCCCAGAACAACGCCGAACCGCAGGTCGGACAAAACCCGCGCTTGGCTTTTGGCGAGGACTGATACCAGCGCACCTCGCCCCTGATTTCAAGAGTGCCGTCGGGCACGTAGGAGGACGCCCAAACATGGCCCGATTGCTTGCGGCATTGGGTGCAATGACAGGCCGCAGGCGCCCCCGCCGCGCCATGGGCGGTATAGGTGACAGCGCCGCAAAGGCAACTTCCTGTCAGGGATACCGGGCCGGAGGGGGATGCGTCGCTCATCAATACACCGGAGGCGCAATGACCCAGATCGCCATGGCGGGGTCTTCATAGGGGTTGATCCATTCGAACGGTTCAGCCTTGATCCTGAAACTGTCGCCAGGGGTCAGGGTGAAACGCCGGTCGCTGATAATCAGATCGAGCTTACCCGACAGGATATAGCCCACCTCCTGTGTTGGTCGGGTGACCACTTCACCGATGCGGCTGTGCGGTTGGAAGGTTGAATGCACCACCTCGAAATCGTCCGACAGGTCAGGTGACAAAAGTTCTTCGACCAGACCGCTATCGCCACTGCCGATGGGTCGCCGCGCTCCGGCGCGCACCACGTAACCCGCCTCGTCGGCCGCTGCCTGTGGCGTGCCAAAGAGCAGCGACACAGGCACATCGAATAGCTTGGCGATGTGGCGCAGGTCGGTGATCGACGGCTCGGAAAGATCGCGTTCGATCTGGCTGACCCACCCCACCGAGCGCCCCAGCCGATCCGCGATATCCTGAAGCGTCAGCCCACGCGCCTTGCGCAGCGCCCGAAGGTCCGCGCCAAGCGTCTTGCTGTGAAGAACCGGATCGTGCTGCACGACTCGCCCGTGAAATTTCTGCTTGGAATTTCATGACACGGTTTGATGAAAATTCAAAAGAAATTTTCACCATCGTGACGCGGTCGCCAACGCTCCTTTGTTTGGGAGGATGGAACCAAATCCGGGGTCGGCTGGTTGGAGGGGTATTCAACATAAACCAAGGACCACTCCATGAACCGCATCATCTACCTTGTCGGCCTCGTTGTAATCGTCCTTGCCGTTCTGTCTTTCATTGGCATTGCGTAAGCCTGAATCACGGCGGCAATGGTCCCTTTTAGGAAATCTGACAGCGCATGGTCCTCGTCGAGGATGAACGTAGTGGACCCAAGGAAATCATCCCGTCTGCCCTTTGGCCATTTCAACGATCTTCGCGTGGATCGCGATCTGGTCTTCGGGAAACTTAGGAATGGTCTGACCCGCCGCAGCCGCAAGCTTTTGCTGAAGGACCAGAAAGTCTTTCGAAACCACCGATCCAACGGCGCTTTGCATTGGACCGGAAAGAGCCTCTTCCAGTGCGGTAAAGACTACGCCTTCATCTTTCAGGCGTCCAAAGTAATCGGACGCGATGTCTGCAAAGAAAGGCACGTTATGTCCAAGTGTGATCCCGACGACAGGTTCCCCAAACCAGTGTTCCGCCGCCAACATGTCATGCCTGAGCTGCGACACGGCGAAATCAAGGAAGCTGGATTTGACGAAGGAAAGAGCTGCGTCGTCCTGCGCATCTAAAGCATTCCGATACGCCCGGTTCCATGTCCATTCATAAGCCCATGACGTGACATCCACCGGTGTCAGGCCACGCAGCTTGAGATGGGCATTTACACGGGCAAGCTTGTCCGGCGTCTCGCCCCAATGACACAGGGGATGGCGAAATAGCTTGAGCGGTGCTTTGTCCAGCCAAGGCGCAAGCCTGTCTTCCGCCGCGTCGATGTCAGCGATGAACGCGTCGGCGCTCACATCCGGAAGCTCGATATGATGACAGGTGTGATTGGCGATGTGATGCCCATCCGCAACCCAATCGTCGAGAATCTTGGCCATCTCGGGATGTTTGTCCAAAGGCCAGGCATTGGAAAAGGCGTAGACGCCATGGATCTCATGTTCGCGCAACGCTGCGCGGATGGAGGTCACAATCCCGTCTGCAGTGTATCCTTCCGGAGGGTATGACATCGGCCAGAGGGGTAGGTCATCAATGGTGAAGGCAACGCGCAAAGATGTTTTCCGGCCTGATCGTGTTCACCGGATCATGGCAGAATATTCGATATTGTCGAGGCTGGTTGCGGGTCAGGCCACTTGGGCAAATGTGTCGTGCAGAATTGCGGTCAGCGCCTTTGCATCCTCTTGCGTAAATGCATTCGGCTGATCGCTGTCGATATCGAATACGCCCAGAAGGCGGCCTTTGTTGTTCCAGACTGGCAAGACCAGCTCAGACCGGGTTGAGGAGGCACAGGCGATATGGTCGGGAAAGGCGTCTACATCCGGCACAAGCTGAACCTCGCCAGTGCGGGCGGCAGCGCCGCAGACGCCACGTGAGAACGGGATGGTCAGGCAACCATGCCCACCCTGATACGGCCCGATCTTTAGCAACTCAGGACCGGCCACCCGGTAAAAGCCCGTCCAGTCGAAGCGGTCGTCAGAGGTGTGCACCTCGCAAGCGATGGTCGCCATCAGGCTGACCGTATCGCCTTCGCCCTCGGTCAACGCTGCGATGGTCTTGGCGAGGGTCGGGTAATCAACTGTCATGTCTGTACCTTTGGTAAAGCGGGGAAGGGGGCGCTGCCCCCTCGGCCTGTGGCCTCACCCCCGAGGTATTTGTGAAACAGAGAAGATCAGATCCGTTCAATCGCGATCGCCGTGCCTTCACCCCCGCCAATGCAGATCGCAGCCACACCGCGCCTGAGTCCGCGCTTCTCCAGCGCATTCAGAAGCGTGACCATAATCCGCGCGCCGGACGCGCCGATGGGATGCCCCAAGGCGCAAGCGCCGCCATTCACGTTCACGATGTCCCGGCTGAGACCCATTTCATGCATGAAGGCCATGGGCACCACGGCGAAGGCTTCGTTGACCTCCCAAAGGTCCACATCGTCTTTGCTCCAGCCGATGTGGTCGAGCAGCTTTTGCGCCGCGGGAACTGGGGCCGTCGTGAAAAGGCCGGGCGCTTGCGCATGGCTTGCATGACCGATGATGCGGGCGCGGGCGCTGTTCCCGGCAGCTTCTGCGGTGGTCAGAACCATCGCGGCCGCGCCGTCCGAAATGGACGAACTGTTGGCGGGGGTCACGGTGCCGTCCTTGCGGAAAGCAGGTTTCAGTGTCGGGATTTTGTCGGGGCGCGCGTTGCCGGGCTGTTCATCTTCGGACACCGTCACCGCGCCCCTGCGGGTGGAGATCGTAACGGATGTGATCTCGTGTTCGAAGGCACCGGTCTTTTGCGCGTCAAGCGCGTTGGACAGTGACCGAAGCGCGTATTCGTCCTGTGCCTCGCGGGTGAATTGGAACGCCTCGGCGCAGTCTTCGGCAAAGGTGCCCATGAGGCGGCCCTTGTCATAGGCGTCTTCCAGACCGTCGAGGAACATGTGGTCAATCACCTGACCATGCCCAATTCGCGCGCCGCCGCGCATCTTGGGCAACAGGTACGGCGCGTTGGTCATCGATTCCATGCCACCCGCAATGATGGTGGTTGCGCGACCAAGGGCAATGGCATCGAACGCCATCATTGTGGCTTTCATGCCGGAACCGCACATTTTGTTGAGCGTGGTCGCTGGGACCTCTTCACCCAGACCGGCGGCAAAACCAGCTTGTCTTGCTGGCGCCTGCCCTTGACCGGCAGGCAAGACGCATCCCATGAGAACTTCGTCAACATGCGGCTTGCCAGCTTGTTGCAAGGCAGCGCGGATAGCAGCGCCGCCAAGTTCGACGGCGGATACTTCGGAAAACGCACCCTGAAAGCCCCCCATCGCAGTGCGCGCAGCACCTGCGATAACAACCTCGGCCATGTGATCTCTCCCCAATATCGCCTGTTTGGCCTTGCATACCGGATGGTAAGGATTGGCGTCTAGGGTATCCGGCAAATCATAGGCCGAGGCACCATGGAACTGATTGTCGAACACTACCCCGCCGCCACCATGATCCGCGTCAATGCCACGCGCATCGACGCGCCCATCGCGCTTCATTTCAAGGAAGAGATGAGGACTCTGACCGGAAAGAAAGAAGGCCGATTCATTCTGGATTTGCAAAAAGTCACTTTTATCGACTCAAGCGGACTAGGTGCCGTCGTCGCGTCGATGAAGCAATTGTGCCCTGGGCAGACGCTAGAGCTGGCCGCAATGCAACCCATTGTGGACAAAGTATTCCGACTCACCCGTATGGACACGATCTTTGCGATCCACGCCAACGCGGATCAGGCCGTTGCCTGCGAAAAAACCTGACAAATCAATTCTGGTTGCTCTTTGCGTGCCCGCGATAAGTGAGGCTACGCCGGATGTTCTGCGAGCATCGATGAAGGCATTGGCAGGTTCAAAGGCCGCGCCGCTGCGCGATGACGTTGAAATTGTATTGGCAGAAGCCGTCAACAATATCGTGGAGCACGCCTATGACGGCTTGAGTTTCGGTGCATTGGCGCTGCGCATTTCTTTGTCCAGGCAAAGCCTGAGAATAGACCTGATCGACTGGGGGCGCCCTTTACCAAATCTTGCAATCCCGACAGGACACGCGCCCGACCCTGAGTCTTTAAGCGAAGGTGGATACGGCTGGCTATTGATTCGCTCTCTCGTTTCTACGCTGGATTATGACCGGCACGCCGACACAAACCGTTTATCTCTGCGTTTTGACTTGCGTTGAAGTCGATTGGTCTGCCCCAGTTCAGTCATGTTTGGTAAGTTTGTCGCCAAAGCGGATATAGTCCTAAAATCAGGGGTAAATATCCCTGGATTTGAGAAACGATGACAAGGAATGGTCGCAATCGCTCCGAATTGTGGCCTTGGTTGAACGTCAAACCGTAAGGGTAGCTGCACAAAGCTTCACCTCGACGTCGCGCCGTTAACAGCCCCCACCCAGTGCGCGGCGTCGAGGTACTTCCTTCCCTCCTTGCATCATCGGATTGACGCGCCCCTGCGTCCGCCTATTTTACCCGACAAAACAGAGGGACAATTCCTATGCGTGATTTCCACATGCCCGGCCGTTCTGCGGTTATGGCGGCCAACGGTATGTGCGCCACATCGCACCCATTGGCATCGCAAACCGCAATCGACATTTTGAAGCAGGGCGGCAATGCCGTGGATGCCGCGATCGCAGGCGCGGTACTTTTGGGCCTTTGCGAACCGGCTATGACCGGGATCGGCGGCGATTGTTTCGTGTTGGTCAAACCGGCCGGAACTGAAGATATCGTCTGTCTGAACGGGTCGGGACGGGCCCCTGCGGCGCTGTCAGGCGCTGCGCTGCGCGCATCTGGTCTCGATAAGATGCCGCTCTTTGGGCGGCCTGAGCCTGTTACCATTCCCGGCGCAATGGACGCATTCTGCCGGTTGTCCGAGGATTACGGACGGTTGGGTCTGGATGCCGTTCTCGCGCCCACGATCCACTATGCTGAAGAAGGGGTGCCGGTTGCGCCGCGTGTAGGTTTTGACTGGGCCAACCATCATGAAAACCTGCACGGTGCGGCGCGCCAGTTCTACACCGATGGCGGCAAGCCGCCGCAGGTGGGACAACTGTTCCACCACCCAATGATGGCTGAAACGCTGCGCCGCGTCGCCGCCGAAGGCCGCAAGGGATTTTACGAAGGCGAAGTTGCAGAAGACATGGTGGCTTCGTTGCGGGCCATCGGCGGTGTTCACACGCTCGAGGATTTCGCGAACACTCGCAGTGATTACACAACCCCGATCAGCGGTAGCTACAAAGAGATAGAGTTGGTCGAACATCCGCCCAACGGGCAGGGGGCAACTGCAATTCTGCTGAACAACATCCTTGCGCAGTTCGATCTGCCGTCCATGGACCCGTTCGGCCTTGAACGTGCACATATCGAAGCCGAAGCAACCAAGCTCGCCTATGACGCTCGCGACCGTTTTCTGAGCGACATGGATCACATGACGCGTCTGGCGCATATGCTGGACCCGAAGACCGGTGAAAAGCTGGCGGCCCTAATAAACCCCAACCGCGCCATGCCCAGCGCCAGCCCGCTGACCGAAGCTGTCCACAAAGAAACGATCTACCTGACCGTGATCGACCGCGACGGCATGGCGGTGTCGCTGATCTATTCCGTGTTCAAGGATTTTGGTTCCGGTGTGGCATCCGACAAATTCGGCGTGCTGTTCCAGAACCGCGGTGCGGGATTCACCCTGGAAGATGGTCATCCAAACGAGGCCAATGGCGGTAAACGCCCCATGCACACGATCATCCCGGCGATGCTGCGGAAGAACGGCAAGCTGCTGATGCCATTTGGTGTGATGGGCGGCCAGTACCAGTCCACCGGCCATTCCCGCTTTGTCACCAACGTTGTCGACTACGGAATGGATCCGCAGGCGGCCATCGACGCGCCGCGCTGTTTCAGTGAATACGGCGATATGAAGGTTGAGAAAGGGTACTCCGACGCGGTGCGTCAGGGACTGTCCGATCTGGGCCACAGCGTCTCTGTTCCGGCCACGGGCATTGGCGGTGCTCAGGCCATCTTGATCCATGAAAACGGTGTGCTCGAAGGCGCGTCGGACCCGCGCAAGGATGGGGCTGCAATCGGCTATTGATTCGTGTGCCCGGCTTTTTGATAAGCCGGGCACACCTTTTGGAAAAGGTGCGGCGCCTCAGTAGCTGTATTCGCCGTAAATCCGGCTGATATCACCGTTCCAATCGCCATTGTAATGGTCGATGAATTCGTCAGCGAGAGTCTTACCCGTCTCGACGCTTTCCTTCAGCGCGTTCAGGAAATGGGTCTCGTTCGGCACCAGCCCTCCGGCACCGGGTCGCGCGCGCGCCACCAGACCAGCCTCTGAAATCTTCAAGGCTTCGCGCGCCAGATCGTGCATCTTGATCCCGTTCACCTCGGCCTGAAGTCCGTCGATGGACGCGGCCACGCGTAGCCCTTCGCGGGTCTCGGCATCCAAGCCTTTGACCAAATCCCAAGCCGCATCAAGCGCCGATTGATCGTAAGTCAGGCCAACCCAGAACGCGGGCAAGGCACACAGACGCCGCCACGGGCCACCATCTGCCCCGCGCATCTCGATGAACTTCTTTACCCGCGCTTCGGGGAAAATCGTCGTTAGGTGATCTGCCCAATCCGACAGCGTCGGTGTTTCGCCCGGCAACGCAGGCAGCTCGCCTTTGAGAAAATCGCGGAACGACTGCCCCAGTGCGTCGTGATACACCCCGTCGCGGTAAACAAAATACATCGGCACATCGAGCGCGTATTGCACCCAAGCCTCGAACCCGAAACCGTCCTCAAAGACAAAGGGCAACATCCCTGTGCGTGCATCGTCCAAATGCCGCCAGACCCGTCCGCGCCAGCTTTTGTGCCCATTCAGGTTGCCTTCAAAGAAGGGCGAGGTGGCAAACAACGCGTTTGCCACCGGCTGCAAGGCCAGCGCAACGCGCATCTTTTGAACCATGTCCGCTTCGGATGAGAAGTCGAGGTTCACCTGTACGGTGCAGGTCCGGCGCATCATGGTCGTGCCAGAAGTGCCGACCTTGGACATGTAGCTGTCCATCAGCTTGTAACGCCCCTTGGGCATCAGCGGCATGTCTTCGTGCTGCCAGATCGGCGCCGCGCCCAGCCCGATGAACTCAACACCGATCTTGTCGGCGATATCCTTCACATCGCGCAGATGATCGTTCACCTCGTCGCAGGTCTGATGAATCGTCTCAAGCGGGGCACCCGATAGCTCCAGCTGTCCGCCCGGTTCGAGCGAGATGTTCGCGCCGTCTTTTTCAAGACCGATGAGGTATTGGCCTTCCACGACCGGCGCCCATCCGTGCGCGTCACGTAGGCCCTGCAAAACCGCCAGAATCGACCGCTCGCCTTCGTACGGCAGCGGTTTTAGACTGTCTTTGCAATAGCCGAATTTCTCGTGTTCGGTGCCAATGCGCCAGTCTTCCTTGGGCTTGCAGCCCGAGGCCAGATATTCAGCCAACTGGTCTTGATGTTCGATGGGCCCGCCACCTGATTGTGGGATCGACATGGCGCGTCTCCGGTCTGTCTGCTCTTTGATAGAGGTCAGCCTTGGGCTGATTTTTCGAGGCTGTCAATGCAGGCGCGTAATGCGTTTCTCAAGGTCAGGTCTGCGCCAAAGCACAATTGGCGCGGTGCCCTCATGTTTCAAGGTCGATGCGACACGGCCGGGACTAAGGCCGGGAAGACTGGCGAAAGCATCAAACAACACATCCGCTCCTTCGGCATTTACGGGAATGTGCAGTGCGGGCCCGCCCTCGTGTGTGATGACCCAGTGGCGCGGGTGTTCGGTCGGGTCGAGGCTGAGCGAGGTCACCGCGTCAAGATCGACCAATCCACCATTCAGCGGCCCGAAATAGCCGATGCGTCGTTCGATTACTTGCACCACGCCCGGCCCGCCGCCGCCCATCCGCGCGCGTCCGCGTTGCAAACCGGCAAAAAACAAGGCGGCCCCTAGAAACAGCGCCAGATAGCCGATCCAGACAAGCAAGCCCGGCGTCACGCCAAGAGCCCAGTAAAGTCCAAGCAGCAGTATCGCGGCCCCGACCAGCGCTTCGCGCCAGCGCAGGATCACCGCGCGCACTTCGGGGCGGATAAAGTTCATCGCGTGTCACCCGTTGCGGCACATCCGTCGGCGGATGTGCGATTTTCGGTTGACCGAAAATTCGTCACGCCCAATCTCCTAGCGTACTTTGCCAAAGGGTCAGCGCCGCCACCGCCGCCGTATCAGCCCGCAAAATACGTGGCCCAAGGCTGATCGGTGTGGCATAGTCCAGCCCCCGCAGCCGTTTGCGTTCGTCCTCTGAAAACCCGCCTTCTGGCCCGATCAGGATCGCCCATGGTCCCGGCACATCGGGTAGACGCCCGGTCTCTCCAGCCAGCGCCTCGTCACAAAACGCGATCCGCCGCCCGCTGTCCCAATGACTCAAGAGCCGATCAAGCTTGGTAAGTTCCGCCACCTCTGGCACGAACACCCCGCCGCATTGTTCTGCCGCCTCGACCGCATGTGCCTGCAATCGGTCTTGCCGGATGCGTTCGGAATTGGTGTGGGCAGTCTGCACCGGCACAATGCGCCGCACGCCCATCTCTGTCGCCTTTTCGACGATGAAATCGGTGCGCGCTTTCTTGATCGGCGCGAACAGCAGCCATAGGTCCGGCGGCATCACTTGCCGCTGTGACTGCTCGCGACAGACCAAGATGCCTCCACGTTTGCCCGCCTCGGCCACGTCGGCCTGCCACTCGCCATCGCGCCCATTGAACAGCGCGACCGCGTCGCCCACCGCCATCCGCATCACGCCAAACAGGTAATGTGCCTGTTCCCGCGTCAGAGGAACAGGTTGTACCGCCCCAAGCGGCTGCTCTACAAAAAGCCTGACTTTCGCACGCAGTTTTTCAGTCATGGAGCAACACATATGCCCGGCCCGCAGATTTCACCAGACCAGAGCGGTCAGGTTGCCGACGCCGTCACGGGTAATTGGGTCGACACGCTGGCCCCGGCATGGACGCGTCCCTATCTTCGGCTCAGCCGCGCGGACAGACCCATCGGCACATGGTTGCTGTATCTGCCCTGTGTCTGGGGCACTCTTTTGGCGATGTTTCACACGGGTGAAGCCCGGTTGTTTGATGCGTGGATCATTCTTGGGTGTGGCATCGGCGCGTTCCTGATGCGCGGCGCGGGTTGCACTTGGAACGACATCACCGACCGCGATTTCGACGGCTCGGTCGCACGCACTGCGTCACGGCCGATTCCCTCGGGTCAGGTGACGGTGAAACAGGCTCTGGTCTGGGCGGTGTTCCAGTCTTTGATTGCGTTCTGCATCCTGATCACCTTTCCCATGCAGGCGATTCTGCTTGGGATCATCGCGCTGGTGCCGGTGGCTATCTATCCCTTTGCCAAACGCTTTACATGGTGGCCGCAGGTGTTTCTTGGCATCGCCTTCAACTGGGGCGCGCTTCTGGCGTGGACGGCACATACAGGTCAACTGCAATGGCCAGCTGTGTGCCTTTACCTCGCTGGTATGGCATGGACGCTGTTCTACGATACGATCTACGCCCATCAGGACACCGAAGACGATGCGTTGATCGGCGTGAAATCCACCGCCCGGCTTTTCGGCGAAAAGACCCCCAGATATCTTGCGTGGTTTCTTGTTTTGACCGTGACGCTGATGGGGTTCGCCATCATCCTCGCCGCCCCTCGGGGCGAGATCTTTGCATTGGTGATCGCGCTTGGGGGGCCGTGGGCGATGGGCTGGCACATGATGTGGCAAATGCGTCGGCTAAAACTCGACGATATGGCCCGTCTTTTACAACTCTTCCGGTCGAACCGGGATGCGGGGCTGATCCCTGTGCTGTTTTTCGCCGCTGCCGTTTTCGCGTGATTGCCATCCGGGGCGCTGCAGCGTATCGCTTTGCCATTCTCAACTGACGCGGAATGTTGATGCGCCTGTCTTCTGTTTTCATCCTCTTTTGTGCCTTTGCCATAGCTTCGGTCCTCAGTGTTGGGGCCGCTTGGGTCGCCGCAGGTGCTGTCGAGGAAAGCTCTGAGCGGGCTGTGCGCACTGAATTGGACCGTGATGCCCTCACATGGGCCGATGTCGACACCGACGGATTGCTGGTCTTTTTGATCGGAACCGCACCAACCGAAGCCGCGCGGTTTCAAGCTCTTAGCGCGGCGGGACGTGTTGTTGATTCTGCCCGCGTCATCGACCAGATCGACATTATCGACAGTGACGGTATCGCACCGCCCCGCTTCTCGGTCGAACTGCTTCGCAATGACACCGGCGTGTCGATGATCGGGCTTTTACCTGCGGCCGTCGATCGCGAACAATTGCTAGAAGACATCACCCGCGCCGTGCCGGACGTACCAGTGTCCGACCTTCTGGAAACCGCAGAATACCCGGTACCAGACGGACTGGAGGACGCGCTGGATTATGCGGTGTCCGTGCTGCGCGTTCTGGACCGCTCTAAGATTTCGATCGAGGCGGGCCGTGTGGCCATAAAAGGCGCCGCCGCAAACGAAGATGCCCGTCTCCGGGTCGAAGCTGATCTGGCCCGCCGCGCGGGCAATGACCTGCGTCTTGCGCTTGACATCACCGCACCGCGACCTGTCATTTCCCCGTTCACCTTGCGCTTTATCAAGGATGCTGACGGTGTGCGGTTCGATGCGTGCGCCGCCCCCACAGAAGATGACCGTACCGAAATCCTCAAAGCGGCTGCGGCGGCGGGAATGGAAGGCAAACTGGACTGTCGCCTTGGCCTTGGGACACCGACCAACGAATGGGGATCGGCAGCCGCAATGGGCATCAGCGCGATTGTTCAACTTGGCGGCGGAAACATCACTTTTGCAGACGCTGACGTGACACTTTTCGCGCTCGAGGGCACGGACCAGTCATTGTTCGACCGGGTTGTTGGCGCGCTTGAAACCGATCTGCCGGACGTTTTCGTGGTCAACGCCACCCTGCCAACGCCCCCCGAAGCTGCGCCCGAAGGTATTCCCGAATTCACCGCTACGCGTAGTCCTGAAGGCGATGTGCAATTGCGCGGTCGCATCAACAGCGAAATCGCCCGTCAAACCGCGGATAGCTTTGCCCGTGCCGCGTTTGGCTCATCCACCGTACGCACCACCGCGCGTGTCGATGAAACGCTGCCGGCAAACTGGTCCAGCCGCGTTCTTGCTGGATTGGAAGCGCTGTCGCGCCTGTCGAATGGCGTGGTCGTGGTGACCCCTGACGCACTGTCGATCACCGGCATTACCGGAAACCAGAATGCCAGTTCCGACATAGCGGGCCTCTTGGCCGACAAATTGGGCGAAAGCGAATTGTTCGAGATCGAGGTGACTTACGAGGAAAAGCTTGATCCGCTACTGGGCATTCCGACACCCGAAGAATGCGAAGCCCAGATTGTCGAGATCATAGGCGACCGCAAAATCACCTTTGAGCCGGGGTCGGCGACCCTCGACTCCGCCACGCAAGATATCATGGACGAGATCGCAGAGCTGTTGCAGCTTTGTGGCGACATCCCCCTCGTGATCGCGGGCCACACCGACAGCCAAGGGCGTGAGGTGATGAACCAACAGTTGAGCCAAGAACGCGCACAAGCGGTGGTCGATGCGCTGCGCCAACGCCGCGTTCTGACCGCCAGCTACGAAGTGCGGGGCTACGGCGAGGAACAACCCATCGCCACCAACGACACCGAAGAAGGCCGAGAGGCCAACCGCCGCATCGAATTCAAGTTGCGGCGTCCTGAACCGGTGGAAGAGACAGAAACAACGCTGGAAAGTATTGCAGATCCCGCGCCGACAGACGAAACATCACAAAGCGACGGCGCAGAGGACAACAGCGATGGACAGAACTGAGTTTGTCATCACGACAGCGATTATTCTCTTCGTGGCATTCTGCCTCGGATGGTTTGCCAATTGGCTTGTCCACCGCTTCACCCGTGTAAGCCAAGCCGACATGGATCAACTTGAGCGCATGAGTCAGGAACTCCACGAGGCCGAAGAAACCCGCGATCAGGCGATCACCTACCTGCAACAGCGCGAAGCGGAACTGACCAACCAGTTGGCCCAGACCGAGGCAGAGCTTTCGGCTGCCATGGAAGGTCTGCGCGACGCCCGTCACGAGGCCGAAGAAATGCGCGTCTACGTAGAGCGGATGAACGCAAGCTGACGACGCACCAAAGCTTAGCCAAGCAAAAATTCTGTCACTCAATCACGAAATTGCCGCGCGTTATCTGACAACGTAGACAGAGCAATTGGCATGACGCAGGACGCGCGCGGCGGTTGAACCGAGCAAATAGTCTTGCAGGCCGGGTCTGTGGCTGGCCATCACAATACAGCCAACATCATGCCAGTTGGCAAAGTCCGGATTTGTGCCGCCAGAATGACCCTCAACCCCTTCGATCAGCACCAGCGAACCATAAATAATGGTCCACGGCACGTTCGACGCGACCGCAGTCCAGTTCAGGGGGGTCAAGCGGGCGCAAACAGGTCCTTGTAGGCATCGCGCAATGCTTTCTTTTGCACTTTGCCCATTGTGTTGCGCGGCAGTTCTGGCAACACGACCAGCTTTTGCGGGTGTTTGAAGCGTGCAAGCGACGACCCGATATTTTTCTTGATTGCGTCAAGGTCGAGCTCTGCGCCGGATTCCGCAACAAGCACCCCGATAACCGTTTCGCCAAAGTCGGGATGCGGCACACCGACGACGGCGCTTTCTAGAACGCCATCTTCATCATCCAACAGAAGCTCGATCTCTTTAGGGTAAATGTTGTAGCCACCAGAGATGATCAGATCTTTGTTGCGGCCGACGATGTGCAGATAGCCGTCTTCATCGATCCGCCCAAGGTCACCAGTGATGAAGAAGCCATCCGCACGCAGCTCTGCGGCTGTTTTCTCTGGCATTTGCCAATAGCCTTTGAACACGTTTGGACCGCGCACCTCAATTTCGCCGATTTCGCCCTGAGGTAAGGTTGCTCCGGATTTGCTGTCGGTGATCTTGATCTCGACGCGAGGCAGCGGGAAGCCAACTGTGCCAGCGCGACGTTCTCCCCTGTATGGGTTTGACGTATTCATGTTGGTTTCGGTCATGCCGTAGCGTTCCAGAATACGGTGGCCGGTACGCTGTTCGAATTGCACATGTGTCTCTGCGAGAAGTGGTGCGCTGCCAGAAACGAACAGCCGCATGTCCTGCGCCAACTCTTTGGTGAAACGCTCATCTTCCAGAAGTCGGGTATAGAATGTTGGCACGCCCATCATTGTTGTCGCTGTCGGCATCCGATCGATAATGACATCCAAGTCGAACTTGGGCATGAAGAAGATCTTGCTGCCCGCCAGTAGCGAAATGTTCGTAGCCACAAACAAACCGTGTGTGTGAAAAATCGGTAGCGCGTGAATAAGAACGTCTTCAGATGTGAATTCCCATTCCTCTGCCAGGGCTTCGCAATTCGAAAGTAGGTTGCCTTGTGTCAACATCGCTCCCTTAGAGCGTCCTGTTGTCCCCGACGTATAAAGAAATGCCGCTAAATCGTCTTCAGTTCGATCGACAGTTGGGAATGCGGATGGCATGGCCTTAGCCTGCATTGTAAAGCTGCCGCTTCCATCGTTGTTCAGTGTCTCGAGAATTGCACCCGTTGCCTTTGCAATCGGCTCCAGCGCTTCGGATCGTTTGCCATCGCAAAGCATCACCCGCGCGCCGCTGTTTTCGACAAAGTACGAAACTTCATCTGGCGTGTACGCGGTATTCAAGGGCAAGAACACGATGCCGGCTTGGACACATGCCGCGTAGACGGCAAGAGCTTGCGGAGATTTTCCTATCTGGGCCGCAACGCGATCGCCCGACTTGACGCCAAGCTGTGTGAACACATGCGCATATTGCGCTGCAAGCTCAAGGTAGTCGTTGTGCGCAATGATCGTGCCATCCGCCAACTCAAGAAACGGCGTTGTCTTGCCTTGGTGTTTACCGAAAAGAGCATCAAACAAAGGGTTTGCCATGATTAATCTCCTTGGCTTTTCGCGGCTATCGACCGGCTCAGTGCCTTCACTGCGGCAGATGCGACCACTGTCTTTTCACCTACGAATTGTTCGTGGTTTTGTGAGATTTGAGTGAGGTCGTAGAGGTAGTTGACCATGGCCCCGTTTGATTGTTTGCGACCATTGGGTGACACGTCAGCTTCGGCATGGACAGCGTGTACCATCGCTCCATTGCCAAGGTGAAACCGTGCAACCGGATCATACGGCATACCGTCCGATCTCTTGCCTTCCAGAAGGTAATGAGCAGCCAATGCCTGATTGTCGGCGGCCGTTGCAGCGCCCAGCTGTGTTCCGCCCAGCCATTTATTCATGCCGGGGATTGGTGACAGGGTCACAAATGTCGAGAGGTTTTGCAGGTCTTTCGAGAGGTCAGAAACGACCTGTTTGATCAACGAGTTGCCAAAGGAGATACCCGCAAGACCCGACTGACAGTTTGAAATTGAATAGAACACGGCGGTATCAGCGTCTTCCGCCCGGATCTCATCGCGTTCATCTGCGAGCAAG
The DNA here is from genome assembly GCA_024742575.1 of Paracoccaceae bacterium. Classification (GTDB taxonomy): domain Bacteria; phylum Pseudomonadota; class Alphaproteobacteria; order Rhodobacterales; family Rhodobacteraceae; genus Marivita. Next base: position 10,392 of record JANSYF010000001.1, on the reverse strand, counting down.
TCTTGAACCGAGCTTGGTACACCCTTGGTGAAAGCAACTTCTACGAAGATGAGTGGTTCGTCGGCCATCGACGGATGAAAGAAGCCAAAGCAGCGGCGGTCGGTGGGTTTCAGTCTCCGCCGCAAGTCATCCCAGCTGTCGATTTCATGCACTGCTTCATATGCAATGATCTTCTCAAGAATCTCAGCCGGACTGCCCCAATCAATCGGACGCAGAACCAGGAAACCTCTGTTGAACCAGGATGCAAACAGGTGCCTGAAGTCCACATCCAGAGGTTCAAAGTCCGGGTGCTCTTTCATCAAGCCCAGCAAGTCCTTGCGCATCTGAACCAACTGGCCCGTAGCGCCCGGCACTTGATTTAGCCGTCTTGCCAACTCCTGACGTTGCGGCTCGCAGGCTGCGGCAAAGGCACGATAGGTGCCTTTACCGGGTTTGTCCTTGTAAGCGTTCAGTGTGCTGATGACGTCGGCAGGGTCAATTTCAAGCTCATGTGTCATGAACTTGAAGAACTCTGTTTTCTCATCAGAGCCCATCGCCGCATAGCGATCAAGCAGGTTGCGTGCCAGTGTAGTGCCTGACACCTCCCCATGACTGCTCAGCAGCGCCTCACAGAGCTCGGAGGTTGTTCTACCATCGACTTCATCTGAAAGCGCCTTGCGATAGCGCCGCTCGAAAACCGTCGAAATCAAGCCGCTGAAGTAGCTCATACCGCTTCCCCCATCACGAAGTCAGGCAACCATGTCGCAATGCCAGGAAAGAAGCAGAGCAGGATGATGGCGATCACCATGCAGGCAACAAACGGTAGCGACCCTTTCAGAATGGTCTTGAGCGAGATATCCGGTGCGATGCCGTTGATCACGTAAAGGTTCAAGCCCACCGGTGGCGATATGAGTCCAATCTCCATGTTGATCGTCAGAACAACCGCGAACCAGATCGGATCGAAACCGGCTGTTGTGATGATCGGTAATAGGATTGGCGCAGCCATCAGGATCACAGCCACCGGCGGCAAGAAGAACCCAGCAACCAAAAGGAACAGCATGACAAAGGTCATCAGCACCCAGCGGTTTACGTCCAAAGTCCCGATCCATTCCGCAATCGCTTGCGTGATGAACAGGCTCGACAGCATGTATGAGAACACACCAGCGGCTGCTATGATGAACATGATCATCACGCTTTCCTTGGTGCTGTCCCGCAGAACTAACCAAAGGTCCTTGGGGTTCCACAGCTTGTAGATGATCATGGCGATAAGCAGGCAAAGAAGTGCGCCAACTGCAGCCGTCTCAGAGGGTGTCGCGATGCCGCCATACATGGCGTAGAGAACGCCGACAATGATCGCTAAAAAAGGCAAAACACGCGGTAGGATTTCGAACTTCTCTTTCCAAGTGTAATTACCTGCTGACAACAACTGCTTGTCGCCCGACCTCCACGTTGAATAGAGCGACCACGCCATAAAAAGCGCCACAAGCAAAAGGCCCGGCAAAACGCCAGCAAGAAACAGGCGGCCAATCGAAGTTTCCGTTGCAATACCGTAGACGATCATCGTCACAGATGGCGGGATCAGGATGCCCAGTGTCCCGCCTGCCGCGATGGAACCCGCCGCCACACCATCGGGATAGCCACGCTTGCGCATCTCGGGGATGCCCATTTTACCAATCGCAGCACAAGTGGCCGGGCTGGACCCGGACATCGCCGCAAACAGCGCGCAGGCACCCAAGTTGGAGATCACCAAACCGCCAGGCACGCGGGTCAGCCAACGTTCAAGGGCTTCGTAAAGGTCGGCACCTGCTCTGGTCGATGCAATTGACGAACCCATGATGATAAACATCGGGATCGACAGGAGCGCAAAGTTGTCGAGCTTACCAAAAAGAATCTCGGGGATCAGCTCAAGCGAGCGCAGACCATCGAAGATCAGCAAGAAACCAGCTGAAACGATCAGCAGTCCGAGTGCAACAGAAACGCCGGAGAAAAGCACCATGATTGTCGCGATCGCGACGATGCCACCAAGTAGGATCGGATCCATTACACGTCCTCCAAGCCAAACGGAGTGTCAATTTTCAAGAGGACGGCGACCAAATCAGCGATAAGCTGAAGCAAGAGCAGGCCAAACCCAACAGGAATTGAGAGATAGGGGATCCAGAGTCGGACAGCCCAGATTGTATCCGATTTCCAGTTGCGCTCGTAGGTAAGGTGCCAGTGCTCGTACCCATAAAACAGAACGATAGCGACGATCGAAATCGAAAGCGCCATAGTGAGCAGATACATGTAAAACCGAGCGGTTTTGGACAATGCTAGCGGGATTAGGTCGACGTTAACGTGTCCGCGAAGTCGCTGCACATAAGGCAGCCCAATCAATGTGGCACCAATGGCCAGATAAACGACAGCTTCTGTCTGCCAAACGGTCGATTGGTTCAAAACGAAACGTACGAAAATCATTTGGCAGGTGATAGCGACGGCAGCAACAATCATGGCCGCAGAGCACCAACCGGCTAGGGTAGAGAGGGCCGCTACACCGCGCAAAAAGGGGTTATTACCCGTGCGCGATGTGACGGCTGAGCTTTGGCCAGCCATGTCAGCTTTCCTTCCATGGATTTGGGAATTTAATGTTTAGCGACTGCCACTTGTGGGCAGTCGCCTTTGGCGGACTTACTCGACGGCGAGAGCCATATCCAGCAATGCCTGGCCGTCTGGAACATCCTCGACAAACGCTTTGTAGGAAGTTTCCTGCGCCAGTGCGCGCCATTCCGCGAAGTCTTCCGCCGACATTTGTGCGATCTCCACACCCGCCTTTTCAAAGACCTCGACAGAAGCGGCGTCCTGCTTCTTTGCTTCTTCGAGATAGTAGGCCTCGGCTTTTTCCGCCGCGGCCAACAAGGCCTCTTGCTGTTCAGCGCTCAGACCTTCGAAGGTTGATTTGTTCATCAGCAAAGGCTGATACATGAACCACAGTGCAACGTCGTCAGTAGCTGGCGTGTAGCAGGCGGCTTGCTCGTAGATCCGATAGGAAACGAACGAGGAAGACGATGTATTTGCGGCATTCAGAATGCCGGTCTGCATCGCGTTGTAGATCTCGGACGACGCCATCGATGTGATCGATGCATTCGCACCGGCAAGCATCTGTTCGAAGGCCTTCCCAGCAGCCCGCGTCTGAAGGCCGTCAACATCGGCAGGCTTGGTGATGCACTTGTCCTTGCCGACAAAGCCACCGGCCAAGTAGCCGTGAACCAGCACCATCACATCATCTTCTGCCATCTTTTCTTCGAGGGCTTCCATGTACGGAGAATTGCTCAGACGGGCGGCGTGGTCGTGGTTCTTCACCAAGCCAGGCATCAGCGTAAGGTTGAAGGCAGGTTGTTGCCCGCCAGCATAGCTCAGCGGCAAGACCGTCATGTCCAGCTGGCCACGGCTTAAGGGGCGATATTGCTCGCGTGGTTTGAAGAGTGATCTTGATCCGAAAATCTTGATTTCAAGATCGACGTCGGCTGCGGCAACCTCATCAGCAACAATCTGCGCGACTTGGTTGCGTATGTCCTGTGTTGACCACTGATGCGACAGACGAAGTTCTTTGGCGTTCGCGACCGAACCGATACCCATAGCTGCAACCATGGCGACAGTCGTAAGAAATTTCATTTTCATGGTGTCCTCCCATTTGTAAGCCGACTCACCTCAGGTTCGGCAATGACCCACCATTGCCCCCTTTGCATCACCAGTCAACATTCTTGTATACAAAAATCAATACCTTGCGCTCCATTGGGTAATTGTAGTATGAAATCTTTATGGGATTGAAACGGGCAGATCAAATCGCGGAGTCGCTGGAACAGCTTGTATTCCAAGGGGAATACAAGGACGGCGAAAGACTTGATGAGATCAGACTCGCGGAACAGTTCAGTGTGTCGCGGACCCCTGTTCGGGAAGCACTGCAGCGACTTGTAATGTCCGGCATGGCTGAACAAATTCCGCGCCGAGGCGTTTTCATCCGCCAACCAGGCCCGGTAGAATTGCTAGAAATGTTTGAAACCATGGCGGAACTAGAAGCCGCCTGCGGTCGTTTCGCGGCGGCTAGAATGACCGATGAAGGTCTAGAGCGCCTAAGCGATGCCAATCGCAGATGCAGGGATGCCGTCGAAAAAGAAGATGCCGCAGAATACTACCATGAAAATGAGATCTTCCATCAGGAGATCTATCGAGGTGCCACAAACTCCTATTTGCTGGGCGAAGCCTTGCGCTTGCAGAATCGATTAAAGCCGTACCGGCGCGTTCAACTCCGGTTTCGCGGCCGCATGGCCCAATCTCTCGCTGAACATGACGAGATTATCCAAGCGCTGAAGACAGGAGACTCCGAACTGGCCGCCAAGTTGCTGCGCGCCCACGTGACAGTCCAAGGCGAAAAGTTCCAGCAGTTGATTGCCGGGCTCAAGAATTAAAAACGGATCAACTCTGGCACGTCGAATTTAGGCTTCCGCTTTTTGTACTTTTCCACCCGCACGACAAAACTGATCACACGGTAGACTTCGTCGTTGGCCAATATTTGAACTGTCGACATCGGTGCGCAGCGCCGCCGGTACATCCCATTGGTGTTGGATGCTGCGCTAGAGCTGCGTGTCGACTACTCCGTTTTTACGTCGAAAGAACCGGCTCTACCAAACCGCTTCAGACGAATGAACATGATCATTTCCAGTGCTGCTGTGCTGAAGCCGATAAAGATTATAGGTGTGTGCCCGCCAAAAAGTGCATGTGTCCCGTCAAGTAGGTCAACGACGATGCGAAAAACCAAGAAGGCTTCCATCATGGGCCGTGACCTATGGATCAAGACATAGACACCCATGGCCGCGGTCCCAAGATTGCGGGCACAGAACAAGCCAGCGGGCCCGACCAGATCAAAAGCGCCTTCGGCCTCTGCTGCCCGCCAATGCCCCCACATCGCTGCGGGATTGACGTAGATAATGATGGCAAATACCACCGAGACGACGGTCACAAAGCACAGGTAATAATAAATCCACTTTGGATAGGTTTGATCCGACATCAAGCGCGCTCCGTTTTTGGGTTCTGTGTAACGGCTTCGGCCGTCAAAACTTTCCGGGGTATCCCTCGGGCAAGTTCTCTGTCTGGATCGGGGCGATGATGTCCCAGTGTTCGACGATTAGACCGTCTTCAAGACGCCAAAGATCGTAGAATGCGGTGGGTTGCTCGCCCAATGCGCCGGATGCACCAGTCAGGACAAAATTACCCTCCGCCACGACGATACCAATCTCATCGTATCGCATCTTCATGCCCGCGGCGGCATTGGCCTGCATCAAGGCCTGTAGGCCGTCCAAGCCGTCCCCGGCATCTGGGTTGTGCTGCAGATATCGCGCGGGGTTGATGAATTGAGTGATATCGAGCTGTTCACCGCCGATGAACATGCGCTCTAGCAGGTCAATCACCAGCGCCTTGTTCGCTTCCGTTTCATTAAGGTCCGTCACCTCGATGGAACCATCTATCTGTGTTCGCCCAGCAAGGTTCGGTGCGTCACGCAACGGGATCAGATTATCCCAATGCTCAGCAATCCTGCCACTTTCAATGCGAAACACATCGAAGGCCACCATCGGTTTCGGACCAAAATTGTAGTAGGTCGAATGGGTTGCGACCAGTTCCCCCTCACCAATAATGCGATGCAGGTCTGAAGGTGGTGGCGTGGGTCTTCAGCTCTTGCCCCGACGACGTCAAATAGTCTTACCGATCCGGCAACGGGATGAACTCCGCATCGTCCCCCGGCGGCAAATGGAACCGCCCGGACGCCCAATCTCCGGCACGCCACGCCTCCTTGGCCTCTTCGATGCGCTCCTGTGAAGACGCCACGAAGTTCCACCAGATATACCGCGACCCTTCCAGCGTTTCCCCACCCAGAAGCATCACCCGCGCGCCCATCGGCCCAGCCTGCAATGACAGATTGTCTCCCGGACGGAACACCATCATCCGCCCCGCCTCATAGGTTTCCCCCGCAATTGTCACTGATCCTTCCACGACATACACCCCGCGATCCTCGTGATTGTCGGGCAACGGAATGGCCGCCCGCGCCTCAAGCACCGCATCGGCATAGAACATCTCGGACGCGGTCTTGACCGGAGCACGTTCGCCCCACGCATCGCCAAGGATCAGCCGCACGGATTTCCCTTCGCCCTCAAGGAACGGCAACGCCTCCACCGGCGCATGCTCGAACTCTGGCGCGCGGTCCTCGTGATCCTTGGGCAAGGCGACCCATGTCTGGATTCCGAAAAACGGCATCGGATCGGTCTGCGTTTCGTCGTCTATGCGTTCCGAATGCGTGATCCCATGCCCCGCCACCATCCAGTTTACCGCACCCGGTTCAATCCACGCATCGGTGCCCAGACTGTCGCGGTGATGCATCCGACCCCGATACAGATACGAAATCGTCGCCAACCCGATATGCGGATGTGGCCGTACGTCCAGCCCCTTGGTCGGCAGGAACTCCGCAGGCCCCATCTGGTCGAAGAAAATAAACGGCCCAACCATCTGGCGACGTGGCGCAGGCAGCGCACGTCGCACTTCGAATCCACCCAGATCGCGTGCGCGCGGGATGATAACGGTCTCGATGGCGTCCACCTGATCTCCGGTGGGGCAATGCGGATCTAGGGCTGGGTTCCAACTCATCTCGGTGCTCCTGTCTATCTTTCAGCCTCAAGATAGGTAATATGTAAATTTGCACAATAATCACAAAATGCGCATATTTTGCGCGTATATGCACGCATTGGAGCGCTGGTTAACAAACCTTTAATGGGTCCGATCCGGCCCTATCTCTTGCGTTTACGCGACCTTTGCTTGCGCAGGCTGCTGCGCCCACGTGCATGAAACTCGGGTGGCCGCTTGGAAACCCACTCAAAGAACCCGGCAAGCTGTGGATGCGCCCGCAACGTGTCGGGCGTGTTAAACGCCCGCGCCAGTTCCGCTTCGGTCAGCGTGGCGTGAATCTCCTGATGGCAGATGTGATGCACAAGGATGGTTGGCCCACCTTTGCCACCTTTCAGCTTGGGGATCAGGTGGTGTTGACTTTGCTTCACGCCCTTAGGAATGGGGCGCAAACACAAAGGGCAAATCGGATCAGTGTCGGTCACAGCGGCAGGTCTCCGGTCCGCGAGGCTTGTGCTGGCGCGTGGGTCAAGGCATCTAGCTGAAACACAACGGCGAAAAATCAAGGGAATCGTCATGGATTGGGATCTGTCGGCGCAACCGCCCATCGTCCAGAAAGCTGTGGCTTTCGCGATCCAGGGTTACGAGATCGCGTTGGGGTGGCTGTTGTCCCCGGCGGCGTGGTCGCAATTCGCGCTGCTTATTCTGGCTTATTTCGTCGCCGTGATCCTGACGCGGCGCTTGCGCCCGACGCTGACACGCGTGTTCATCCCCCCCGAGGACAGCACTTCGATCCTGTCCAGAATGCGCCGCATGTTGTTGTTGACGGTGCCGCTGCTGCTGCCAGTGCTGGCGTACGTGTTCGCGGCGATTGGCGAACAGGTCACGCGCGGAGTGTTTGGAACCGGCACGGTCATCGCGTTCGGCAAGGGTGTGTTCCTTTTTCTGGCAGCGCGCGTGCTTGTGCGGGACATCATCACTGATCCGTTCCTGAAATTGCTGGGCCGCTACGTTCTGTTGCCTGTTGTGGCTCTCTATGCTGTGGGGCTGCTCGATCTACTGACCGAACGTCTGACCAACACAATCCTTTCGCTGGGAAACATCTCGTTCTCCGTCATGGCGCTGCTGCGCGGTGTGATCGCCGGGTCGCTGTTGTTCTGGTTGGGGCGCTGGTCAAACGATCAATCGGCCGCCTATATCAACAAACAGGAAGAGATGCGCCCTGCCACAAGGCAGCTGGCGGCCAAAGCAGCAGAGCTTTTGATCTTTGGCGTCGCCTTCGTTCTGTTGATGAACATTATGGGTGTGCCGCTCACCTCGCTTGCTGTTTTGGGTGGCGCCATTGGTGTGGGTCTGGGCTTTGGCCTTCAAAAGATCGCGTCGAATTACATCTCGGGTGTGATCCTGCTCTTGGAAGGGCAGGCGACGGTCGGCGACTATGTCGAACTCGACAATGGCGAGGCGGGCACCATCGTCAAAACCACCGCCCGCGCGATGATCCTTGAAACCTTTGACGGGCGATGGATCGTGGTGCCGAACGAGGATTTCATCACCACCCGCGTGATCAATTATTCCGATCAGGGCAGCGCCAACCGGCTCGATGTGGCGTTCTCGGTCAGTTATGACACCGACATCAATCTGGTGCCTGACATCATCGTAGACGCGGTCTCAAAGCATCCCGGCGTGCTGCAATCCCCCGAACCGCCCGATGTGGAACTGCGCGGGTTCGGTGACAGCGGCATCGACTTTGGCGTAGAGTTCTGGGTGAATGGCATTGACGATGGCAAGAACAAATACGCCTCGGATGTGTTGTTCCTGATTTGGAACGCGCTGAAAGAGCACAATATCGAAATCCCCTATCCCCACCGTGTTGTTGAACTGCGCAACGCACCCCTGAAAGAGTGACGGATGCGCTGGTCATCGGAGGCGGGCCTGCTGGCCTGATGGCGGCCGAGGCGCTGTTAAAGGCAGGGCGAGTGGTCACTCTGGTCGAGGCGAAACCGTCCATTGGCCGCAAGTTCCTGATGGCGGGGAAGTCGGGGTTGAACCTGACCAAGATGCAGGCGTTCGGGCCGTTTCTGGCGTCGTACGGCGAAGGGCTGCATCCCACCATGCGCGCCTGTCTCAAGGCGTTTGGGCCGGATGAGGTCAAGGTGTGGACCGAAGGTCTTGGACAAACCACCTTCACCGGATCGACCGGGCGGCTGTTTCCCCATGCGATGAAAGCGTCGCCCATGCTGCGCGCATGGCTGGCACGGCTGGACGCGTTGGGTCTTGAACGGCACACCCGTTGGCGTTGGGTCGATTGGGAACGCAACATCCATCATTTCGAAACACCAGAAGGCGCGCGTGTTTTGACCCCGCGCGTCACGGTGTTTGCGCTGGGCGGCGCAAGCTGGGCGCGGCTGGGGTCCGACGGGCAATGGGCAGAACGTTTCGCAGCGAATGGGATCGAAGTCACGCCGTTTCAGTCGTCCAATGTGGGGCTGGTGATGGAGTGGTCCGATCACATAGTCCGCCATTTTGGCGCTCCGCTAAAAGGCATCGCCCTGCACGCGGGCGTTCAGGTCTCGCGCGGCGAGGTGGTGATCTCCCAGCGTGGACTTGAGGGTGGCGGGGTTTATCCGCTGGCCCCGTCTTTGCGTGAAGGGGCTGCTTTGACGTTGGACCTGCTACCCGACCTAAGCCTTGAGGTGGTGTCCGACCGTCTTGCGAAGCCCAAGGGCAAGGCCAGCCTGTCGAACCATTTGCGGCGAGTGTTGAAGCTATCTCCCGCTGCTCAGGCCATTTTGCGGGAGTTTGTGCATCCATTGCCGGATGATCCAATCGCACTCGCGCAGGTGATCAAGTCGCTTCCCATCCGCCATGCCGGGTTGCGCCCGATGGACGAAGCCATCTCGACCGCAGGGGGGGTGTCCTTTGATGCGCTTGACGACACGCTCATGCTTAAGGGCCGGCCCGGTACGTTCTGCGCGGGTGAGATGCTGGATTGGGATGCGCCCACGGGGGGCTATCTGCTGACCGCGTGTTTCGCGACAGGGCTTTGGGCCGGGCGTCACGCGGCGGAATACGACAGGCCGTGACGTGACGTTGGGGCGTGACACGTCAACTTCGCCCGTGTCAGGTGATGCCAACGGAGGAGTTCTGCCATGACCACATACCCGCATATGCTGGCCCCGCTCGACCTTGGATTCACCACGCTGAAGAACCGCGTGCTGATGGGGTCGATGCACACGAACCTTGAAGAGACTGGCGACTGGAACCGGGTGGCCGAGTTCTATGCGACCCGCGCGCGGGGCGGTGTGGGTCTCATGGTGACGGGCGGCATGGCACCGAACCGTGAGGGCGGCGTGTTTCCCGGCGCGTCGGGGCTGTTCACCGATCAGGACATTGCCAATCACCGGATGGTGACGGATCGGGTGCATGACGCCGACGGCAAGATCGCGATGCAGATCCTGCATGCGGGGCGCTATGCCTATGGCAAGGAATGTGTGGCACCGTCCCCCGTCAAGTCCCCGATCTCTCCTTTCCCGCCGATCGAGTTGGATGAAGAGGGTATCGAGAAGCAGATCAGCGACATCGTGACCGCTGCGAAACGGGCGCAGGAGGCCGGGTATGACGGGGTCGAGGTGATGGGGTCTGAGGGGTATTTCCTCAACCAGTTCCTTGTGACCCACACCAACAAACGGACGGATCGCTGGGGTGGATCGTACGAGCACCGGATGCGTCTGCCCGTCGAGGTGGTCCGCCGGGTGCGCGAGGCGGTGG
>JANSYF010000059.1 GCA_024742575.1 Paracoccaceae bacterium | reverse complement strand
TCCGTGTTCGATACCTACGACGACATCGTTGCGCGATGCTGTGACGCGTGGAACTTCTTCGCAAACGATCAGGAACGCGTCCGTTCTATCAGTGACCGAGAATATGCCAAAGCGGTCAATTCATAGGGCCGTTGGTATGATATCTTTCTCATCGATAAATCTGGTCTGACAATCGCGGCCAGCAATCACTGGAAAGAGCTGTCTTTTGTCGGACAGAATTTTGCGTTTCGCCCCTATTTCACCCTTGCCCTTGCAGGAGACCAAGGGCGCTTCTTTGCGCTGGGCACCACATCGGGGGAACGGGGCTATTTCTTTGCAGAGCCAGTACGCGAGGGGTCAGAGATCGTCGGTGTTCTGGCGGTCAAGTTCACCGTAGATGCGTTTGAAGACGCATGGCGGGATGGGACAAACGAGATCGTTGTTCTCGACGATGCCGGGGTGATCTTCATGGCCAGCCGCCCGGACTGGCATTTCCGGTCGTTTGGGCCACTCAGCCCCGAGGCGCGGACCGCCATTGAAGACACCAAGAAATACCCGATGGATGAATTGGTCCCGCTGGAAGCCACACAAAAGCCGTTTGACGAAAGGTTCCGAAACGTCGCCATCACGAACGACGCGGGCGCTACTGAACACTTTCTCGTACAAAGCCAGTTGATCCCAAAGGCCGGATGGGAGGTTCTCTTGCTCACACCCGGTGAACAGGCGTGGACGCGTGCGGTGGGCACGGTGGCGCTTACCGCGCTATTGCTGCTGGTTGTGGGTTTGATCGCCACAGTTGTCATCCAGCGCCGCGTCCAGTTGCAAGAGCGGATGAGGGCGGCGCTATCGATGCAGGAAGAACTGGAACACCGCGTCACCCAAAGGACGGCAGAACTGAAAGAGGCGAACAGCCTGATCATGCAAGAGGTCGAGGAACGGCGTGCGGCTGAAACGTTGCTGCGGCAGACACAGACGGAACTGATCCAAGCAGGAAAACTTGCAGCGCTGGGGCAGATGGCAGCGGCACTTAGCCATGAATTCAACCAACCCTTGGCGGCAGTCAAATCATTTGCCCGCAATGCTGGGGCCTATCTTGAGCGCGGTGAACCTGAAAAGGTTCGTCAGAATGTCGGGATGATCGACGATATGGTTGATCGTCTGGCGGCTATTTCGACCCATCTGCGCAACTTTGCACGCCGTCCAGGCGAAAAAACCGAACCGGTCTTGCTCAACCGGGCGCTGGACAGCGCAATGGTCATTCTTGAACCCAAGATGCGCGCGTCGGGATGTTCTGTAAGTCATGATATTGGTGATGCAGACATCTGGGTTCTGGGTGGGCAAGTGCGGTTGCAACAGGTTTTTGTGAACTTGCTAAGCAATGCGGTGGATGCCATGCGCGACATTCCTGAACCGGTTGTCGATCTGACGGTTCAGCACGATGATGAGCGCGTTTCCGTAAACGTGCGGGATCGGGGCACTGGAATGACAGATGCCGAAATCGCGCAACTGTTTGATCCGTTCTTTACGACCAAGGAGCCGGGCAAGGGCATGGGGCTGGGTCTGTCGATTTCCTATAATATTGTTCGCGACTTTGGCGGGACCCTTGAAGGGCGCAACCACCCAGATGGCGGAGCGGTGTTTAGCGTGACGTTGAAACTTGCCGAAAGTCAGACAATGGCTGCCGCAGAATGACCCAAGCTGGATCTGTTCTGTTTGTTGATGATGAGGAACCGCTGCGCATCGCAGCGCAACAGACCCTTGAACTTGCCGACCTTGACTGCACGTGTTTTGATCGCGCGGCCTCTGCGCTTGATGTGCTTGGCCCGGAATACCCCGGCATCTTGGTCACTGATATTCGTATGCCCGGGATGGACGGAACTGAATTGTTGCGCGCCGCGTTGCAGAAAGACCCGGAATTCCCAGTTATCCTTGTCACAGGCCATGGAGATCTTGATCTTGCCGTATGTATGATGCGGGACGGCGCGTATGATTTCATCGAAAAGCCCTTTGCACCGGAACGGCTTGTGGATGCCGTGCGGCGGGCTTTGGAAAAGCGTCGGCTGACGATCGAAAACCGGCAACTGAGGTCAGAAGTCGCGCCATTCATTGGTTTGAAAGATGGTTTGCGCGGTTTCAGCCCACAGATGGAAGCGGTCCGCAAACGGATACAGGCTGTGGCTGCCAGTGATGCGGATGTGCTGATCGTGGGCGATACGGGAACCGGAAAAGGACTTGCTGCGCAGGCTTTGCATGCGGCCAGCAAACGGGCGGATCGACCCTTTGTCGCTATCAACTGCGCGGCCCTTCCTGCTGACACCATAGAAAGCGAACTCTTTGGACATGAAGCGGGCGCTTTTGCCGGGGCAACCCGGGCGCGTGCGGGTAAATTTGAACACGCGCGCCGCGGAACGCTGTTCCTTGACGAGATCGACAGCCTTCCGCTTGCCCTACAGGCCAAGCTGCTGCACGCGGTGGACACACGGTCGATCAACCGTTTGGGGTCACATGATCGGATCGATCTGGATGTCAGGTTCATTGCCGCGTCGAAATCCGACCTAGAAGCGGCTGCGGCTCAAGGCACATTCCGCGGGGATCTTCTGTATCGCCTCAACGTTGTCACGATCCGGATGCCACCGCTTGCCGCGCGCCGACAGGATATCCCGATGCTGTTTCTGACGTTCGTGGCGCAAATGGCTGATCGGTATGATCAAGCTGTGCCAGATGTCCCGGGTGCGGTCCTGGATGCGATTTCCGCGCGCGAATGGCCGGGGAATGCACGTGAGCTACGAAACGCAGCAGAGCGGTACGTTTTGGGTCTGACGGAACAAGCAGATCAACCCGGATTGTCAGCGGGCACTTTGGTCGAACGCGTTGCCGAACATGAACGCGCGCTGATAGCGGCAAGCCTTGCGGCGAATGCAGGACGGCTCAAGGACACATACGAGGCGTTGGGAATTTCCCGCAAGGCGCTTTACGAAAAGATGCAGCGCTACGGTTTGGATCGCGAGTCGTTCATCAATTCTGACGGCTGAACATCTTTCTCGCCTAGGCCGAAATGCGGCTAATGTGTCGACAGCGACCCCAAAAGTCGACCAGATGTCCCCCAAGCGACCCATCAATTCAGAAAACTGCCCTTAGGTGAAAATGTTGGCGATAACGGTTGTATGTGTTGCTTGCATTCATATGGTTGTTGGGCAGCGACCCGACGAGGAGACAACGGTCGGGCAAAATAATCATTGTATGCGTTCGGGAGGAACCAATGCAGAAGATCACAGCAATCACCTTTGCCGTCACCTGTGCCATCACGGGTCAGGCATTTGCCGAAAGCCACGTTGACCGCACCGGTTGGCCAGAAAGCTTTACCGTTGGTACGGGCTCGCAGGGCGGCACCTATTTCGGTTACGGCTCGGGTTGGGCTGGCATCGTGGCGGACGCACTTGGCGTATCCGGCGGCGCGGAAGTCACCGGTGGCCCCATGCAGAACATGGCGCTTGTGCACACGGGCGACCTGCCCTTCGGCATGACAACAATGGGTCCTGCGGCAGAGTCCATCGCCGGTAGCAACCCGATCGCACCGGGTCTGCAGATGAACAACGCGTGCGCGATGTTCCCAATGTACCAGACACCGTTCTCGATCACGGCGCTGTCGTCTTCGGGCATCACATCTGTTGCAGATATCCCGGACGGCGCACGCATTGGCTTTGGCCCAGCGGGATCGACATCTGACACCTACTTCCCACGTATGATGGAAGAACTGGGCGTCAACTTTGAGCGCCGCAACGGTGGCTGGTCCGACCTTGGCGGTCAGCTTCAGGATGGCCTGCTGGACGTCATCGCCTTCGCGGCGGGTGTTCCGGTGCCTGCCGTGTCTCAGCTAGAGGCGCAGGTTGACGTGAACATCATCGAGTTCACCGAAGAAGAGCAGGCGCAGATCACGGCGGCCTTCCCGGTTGCACCGTTTGAAATTGCAGCTGACAGCTATACCACGTTGGAAGCTCCGGCACGGTCTGTGTCGATGTGGAACTTCGCAATCGCGAACTGCGATCTGCCAGAGACGTTCATCTACGGTGTGGTCGATGCAGTGATGTCCGACAACGAGCGTATGGTGAACACACACCGTGCGGCACGGTCCACTCTGCCTGAGTTCTGGGATCGTAACACCGTTATGGCATGGCACCCCGGTGCGGCGCGCTGGTTCCAAGAGAATGCAGGCGCTGACATTGCGGCCGACATGATCCACGGAAACTGATCCACACGAGTTCTGCATCGGCCGGCACATGGCTGGCCGGTGCGTCTTAGTTATACAACACGGTCAATGCCCTGCGGCTGCTGATGACGGTTTCGCTAGGCCGAAACCCTCACTACGTTGCGCGTATGAAGGCATTGCGGGCCGACGGGGGGAACCATGGCAGAGCAGACAATAAACCACGAGACAACAGGCCCCGTGGTTTCGGAGGATCAGACGACAGTCTTGGCAGAGGGCGTCGACGAAGAGCCGGTCGAGGGCAATCGCCGTCTGTTCGCCGGCAAAGGCTATCTGATCATCGCGGCACTTTCGACGCTTTATGCCATGTTCCACATGATCGCGCTGAATGGTGTGTCGATTTCCGACTGGACCGGCATCGAAATTCCGCTGCTGCCACAGTTTCCGATGGAAACTTGGAACTTCCGCATTGTCCACATCGCTGGCGCACTGGGACTAGGGTTTTTATTGTTCGCGGCGCACGGTTTTCATCCCGACAAAATCTACAACAAAACGCCGATCCTGTCGTGGATTGCGTTTGCCTTTGCGGTCCCTGTTCTGATCGCCGGCGCGACCGCGATTGGATTTGCGAATACGATCGGTTCTGGCGATCTGCCGCAGATGGGTGGGTTGACCACCTGGGCTGCTTTTCCCGGCACGGAAATCTACGAAACCGAGGTCCGATGGTTCGGCATCCCGCTGCTGATCGCCACATTTGGCGCGATCGTGCTGGGGTGGTTCGAACGGCGCGGGCGAGAGCTTTTTGCGGCCTCCGATGTGGTTCTGGCGCTCTGTGGTGCCGTCGTGGCTATTTACCTTGTGTCAATCTACGGCACAGCGGCCCGTAACTCGGTCGGTACTCCGTTCGTTCCGATTGGAGTTGCCTTCGCGGCGACAGCGGGCGCTGCAATGATCATGGAATTAACCCGCCGTGTGGCTGGCCTCGCTCTTGTTGTCATTACGGGTGTATTCCTTGTTTACACATTTACTGCGCATCTGCTGCCCGGCATTCTTGCCGTGCAGAGCGCCTATAGCTGGCAGCGCTTCTTTGGCCATGTCTATTCGGATGCCGGTATACTGGGGCCAACAACAGCGGTGTCCTCAACCTACATCATTCTGTTCATCATCTTTGCGGCCTTCCTTCAGGCCTCGAAGGTGGGCGACTACTTTGTGAACTTTGCCTTCGCAACCGCCGGGCGTGCACGCGGTGGCCCTGCCAAGGTCGCGATCTTCGCCTCGGGTCTCATGGGCATGATCAACGGCACATCTGCAGGCAACGTGGTGGCCACCGGGTCGCTGACCATCCCGCTGATGAAGAAGGTTGGCTACCACAAGAAAACCGCTGGCGCGATTGAGGCCGCGGCCTCCACGGGTGGCCAGATCATGCCTCCAATCATGGGCGCGGGTGCCTTCATCATGGCTGAAGTCACGGGCATCCCCTATCAGGAAATTGCGATTGCTGCTGTGATCCCGGCGATCCTGTACTTCGTCTCGATCTACTTCATGGTCGACTTCGAGGCGGCAAAACTGAACATGCGCGGGATGCGGGAAGAAGAACTTCCCAAGTTCAACAAGCTTGTTCGTCAAGTCTACCTGTTCATTCCCATCATCATCCTGATCGCTGCCTTGTTCATGGGGTATTCGGTAATTCGGGCGGGCACATTGGCCACTGTCGCGGCGGCTGTGGTTTCTTGGTTCACCCCACATCGTATGGGCCTTCGGTCGATCCTAAAGGCGTTTGAACTTGCCGGGATCATGTCCATCCAGATCATTGCGGTCTGTGCCTGTGCGGGTATCATCGTTGGTGTAATCTCGCTGACTGGTGTTGGCGCACGGTTCTCGGCGGTGCTGCTTGATCTTGCAGGTGTGAGTCAGCTTCTGGCCCTGTTCTTTGCGATGTGTATCGCGATCCTGCTTGGGATGGGCATGCCAACCACCGCCGCCTATGCGGTTGCGGCATCGGTGGTCGCGCCGGGCCTTGTGCAACTTGGCATCCCGCAACTGACCGCGCATTTCTTTGTATTCTACTTTGCGGTCTTGTCAGCGATCACACCACCAGTCGCGCTGGCCAGCTATGCGGCGGCGGGCATTTCAGGTGCCAACCCGATGGAGACATCGGTGGCGTCGTTCAAGATCGGTATCGCGGCGTTCATCGTTCCTTTCATGTTCTTCTACAACAGTGCGCTGTTGATGGATGGTACATGGTTTGAGGTGATCCGCGCCGGGATAACAGCAACCTTTGGCGTGTTCCTGTTGTCCGGCGGCGTTCAAGGCTGGTTCCTTGGGCAACGCTCGGCTTGGTTCATTCGGGTGGGTTTGATCGTGGCAGCGCTTTTGATGATCGAAGGCGGAATTGTCACTGACCTGATCGGAATTGCGGCAACGGTAGGGGCTTGGCTGATCCAGCGGTTCTTGCACCCCGATCCCAACGCGAGCATCCCAGTGCGCGGCGCAGACTAAAAAATCGAGCAGCATCAAAGCTAGGGTCGGCCTGAAACGGCCGACCCTTTATAATGTGGGTCAATGATCCTCTAGAACCTTACGCGCTACGCGAAAACACTCCTGCGCCTGCGGAACGCCGCAATAGATTCCGACCACGTGGATGATCGCGCGAATTTCCTCTTGGCTCACACCGTTGGTAATCGCACCACGGCAATGCGTTTCCCATTCATGCATCTTGCCCAAAGCCCCGATCATCGCGAGGTTCATCATCGACCGCGTCTTGGGGTCGATCACATCGTCACCCCAACCAAACCCCCAGCACCACGCAGTCATGGCTTCCTGAAACGGGCGGGTGAAATCATCCGCGCTGCCTAGATTCTTTTCGACATATTCTTTACCCAGCGTCGCCTTGCGTTGTTCCAGCCCTTTCAGAAAAAGGTCTTCGTCAAATGTGCTCATTGTGGGTCTCCCTGTTGCTCGGTGTCACAAGAGACCTTGAACGGGATTTACCGCAATACCAACCAGCCTTGTGCTTTGGATGACATATCGTTGTGACACGCGCCCGCTAGTGCAGCCGGGCGCTACTGCGCTAGGGTCGGACAGGTCGATTTGCGGCGGTTCACCGGTTGGGGGACATTGCAGTCTGGCTCTGGCCCCGCGATACATGTGGCAGAGTCCTGCCTGACATTCGGACAAACGGCATAAATGCTTTCATTGAAGAACATCGCGGCCGATCCACCACCCGAGCAGAAATCCCGCCGGGTTTTCGATGGCAGTTTCCTCGTACTTCTCGTGCTGACCCTCGTCGGTGGGATCGCTGTGGCGGTGGTTTCCGGATGGGGAAGGGTCGGAGACATACTGCTTGAGACATTCGGTTTTCTTACAATTCTTGCGCCCAAGATTGGCGCGGGGATTTTTATCGCAGCGACGCTGCCGATCTTGTTGCCACGTGACCGCGTCGGGCGATTAATCGGTCGCGAAAGCGGTGTACGCGGATTGGTCGTTGCCGCAGCCTGTGGTGCGGCCCTGCCGGGTGGGCCCATGATGACATTCCCCCTTGCCGCAGGCCTTGGCGTGGCAGGTGCAGATATGGGGGCAGTGGTGGCCTTTATATCGGGGTGGAGCCTTTTGGGGCTGAACCGTACGCTGATCTGGGAGTTTTCGTTCCTCCCGTCCGATCTTGTCTGGACGCGCTACCTTCTAAGCTTGCCGGTGCCAGTTCTACTAGGGCTTGCAGCGCGTGCGGTTATGCAACGGCGGCCAGCGTGAATATCCTGATCGGCACAGTTTTGATCGGGGCAGGGGCACTCTGGCTGTGGCTGCAATTGCCCAACGAAGAGTGGCGCAAAGCATCCTATCGCGCGTCTTTGGACACGTTTCTTTTTACCGCGCCGCGTGTGATTGTTGCCCTTCTGGGCGCTGGATTCTTTGCCGAATTGTTGCCCGAAGATCAGGTGCGGCAGCTTTTGGGATCAGAGGCGGGGATCACAGGTGTTCTCTTGGCCATTGCACTTGGCCCACTGACACCGGGGGGCGCGTTCGTCAGTTTTGCGATTGGTGCTGCGGCGCTCAAGGCTGGAGCGTCTCCGGTTGCGGCGATTGCTTATGTCACGTCTTGGTCGCTGTTTTCGACGACCAAGATTTTTGCCTATGAGCTGTCTTTCATGGGGCGGCAAGCGACGATGGTCCGGATCATCGTCAGTTTGCCGATCCCGTTTGTGATTGCGGGCATCGCTTCACTGCTCGGTTAAGCCCCGTTGCATGGTGCAGCGTGTTCAGAGTCAGAACACCACGCCCTTACGCAGGATGAAGCAGCCAAACGGGCGGTCCTCTGTGCATTGCACCACGGCAAAGCAAGTGGCCGCGTGTTTGTAAAAGGCCTGACGTTCGATGCCAGAAAGGATGCCGCCTTCGGGCAGGCGCGGTTGCAGAACATCCCACACAGCCTGATGCACCTCTGATATCGTGTCGGGTTCGTTGTCGATCTCCATCCGAAGCGCCGAATAGGTATGAAAACTGTCGAGCGGCATCACTTGGGTGACGAGGTCAGCCACAGTTGCTGCGTCGTGACCGGGGTAGTGGATCACGTCTTGGACTTGGCACCCCGCCGCTGACGTGGCCGACGGGTAATTCCGGTCGGTCAGCACAATCTCATCGCCATGCCCCATCTTGGCCAGCGCATAAAGCAAGTCTGGCGTCAGGCGTGGGTCCAGTCCAATCAACATGACAGAGCCTCAGATCTTGAATAGCAAAGCCCGACCCCGCGTTTGCGGGGCCGGGTCTGATCGTCTTAGCGCGGCGGTAGGGGCATCCAGTCGGCCATCGCCACATCGGCATGTTGGAACTGCGGCATCTTCGCGCCAAGGTCCTCCATGTTGCGGATGTCTTCGTCGTTCAGGAACGACTGCGTGATGAGGGTTGGCGGTACAATGACCGATGCGCCCGGGTTTTCGCCCGTCAGCATGAGCGCCAATGCACGCACTGATACTTCGCCCACCACAGCCGGGTTGGTGGCTACGGTCGCTTTCCAACCGCTGCCTGCTTCGCGCATCAGCGCGATATCAGCAGTCGAGATATCGGCAGAATAGATGCTCAGATCGCCCCCGATGCCCAGCTCGTCTGCGGCGATCTTCACGCCTTTGGCGAACTCATTATAGGGCGCGAAGAAGACCGAGATGTTGGGGTTCGCTTGCAAAGCTGCCCGCGCTTGGTTGGCGTTGGCGTTTGCGATCGGGTTATCAAGCGTGCCGATGCGGGCCGCTTCGGTGATGCCGGAATTGGCGGCTTTCACCTCTTCCCACGCGACATGGCGGCGATCCAGTGGGGCGATACCCGGAACGTAGACGTACCCGGCGGCAAAGCTGTCTCCGTTATCCGCGATGGCTTGTTCAAGCGCCAGCTTGCCCAGCAGGTAATCCGACTGTTCGATCTGCGGGATGGCGTCGTTTTCGACATTCACGTCGAACGCGACAACTTTGATCCCGGCATCCACAGCACGCTGTGCCGCTTCGCGCATGGATTCCGTCAAACCGTGCTGAATGATAATCCCATCCACGCCAAGGGCGATGGCCTGATCGACCATGTCGGCCTGAAGGGCTGCGTCCTGACGGCTGTCAAGAACCCGCAGGTTGACCCCCAGCGCTGTGGCTTGCGTTTCGACACCCGACAGATACGCCTGAAAGAAGTCACCCGTCGACAGGTAGCGCACCAGCGCGATGGTCACGTCGCCGGGGTTGTCCAGTGGGGCGGGGGCGCTTTGCGCCGTTGCGGCACCCGCACCAAGGGCGAGGCTGGCCGCGCTCGCAAGGGCCATGAAGTGACGTCTCAGCATGATGATATCCTCCCTATCGCTGATTGTCAGTGTCCTGTGCCGCTGCGACGCGACGACAGGTAGAACGTGAACACAAGGGCCGCGACCAGAACCGCGCCCTTGACGAAATCTTGTGTGTAGTAAGGCGCATTCATCATGGTCATCCCTTGCAGCAGGATGCCGACGAACAGCGCACCTATGGCGGTGCCAAAGGCATTGGGACGAGCGGCGCCCAGCACGGCAAAGCCGATCAGCGCCGCGGCGACCGAGTCCAGCAAAAGGTTGTTGCCGCTGGCGATGTCGCCGCGCCCCAGACGGGCGGCAAGCAAAATGCCTCCGATGGACGCTGTCACGCCCGAGATCATGTAGGCCGCGATCTTGTATCTGTTGACTGGCGTGCCAACGAGCGCGGCTGCGCGTTCGTTCGACCCGATGGCATACATCAGACGTCCGTGGCGGGTGAAGCCAAGGAACAGCCAGATCAGAACGGCAATGCCGATAAAGATCACAACTGGCATGGGCAACAGGCGGTCTATCACCACGTCGAACCGATGACGGCCCAGCCACAAGAACGCGGCAGAGAATGTACCTTCGGCCACGGTGCCATCGGTGAGCGTCATGCCCGTGGCGATGGAATTGCCCTGCGTCGGGATGCGCTGTAAGCCGATCAAAAGGAACATCATGCCCAAAGTGGCAAGCAGGTCGGGCACGCGGAATTTGACGATCAACAGCCCGTTGATCAGCCCCACCAACGCACCCATGCCCAGACACAGGAACACGGCCACGATTGTCGGGTGTTCAAGGATCACCATCGAATAGGCCGACAGCATCAGCGCCGATGTCGCTACCGCGCCAATGGACAGATCAAACCCGCCCACGACCAGTGTGCAGGTCACGCCCAAGGCCAGAATACCAGTGATCGCAACGGATTGCAGAACAAAAGCCGCCGATAGTGGTCCGTAGAATCCGGGCGCGGCAATGCTGAAGTAGACAACCATCCCGAAGAGCAGGATCAGGAAACCGTAGCGGATGGCAAAGTCGAGTAGTCGGTCGTTCATGGATGTGTGCCTGTCGCGGTCAATTGGGCCCCCGAGATGTCCGCGACCAGCGCGGCGAGGTCGACATTCTGGTTCTTGTGTTCGCCAACGATGGCCCCTTCGTTCATCACGACGATCCGGTCGGCGATTTCGAGCGCTTCGTCGATTTCGGCAAGGAACACGAGCGTTGCCCGGCCATTGGCCGTGGCGCGGATGTGCCGCCCGATATCGCGACGTGCGCCGATGTCGACGCCTTGGAATGGCTCATCCAGCAGCAGCACTTTTGCCGGTTCCAGCAGCCAACGGGCGATCATCACCTTTTGTTGGTTGCCGCCCGATAACGTGCCGATGCCGTCGCCAACGGATTGGCAGACGATCCCAAGCTGTCCAACCATCTCTTGCGCACGGGTTTTTTGGCGGCTCGCCTTGAGGAACGATCCGACGCTCAAACCTTTTAGAAAGGGCAGGGTCATGTTGTCTGCAATGTCGAAGGCCGGGATCACCGCGTTGGTGCTGCGATCCTTGGGTGACATGAACACGCCCTTTGCGACGGCGTCTTCGACAGAACGGGGTGCATAATCTGCGCCATTGATGCGGACGGTTCCGCTGGTAGGGCGGGCCATACCGTAAAGGATTTCCGCCAATCGGCTTTTCCCGCTGCCCAGTAGACCGACTAGCGCCACCACTTCTCCGTCGCGGGCCTCAAGATTGATCGGAGTGGCTGCTTGCGAGAGCCTTAGATTCGCGAGTTCCAGAACCGGCGTCGTGCCGCTTTGCACCGCGACATCCACCTCAGTCATTCGATGGCCCAGCATGGCGGTGACGGCGGCTTCATAATCCAAGGGCGCGGTGTCGAACGTGCCCGAGATTGCGCCATCACGCATCACGATGATCCGGTCCGCAATTCGGCGGATGTCGGACATGCGGTGCGAGATATACAGGATCGCTACTCCTTGTTCACGCAGTCGCTCAATCAGCGCGAACAGGCGGTCAGCTTCGGTGGCAGATAGGGACGATGTCGGCTCATCAAGGATCAGCACCTTGGGCGCGCGGGCCATGGCGCGGGCGATTGCGATCATTTGGCGATCCGCCACCGACAAGTCAGACACCCGCGCACGCAGGTTCACGTCGATTCCCATCTCGGCGGCGACCTTAGCGGCCTCGGCGCGTAGGTGACGTTCGCGCACGAACAGCCCGTGGCCGCGCTCTACCAGACGGTCCAGCATCAGGTTGTTGGCCACGTCCAGATCGGGAATCACACCATCGTCAATGGATTGGTGAACCGTGACGACACCCTGTCGGATCGCGTCTGCGGCGTCGGCAGGATCAAAGGGCTGTCCGGCAAGGGACATGCTGCCACCATCGGCGCGGTGATGTCCGCAGATCACCTTGACCAACGTGGATTTGCCTGCACCGTTGGCGCCCATGAGAACGGTCACGGACCCCGGTTCCAAGACCACATCAATCCCGCGCAATACATAGTTTTTTCCGAACGATTTTTGCAAACCGTTCACTTTGAGCGCATCCACGGACACTCGGTTCCTCCCCTTGGTGTGCTGACGTTAGGCTTTGGGAAATACATTTGTCAAATGGTTTGACATAAGTATAAATTGAAGGCTACGCACAAAGAGAGAGCGCATTGAGGGAAGCGGGGAGGTCACACATGAGCGCAGGCACGACGTATGAAGCGCTAAGCGTAGAGACATTGCCGGAGCGCCTGAAGGGCGTCGGCGCATTGGTGTCGCAGGTGGGCGCAGACAATGCGGCGTGGCAGGTCCAAGAGGTTGGTGATGGCAACCTGAACCTTGTGTTCATCGTGACCGGCACACAGGGCAAGGCGATTGTAAAGCAGGCGCTGCCCTATGTTCGTCTGGTTGGGGACAGCTGGCCGCTACCGCTTTATCGTGCGTTTTATGAATACCACGCGCTGACCCGTCAGGCGGCGCGCGATCCCGGTAAGGTGCCCGAGATTTACCATTTCGACGAGGCGCAGGCGTTGATCGTGATGGAGTTCCTGTCACCCCACCTCATCCTGCGCCGCAAACTGATTGCAGGCGAACGAGTCGACGGGCTGGCGGACTTCCTTGGCAAGTTTTGCGCCCGCACCGCGTTTCGCGGGTCTGAATTGTCGATGAAAAGCGGTGACAAAAAGGCCGATGTTGGATTGTTTTCGGGGAATGTGGATATCCCGGCCATCACCGAAGCACTGGTCTTCACCGATCCCTATTTCACCGCCGAGATGAACCATCACACCGAGGGTCTTGATCCCGTGGTCAAACGCCTGCGCTCTGATGTGGCGCTCAAGGTCAAGGCGCAGCAGGCGTTGCAAAGGTTCGTGTCCAACACCGAAACCATGGTGCATGGCGATCTGCATTCCGGGTCGATCATGTCGACGGGCCGCGAAAGCCGGGTGATCGACCCGGAATTCGCCCAATACGGGCCGATGGGGTTCGATATTGGTATGCTCTGCGCGAATTTCCTGATGGCCTATTTCAGTCAGCCCGCCCACAGGGGTGAGGATCTGACCGACTATCAAGAGTGGATTCTGGGCGTGATCGAAGAGGTCTGCACGACGTTCGAGGTCGAGTTCCGCCACCTTTGGGCGACCGAGAGGACGGGCATCTTGTACCCCTACAGCCTGTTCGAGGATCAGGGCCAAGACAGCGCCCCCGCCTGCGATGCGGTTCTCGCGGGCATCTGGCGCGACGCATGGGCGTTCTGCGGGATAGAAATGCACCGCCGCTGTCTGTCTCTTGCCCACAATGCCGATTTCGAGGATATCGCCGATCCGACGGTGCGGGCACCTTTGGAAGCCCGTAACCTGCTGATGGGGGCAGAACTGATCCATGAGGCCGAACGGCTGGTTGATGCCAGCGCGGTCTGCGCCATCGCGCGGGACTTCAACGGAAAGGACGTCCTATGAAGATCGACGGAATACATTACCGTTCGCTGTGGTGGAACGACGATAAGAACGTTCTCGAGATCATCGACCAACGCTGGTTGCCACATGACTTCCGGGTGATCCCGGTCGCGACGATGCAGGATTACGCGGATGCGATTTACGAAATGCGCGTCCGGGGGGCGCCATTGATCGGGGCGACGGCCGCCTATGGGATGGCGCTTGCGATGGCGGAAGACCCATCAGATGCCAACATGGATTCGGCGTGGGCGTTCCTTGAGAAGACGCGCCCGACTGCGATCAATCTGCGTTGGGCATTAGACCGCTGCCGCGCTGCGCTGCGCCCCTTGACGGAAGGCGACCGTGCAGCGGCAGCCTTGGCGCTGGCGCATGAGATCGCGGATGAGGACGTGGAGATCAACCGCCGCATCGGCGAAAACGGCCTTGCCATCATCCGTGAGATCGCGACCAAGAAACCGGCAGGAGAGCCGGTGCGCCTCCTGACACATTGCAATGCCGGATGGCTTGCGACGGTGGATTGGGGCACAGCGACAAGCCCAATGTATCAGGCGCATGATGCGGGCATCCCGTTGCATGTCTGGGTCGATGAAACCCGTCCGCGCAATCAGGGCGCGTTGACCTCGTGGGAGTTGGGCAAACACGGCGTGCCGCACACCTACATCACCGACAATGCGGGTGGGCACCTGATGCAGCACGGGATGGTGGACATGGTGATCACCGGCACCGACCGCACTACCCGGCAGGGGGATGTCTGCAACAAGATCGGAACTTATCTGAAGGCGCTCGCGGCGCATGACAACAATGTGCCGTTCTACGTGGCGCTGCCGTCACCGACGATAGACTGGACGGTGACCGATGGTGTCGCCGAGATTCCCATTGAAGAGCGCAACGCGCGGGAAGTGACCCATGTGCAGGGTGTTCTGGACGGTGGCGGGATCGGCACGGTTCAGGTCACCCCCGAAGGCACACCCGGCGGCAATCCGGCCTTTGACGTGACGCCAAACCGATTGGTGACAGGGCTGATTACCGAACGCGGTGTCTGTGACGCGTCGGCAAAAGGGCTCGAGGGCCTTTTTCCCGAATTCGCCCGCGCGGCGAAGTAGGGCACGCGGATGCCGGCCACTCAGCTTGGCAAAATGCGCATGGCTTCGGTGGATGCGTCACGTCTTCCGGTGCGAGATGACGCGCCCTTTATCGAGGCGGCATGGCTCTATTATCATGACGGGTTAAACCAGAACGATATCGCTGAACGCATGCGGATCAGCCGCGCATCCGTGGTCAATTATCTAAACGAGGCGCGCAACCGTGGCTGGGTGCGGGTGCACATGGACAGCGATGTGTTCAAAGGGCACCGGCTCGCCGAAGAATTGTGTGCTGCCTATGGTTTGACAGAAGCAATGGTGGTGCCAGACGATCCGGTGGATCCCCATGGCGCTGCGGCTAGTGTCGCGCGGGTGACGCGGGCGGCGGCAGATTGGTTGCCGCGTCTGTTGGAGCCGGGCGATCGGTTGGGGGTGTCTTGGGGCGCGACAGTCTACCAGATGGCGCAACAAGTACCCAATGCTCCTATTTCGGATTTGACGGTGATCCAACTTCTGGGGTCACGACCGGCGGCGTTTGGTTTTGCTGCTGAGGCGTGTACCTCTATGTTGGCGCAGCGGCTTGGCGGCGAGTGCATCAACTTTCATGCCCCTTTGGTTTTGTCCAACAAAGCTCTGCGCGATGCGCTGTGCGATGAACCCGTGGTCCGCGACCAACTTCACGCGCTTGCCACCTGTAACAAGACGGTTCTGGCCTGCGGCACTTGTGATGCCGATGCCCACGTAGTGCGAAGCGGTATCCTCTCGCCTGACGAAATCTCAACCCACCGGGCTCGGGGCGCTGTCGGCGTTATCTGTGGTCGCCTGATCGATGGTGAGGGACAGCCTGTGGTGTCGGCTGTCGAGGATCGGATGATCGGCGTTTCGCTGGATCAAATGCGTGGCAAGGACATGGCGTTGCTTGTTGCTGCAGGTCCGGGGCGGGCCCTTTCGGCCTGTGCGGCCATGAAAGGCGGCTTCGTGACCCACTTAGCGACCAGCACGCGCGTTGCAGAAGAACTTTTGGAGATGAATTGATGACGTCCGTTACACCATTGCCTGACACTGCAGAAACCCGCCAAGCGCTTATTGATGCGTGTCTTTGGATGAATGCACGGCACCTTAATCAAGGCACGTCTGGCAACATTTCGGCGCGCACCGCAGCGGGTATCCTGATCACACCGTCGGGGGTGCCTTACGAAGACCTCACACCTGATCTGATGGTCACCCTCCCGCTTGATGGACTGCCGGATGGAGAGGGGTTGAAGCCGTCATCCGAATGGCCGTTTCATCAGGGGCTGCACCAAGCAAGGCCCGATATGCCAGTCGTTCTGCACGCGCATCCTCCTTATTGCAGCATCCTTGCCGTGCAGCGTCGTGCTATCCCGGCTTGCCACTACATGATCGCGGCTTTTGGCGGCAACTCTGTACCCTTGGCAGACTACGCCTTATTTGGCAGCCCCGACCTTTGCGCCAATATGGCCGAGATCATGTCGGACCGGCACGCATGTCTTATGGCCAATCACGGGGCCACTGTTCTGGGCGAGTCTATTGCCAAAGCGTGCTGGCTGCTGGAAGAACTTGAGACACTGGCCAGAACCTATCTGTTTAGCAGTATCGGCGGTGCACCACACATCCTGTCGGATGCCGAGATCGCAGAGGTTCTGGTCGCATTCCAGAGCTATGGGCCGCGAGAGGCCGAAGCAACTGATGGCTGAGGCCCACTGGCCGGGGTCTAATCCTTTGGCTTGGCGATTGAGCTTTGCTTGACCGGCTCACACGAGTAGGTCTTTTTAGCAAAAATGGTTCTTTTGAACCAAAACTAAATCAATTGCATGGTGGTGCCAAAGGTCGTTTCGGCTAATCTTGCAGCCGGAGGGTGGAGAACGTGAAAATAATATCTGCACAATCAACATCGGGAGATGGCCCCAACGGGCTGGCTGATATCGTGTCTCAGATGGACATCGCTGGGCGGGGTGCGCCCGATTTTATCGCGATCCATTTTGGCGTTGGGCTTGATGCAGCCGAGCTTCAAGTCGGTGCGAAAAACTGTATTGGCTCCGCTGCTTTGCATGGGGGCTCATCTTGCCTTGGGGTCATGGGCCCGTCTGGTGTCGATGTCAGCGGTTCTGGTTTAGGGGCTTTTGCGATCTGGGATGGGGCTGGTAGCTATGGAACCAGCTCTGCTGAATTGGGCGATGATGCAGAAGCAGCGGCGCGGCAGGCCGCAGAAGACGCGCTTAACCGTGCAGGTCGACCGGGCGAAATACCGGAACTGATTTGGCTGACCGTCGCGCCCGGTCGTGAAGAAGACGTGATCAATGGTCTTCGCGCCGTGGTTGGTCAGGAAACGTTGATCGTCGGCGGTAGCGCGGCAGACAACGATGTGACTGGAAAGTGGGTTCAGTTCGGGCCGGATGCTGTCCATTCAGACGGGTTGGTTGTTTCAGCGCTATTCCCTTCTACCCCGGTGGCATCTGTATATCAGAGTGGTTACGCGCCCACCGGGGCACATGGCGTCGTGACCCGTGTGCAAGGGCGTCGTCTGCACGAGATTGATGGTCGCGCGGCAGCCGATGTGTTGCATGAATGGACATCTGGTGCAGTGCCAGTGGCGCAAGACGCGCCGCGATCCATTCTTGCCGATGCAACACTATGGCCGTTGGGGCGGGTGATGCGGCAGGTCGCAGGGGTCCCATTTCATATCTTGGCGCACCCAGCGGTTGCGCATCCTGATGGTGCTGTCGATCTGTTTGCTGCCGTTTCCGAAGGGGATACGCTTTGGCAGATGCAGGGGTCGTCTAATCGCAGCCAGTTTTGCAAGCATTTTTTTGGCTCCGACCGCTAACGTTCGGAGGGAGTGTCCTTTTTTATATAGGAATAGCGTAGGAGGCGCGCGGTCAGAACGTCAGCCGAGAGCAGGGTCGTCTTCG
>JANSYF010000002.1 GCA_024742575.1 Paracoccaceae bacterium | reverse complement strand
GGGCGGCAATTGCCTTGGCCGAGATCATTTCGTCGATGACATAAGGACGCTCTGACATAGGTTTCCCTTGATTTTTCGCGCGCACAATACGACATCCCCCGCCACTGTCACGGTCAAAACAAAAGAGCAGATGCCCACACACTCCGAAACCCGCACCCTGCCGTACACGGCGCAACAGATGTACGATCTGGTCGCGGACGTGGCGAATTACCCCAAATTCCTGCCATGGACAGCGGCTGCGCGCATTCGCTCGCGCGAAGATCGAGGCGATCACGAGGAAATGCTGGCCGATCTGGTGATCAGCTTCAAAGTGTTTCGCGAACGGTTCGGCAGCCGGGTGGTGCTGTGGCCTGAACAAATGAAGATCGACACCGAATACCTGGATGGCCCGTTTCGACACCTGCATTCGAACTGGGGGTTCAAGGATGTGGACGGTGGTGTCGAAGTGACCTTTTATGTGGATTTCGAATTCAAGAGCCGCATTCTGCAAGGGGCGGCAGGCATGTTCTTTTTTGAAGCGATGCAGCGCATCGTTCGTGCCTTTGAGCGCCGCGCTGCGGAATTGTACAGCTGATCTGTTCGCCTGTTTTGGCCTTTGAATAAAAAAGGGCGGACCGTTTGGCCCGCCCTGTTATTCGTTAACTCAAGAGCCATATTATGACGCGTGGTCGTAGGCGCGTTCGCCGTGCACGATGATGTCGAGGCCCGAATCTTCGGTTTCGGCATCGACACGGATCGGTGTGATCATCTTTACCACTACGACCAGAACCACGGTCACGACCAGAGTGAACACACCGACAATCGCCAGCGAACCCAACTGCGCCGCAAATGTACCAGCGCCGAAGACCGCGATCATGATCGTGCCGAAAATGCCGCCCACGCCATGCACCGCGAAGACGTCCAGCGTGTCGTCGATCTTGAGCATGTTGCGGATCACGTTCACCGCTTCCTGACACAGCACACCTGCGATGGCCCCGATGATCAGCGCCTCAACCGGGCCGACAAAACCCGAGGCCGGTGTGATCGACGCAAGACCCGCGATTGTGCCTGTGACCATACCGACAAGCGAGGCTTTGCCGAACTTCACTTTTTCCCACAGCGCCCATGTCAGCGATGCGGTTGCGGCCGAAATATGTGTGACAGTCAGCGCCATCGCGGCACCGCCATCAGCTGCCAGTTGTGATCCGCCATTGAAGCCGAACCAACCAACCCAAAGCATGGCCGCCCCGATCATCACGTAGCCGGGGTTGTGCGGCGGCGTGGTGTCTTTTTTGCGTGGGCCAAGGAACACAGCAATGATCAGCGCGGCGATGCCTGCCGTTTCGTGCACCACGATACCACCCGCAAAGTCCCGCACGCCGGTGTCGCCAAAGATACCACCGTCCGCCAAAAAGCCGCCACCCCAGACCCAGTGCACCACCGGCGCATAACACAGCAGCATCCACAGGCCCGAGAAGAGCAGCACAAAGCCAAACCCGACTCGTTCGACATAGGCACCCACGATCAGGGCAGGGGTGATGATGGCAAATGTCATCTGGAAAGCGAAGAACAGAACCTCGGGTAGTGTGCCTGCCAGATCATCGGTTCCGACGCCCAAAAGGAACATTTTGCCCAAGCCGCCCCAATAGGCGCCGCCATCGCCAAAAGCGATTGTATAGCCGAAGGCGAGCCAAAGAACGCTCATCAAACAGGCAATTGCGTAGCAATGCATGAACACACTCAGCACGTTTCGTGCGCGCACAAGCCCGCCATAAAACAGGGCAAGCCCCGGTAGCGTCATGAACAACACAAGCGCTGTTGCCACGATTATCCAGGCCGTATCGGCTCCGTTCATCTGTCCCATCCTTTGATTTGGCTTTGTTTGGCGCGGTCAAAGCGGATCAGGTTCGCGGAAAAAAGAGGCAAATCAGCAAATGGGCTGCCTTAAAATCAAGCAGACATGTTTTTGTCTAATTATTGTGCAAAATGACACCAATGTGCGTAATAAAGCGTCACAAATTGCGCAGGGCTTCCAGTAAAAGCGTCAGCGCCTCATCCCGTGCTGCGGCCCGGACATTGGCCCGTCCAAGTGCGCCGAATTCTATGGTTTTGCTTTGAACGCCCTGCGCTGTAGCCAGCCCGAAACATACGCGCCCTTCGGGCTTGAACTCGGACCCGCCGGGTCCTGCGATCCCGCTGATCGACACCGCTACATCGGCCTGCGCTGCCGCCAGCGCCCCGAGCGCCATTTCCCGCGTGACATGTTCGGACACCGCGCCATGCGCGTCTAATGTGGCAGACGACACGCTCAGCATGTCCACTTTGGCCGCGTTCGAATAGGTGACGAATCCCCGCTCGAACACCGATGATGATCCGGCCACATCAGTGATCGCCGCTGCGACCATGCCGCCGGTACAACTTTCGGCGGTGGTCACGGTTGCGCCCGCCGCCAAGGCCAGCCGCAACAGCTCGTCCGCCAAAGGCAACGTCACATCAGCACCAGATGGAACAGCGCCGCCAAAGCCGCCACACCGATGGCCGCGAACACGCCAGCGATCACGTCGTCAAGCATCACGCCCAACGCATCCCCCCGTGCGTCCGCGCGGCCCACCAGCCATGGCTTCCAGATGTCAAAGAGCCGGAACAGCACAAATGCCGCGATCCAGCCGGGGTACAGCGCGAGTAGATCCGCTGACATGCGCGATGCGCCGTATGCCACTGGAAAAAGGGCGATCCACTGGCCAACAACCTCGTCCACCACAATGTAAGACGGATCATGATCATCCTGTCCACGGGTCAGTTCGCGCGCCGCGATCCAGCCGGACATGAAGACGAAGAAGGTCAGGTTCACCAAAAGCCAGAACCCGCCAATCGACAACACCGCATAAGCGACGGGTAGGGCAGCCAAGGACCCCCATGTGCCAGGTGCGGGCTTGAGGTATCCAACACCAAAGAAGGTTGCGATCAATTTATTCATGGCGCCACCAGCGCGGCTGTGGCCAGCGCGGCAATCCCTTCGCCGCGCCCTGTAAAGCCCAGCTTTTCGGATGTGGTTGCCTTGACCGAGATATCTTCGACTGGCAGGTCCATGATGTCGGCCAGCGTGGCGCGCATCGCTTCAGCATGAGGGCCAATCTTGGGAAATTCGCAGACCAGCGTGCAATCTACGTTGCTGATCACGAATCCCGCATCCCGCGCCATCTGAACCGCGTGTTTCAAAAAGATTTCGCTCGCAGCACCCTTCCACTGCGGATCCGAAGGGGGGAAGTGGCGCCCGATATCGCCTGCCGCCAGCGCGCCATACAGCGCGTCGGTGATTGCATGCATCCCGACATCGGCATCCGAATGGCCCATAAGCGTCTGATCGTGCGGAACTTTCACGCCGCAAAGGACAATGTGATCGCCCGGCCCAAACTTGTGAACATCATATCCGTTGCCAAGCCGCACTTTCATTTGCACATCCCTTGAATTTCTCAGGCTTGTCTAAGGTTTGTCCGGAGGCTGTGCAATCTCCCCGGTTGCTTTGCACAAAAATTAAGCAGTTGCGTTTTGTTGGTCTGTTTTTCGGGCTAATATCATTGAATGGCATGCGACCACAGCGTAGCTCAAACTCATCAATCAAGGATTGCAGCGGTGACTCCGTCCGTTCCACTAAACCTGATTTCACCTCCCGTTTTGCTGGCTCCGCTTGCCGGTATCACGGACTTGCCGTTTCGAACGCTGGTCTCGCGTTTCGGAGCCGGACGCGTTGTGTCCGAGATGATCGCCAGCGGCGAATTTCTGACCGCACGGCCGGGGTCGCGCGAAAAAGCGGAACTGGGGGCAGGGATCGAAAACACATCCGTGCAGTTGGCAGGCCGTACGCCAGAAGCGATGGCCGAGGCGGCGCGCATGGTCGAAGGCATGGGCGCACAGGTGATTGACATCAACATGGGCTGCCCGGCGAAAAAGGTCGTTGGCGGCTATTCCGGGTCGGCGCTTTTACGCGATCTTGATCATGCCTGTCGTTTGATCAAGGCGGTTGTCGGAGCCGTGAAAGTACCCGTGACGCTTAAGACGCGCCTAGGTTGGGACGACGCGTCACACAATGCTGGCGAACTGGCGCAACGGGCCGAAGCCTTGGGGATTGCGATGATCGTGATCCATGGGCGGACGCGCTGTCAATTTTACAAAGGCCGTGCGGACTGGATGGCCATCCGCCCGATCAAAGAGGCGGTGTCGATCCCAGTGATCGCCAATGGCGATATTGTCGATACGGCAACCGCCCGCACCGCGCTTTCCCAAAGCGGTGCAGATGGCGTGATGGTAGGGCGCGGCGCACAAGGCCGCCCTTGGATGCTCGCGCAAATTGCCTTTGATCTTTACGGCACGCCGAAACCGGACATTCCCAAGGGCAATTCCCTCGTGGACATGGTGTCGGGCCATTACGAGGCGATGCTGGCCTTCTACGGTGCCGAACTTGGCAATCGTGTCGCCCGTAAACACCTTGGATGGTACATGGACGAGGCACAAACAACACCCGCGCTACGCAAGTCTGTTCTTACCGCCAAAGACCCGCAATTCGTTCTGTCAGCGCTTCCCAACGCGCTTTTGCATGATGTGAGGCAAGCAGCATGACCCAAGAACCAGCGGAAGATATGGCACCCGTAGATGAACGGCTGATTTGGTCCTCGTTACCAGTTCCCGCGATCATCATTGATGGGGATGAAAACATCCATGACATGAATCCCGCCGCCGAAGGGTTCATGAACAACTCTGCCAAGTGGCTGCGCGGGCAACCGATTTGGGACCGTCTGACCGTCGATGCGCCGATGGAAAAAAGCCTCATCCGCGCCCGGGCCAATGGCACACCGCTATTCGTCAATGACGTGGATGTCGGCACGGGAAACCGTCCGCCACTGGTGTGCAATCTGCAATTCGCACCGGTTCAGGGTATGGATGGCTGCATGATCCTGTTGATCAGCCCTCGGGAATTGGCGGGTCGCGTGAACCAAAGCCAATCCGTTAAATCCGCCGCCAAGTCCGCTATTGGCATGGCCGAGATGCTGGCCCACGAAATCAAGAATCCGCTGGCGGGCATCACTGGAGCGGCACAACTGCTGAGTATGAATCTCAGCAACGGCGATCTTGAACTCACGGATCTGATCGTCACCGAAACACGCCGTATCGTGAAGCTTTTGGAACAGGTTGAGCAGTTCGGCAACTTGTCCGCGCCCGAACGCAAGCCGGTGAACCTGCACGATGTGCTGGACCGCGCCCGGCGGTCTGCGCTGTTGGGTTTCGGCGCCCATATGAAAATTATCGAAGACTACGACCCCTCTTTGCCACTGGCGCTTGGCGATGCTGACCAATTGCTTCAGGTGGTCCTGAACCTCGTCAAAAACGCGTCCGAGGCGGCCGACCCAAAGACCGGCGGCACCATTCGCCTGCACACCTACTATGAACACAGCTACAGCCTGCGTCGCGCTGATGGCACAGGGCAGTCACTTCCCTTGCAAATCGAAGTCATCGACGACGGCCCCGGTTTGCCGCCCGAGATCCGGGGAGACGTGTTCGACCCCTTTGTGTCGGGGCGTGAAAACGGCACGGGCCTTGGCCTCGCTCTGGTGAGCAAGATCATCTCGGATCACGATGGATGGGTCGCTGTGGACAGCGTTCCCGGAAAAACCCGCTTTCGCATTTCGCTGCCGCAAGCACCGCGAAAACAAAAGGAGTCTAACTGATGGATGGTACGGTACTTGTCGCGGATGATGATCGCACGATCCGCACGGTTCTGACACAGGCCCTGACGCGGGCAGGGTGCAAGGTGCATGCGACCTCGTCGCTGACCACGTTGATGCGCTGGGTGGCCGAAGGCAAAGGCGACGTGGTGATCTCGGACGTGATCATGCCCGATGGCAACGGGCTCGAAATGCTGCCCAAGATCAGTCAAGACCGCCCCGATCTGCCGGTTATCGTGATTTCGGCGCAGAACACCATTATGACTGCGATTCAGGCCGCCGAGGCCGAGGCTTATGACTACCTGCCCAAACCGTTCGACCTGCCGGATCTGATGAAGCGAACGGCTAAGGCGCTGGATTCTCGCAGTCGTGTGGTTCGGCCAGCCCCTGACCGGGTGGTTGAAGACGCTCCTGATGATTTGCCGTTGATCGGCAAGACCCCAGCGATGCAGGCGCTGTATCGCCTTGTCGCAAAAGTGATGAACACCGATTTGCCTGTGCTGATTTGCGGTGAATCAGGCACTGGAAAGTCACTCATCGCCCGCGCGCTGCACGATTTTTCAGACCGCCGTTCCTTACCCTTCGTCACAGTCACTGGTAACGATCTATCCGATATCGAAGGCCCTGCGCGAATCCTCGCGCGGGTGCGTGGCGGCACGCTGTTAATCGACGAGTTGGCAGATATCCCGGACGAGGTTCAGGCCCGCATCGTGCGGATGATGGACGGCCCCGGCGAACACGTGCCGCGCTTCATCGCCACCAGCCAATCCGATCCGGGGCAAGGCATTTCTGACAGCGGTGTCCGCGAAGATCTCTATTACCGCATCAGCGGGGCCACCATCGCTGTGCCTTCCCTGCGCGAACGGGTCGATGACATTGCGCTGCTCTGCGAACATTTCCTGACCCGAGCTGAGCGCGATGGCGGTGCCAAGCGCTGGCTGTCCGAAGATGCAGCCGACCTGTTCCGCGCCTACAGCTGGCCCGGTAACGTGCGGCAGCTGGAAAACGTCGTGCGTCGCCTTAGCCTGACATCACGCGCGGACGAGATCACCCGCGCCGAAGTCGAGAACGTTCTTGGCAACCAGCCGGAAACTGGCCCCGTCCTGCGCGGTGGCGACAGTGAAAAACTTAGCACCTCGGTCGCCCGCCACTTGCGCAGATACTTTGATTTGCACGGGACAATGCTGCCGCCTCCGGGGCTTTACCCGCGAATCCTGCGCGAGATTGAGGCACCGCTGATCGAAATCGCACTCGAAGCGACAGGAGGAAATCAGGCCAAGTGTGCGGATTTGCTCGGAATCAACCGGAATACGTTGAGAAAGAAGATCACCGACCTCGATATTCAGGTGACACGGCGCCGCAAATTGATGTAAAACTGCCACATAATAGTGTTCTGGCGGTGACGCAGTTTGTCGGAAACACAATATATGGCGGTTGCCGGACTGCGCGGCACATCTAGGCGGGGGTTGGCTGTGGCCACCTGGGCACGCTCGTGGAATTGGACCCGGTTGAACCGGATGCGTCGGCAACGGCGCTATCAGAATGCCATGACCCTTGGTCTGGTGCTTCTTGGCCCTGTTCTGGCCATTGCCACGATTCTGGTTCTGGGGCCGCTCGATACCGGGACCGGGGCGCAGTTCAACCTGCGGCTCGTCCTTCTGGCCGACCTGATCTACGTATTGCTTCTGGCTGCGCTTGTGCTGAGCCGGGTGGTCAACCTGATTGCAGCCCGTCGCGCAAAATCCGCGGGGTCGCGGCTTCATCTGCGATTGACCGGCGCGTTTGCGTTGATGGCGTTGCTGCCCACCATCACCGTCGCTGTTTTTGCCGTACTCACCATCAATATCGGCCTTGAGACGTGGTTTTCCGAACGTGTGCGCAATGTGGTCGGGGCATCCCTATCTGCCGCCGAAGCATATGAGCAGGAACACCGCGATGGCCTGACCCAAGATGCGCAAGCGCTTTCTGCGTTCCTTGACGCGAACCGCCGCGCCACCTTCATCATGGACGATGGCGAATTGCGGCAGGCGCTTAGCCAAGGTCAGGCGCAAATCCAACGTGGTTTGCGT
This sequence comes from Paracoccaceae bacterium, assembly GCA_024742575.1. Taxonomy (GTDB): domain Bacteria; phylum Pseudomonadota; class Alphaproteobacteria; order Rhodobacterales; family Rhodobacteraceae; genus Marivita. The sequence goes on along the minus strand of JANSYF010000002.1, from coordinate 127,956 downwards.
GAGGCCTACGTCATTGATGGCGTAGGTGAAATTCGCGCACGAGGTGAAGGGTCTTATCTCTTCGATTTTGAACGTCCGGGCCCCGACGTGATCACCGAAGCCAGCGAAATTGGCTTTGCGCTGGTTCAGGATTGGGACAACAACGAACTGCGCGCCCTGATCCCGCTGCGCGCCTTCACCGACCGCTATCTTTACATTACGCGTGAAGTGGATGGGCAAATCCTGAACCTTTTGGACGACACGCAGGAAACCGCGCGGTTCTATCAACAACAGGAAAACGACCGCGGGCGAGTCCTGTTTGATTTTGCGCTGCTTTATCTTGGTTTTGCGTTCCTCTTGATCCTTGCGGCGGTTTGGCTGGGCCTGTGGTTTGCGGAACGGCTCAGCCGCCCTGTAGGTCGTCTGACAGGGGCCGCACAGCGGGTTGGATCGGGCGATCTGGATGTAAAAGTGCAGGAAGAGGATGGCGACGACGAAATCGCCATGCTGGGCCGCTATTTTAACCAGATGACGCGACAGCTCAAAGGGCAGCGTGAAACGCTGTTGGACAACACGCGGCAAATAGAACGCCGCCAGCGTCTTTTTGATTCCGTGCTGACCTCTGTCACCTCTGGCGTTGTTGGCTTGGACGCTGATGGTCGCGTGACCTTTGTGAACCGCTCGGCCGAGCGGTTGCTTGCGTGGCATGAAAACCAGCGCAGTGTTGAGATCACGATGGCAGTGCCAGAGTTCGGCCCGCTGTTCGACCGTCTACGCGAACAGGGCATCGAAACCGCCCAAGAGGAAATCAAGGTCAGTCGCGAAAGCCGCCTTGAAAACCTGCTGGTTCGCCTGTCCACACGACGGCGCGAGGATGGCGGACTAGAAGGTTACGTGATCGCCTTTGACGACGTAACCGATCTTGTCAGCGCGCAACGTATGGCTGCATGGGGCGATGTTGCCCGCCGCATTGCACATGAAATCAAGAATCCGCTTACGCCAATCCAACTTTCCGCAGAACGCATTCGTCGCAAGTTTCGCCGTCAGCTTGGCGAACAGGATGCCGAAAGCTTGGAGCAGTTAACGGAAGTTATTGTGCGACAAACCAATGACTTGCGGCGCATTGTTGATGAGTTTTCCAAGTTCGCGCGGATGCCGGAGCCCGAGCGTAAACCCGAAGACATCGTTGATATCCTGCGCAGCGTGATCCTTCTTCAGGAAGCTGGTCAACCAAGTGTTGGCTTTGTCGCGGATATGCCGACACATGGTATACCCGCCGAGATCGACGCGACCATGATCGGTCAGGCTTTTACAAATCTAATTAAGAATGCTGGCGAAGCCATTGAAAGCTATGCCGAAACGGAACCAGACGTTCCGGTGTCGCCGCAGATTCGTATAACCTGCGTCGCCACGGAAGATGCTGCCGAAATTCGTATCTCTGACAACGGGATTGGTCTTCCCGAAGATCCATCGCGCCTGTTCGAACCTTACGTAACGACGCGTGAAAAGGGCACTGGGCTTGGCCTGCCGATCGTGAAGAAGATCATCGAAGAGCACGGTGGCACGCTGACCCTCGAACACGCGGAACCATTCGATGAAACAGGTCGTCGCGGTGCGATGGCTGTGGTCCGTTTGCCTGTTCTTGTTGATGGTGAGGCAGGACCTGAACTTACAGCGCCGGAGGCTGAAACGGCCCCGGATGATGCAGAACTCAAGGCGTGATGTGCAGAAAGACAAGGGTGAGGTTATGAGCGACATACTGATTGTAGATGACGAACGCGACATCCGCGAATTGATCGGGGACATCCTTGAAGACGAAGGATACACGACCCGGCTGGCCGGCAACTCTTCTGAAGCTATGGCAGAGATCAATACAGAAGAGCCGTCTCTTCTGATCCTCGATATCTGGCTAAAAGACAGCAAGATGGACGGGATCGACATTCTGAAAACCGTCAAGCGCGACAACCCGGACGTGCCGGTTGTGATTATTTCGGGTCATGGCAATATCGAAATCGCCGTCGCCGCTATCAAACAGGGCGCGTACGATTTTATTGAAAAGCCGTTCAATATCGACCAATTGCTGGTGGTTATTCGCCGCGCCATGGAAACCAGCCGCTTGCGTCGCGAAAATAACAAGCTCAAGCGTCGCGATACTGATGTGGCGCAGATGGTTGGCGAATGCGCGTCCTATCGTGGGCTTTTGTCGAATCTCGACAAGGTGACGAAATCCAACGGGCGGGTTTTACTGTCTGGTCCTGCTGGCAGCGGCAAGGAAGTCGCTGCGCGCTACATCCATGCCAATTCGAACCGCGCCAGTGCTCCTTTCATAACGGTAAATTGCGCGGGCGTTGCGCCCGAGACCATGGAAGAGGTGCTCTTTGGCCGCGAAACCCCGGAACGCGGGGTAGAGCCGGGCTTGCTTGAACAGGCCCATGGTGGGGTCGTCTATTTCGACGAAGTGGCCGACATGCCCATTGGCACCCAATCCAAGATCCTGCGCGTGCTGGTGGATCAGCAATTCCAGCGCGTTGGTGGGGCCGACAAGGTGCGGGTGGATCTGCGGGTGATTTCCTCGACCAATCGCGATCTTCAGACTGAAATCGCGGCGGGAACGTTTCGCGAAGAACTCTACCACCGTTTGAACGTCGTGCCGATCTCGGTCCCAAGTCTTGAGGACCGACGCGAGGATATTCCGATGCTGGCGATGCACTTCATCGACTTCTTCAACCAGACGCAGGGATTGCCAAAGCGCGGACTTAGCAGCGATGCGGTGGCTTTGTTGCAGACGATGGTCTGGCCCGGCAACGTACGGCAACTCAAGAATCTGATCGAACGGGTGCTAATTCTGGGCGATGGAAACGGTGACATCGCGGCACGGGAACTGCCACAGGATACGGCCACGGCTGAGGACGAAGATGGCCGTGTGGTACTGTCAGGGACGCTTGCCACCATGCCGCTGCGCGAGGCGCGCGAAGCGTTTGAGCGGGAATACCTTCTTACCCAGATTAATCGTTTTGGTGGCAATATCAGCCGCACGGCCAGTTTCGTCGGGATGGAACGCAGCGCGTTGCATCGCAAGTTGAAGTCTCTCGGCGTGGTGACCGGGTCCAAATCGGGCGGTCGGGTGGCTTATCTTGAGGATGAGGTGGAAGAGGCATCGTAAGGGATTACCTTTTCGGATGTCGGAACAAACCGGATCAACCAGATGCGACATCTGATTATGGCGTCCACTTTGGCTCTGGTGGCAACGGTCGGGATGGCCGGGGCACAGGGTACAGGTCAGATTGACCGTTCGGGCGTGGACCGGGCGGCGTGGGAGTTTGCGCAGGAATTGAACACCGCGGATGCGTTTCAGGCGTATCTTGAGGCGTTTCCCGAAGGACAGTTTCGCAGCGAGGCCGAAGCACAGTTGTTTGCGCTGCGGCCTGACTTGAAGCCTGCGCCGCAACCAGAGCCGGAACCCGAACCGCCGCGTACGTCGCTTGTGCTGGTGAACCCGCCGCAGGAAACCTGCTTGGTCTGTCCGCGTATGGTGCGGGTGCCCGGTGGGGGCACGATGCTGGGTTCCGATCAAGGTGGGGCCGAGGGGCCGCGGATCAACCAAACCATCGCGGCGTTCGAAATTTCGGCGACCGAGATCACCGTAGCTGACATGCGCGCGTTCGAGGCGGCGACGGGGACGCGCACTGGGCGGTCGTGTTTTATCTGGACAGCGGAAGGGCGGTTGCGGTCGCGGGACGGGGCCTATTGGGGCGCGCCGGGGTTTGACGTGACCGATGATCATCCAGCGGCCTGTGTCAGCTGGGATGACGCGTTAGCCTATATTGACTGGCTGAATGATGCGGACCCGCGCGGTGGGTGGCGGCTGCCGTCGGAGGCAGAGTTCGAATACGCCGCTAGGGGAATGCTGGATGTGGACTACCCGTGGCCCGGTGGGCTGACGGCGATCTGCCAGCGGGTGAACGGGGCAGGGGCTGAAAGCCGGTTCCGGCACCGCAACACGGCTTGCGACGACGGGACCGAGGCACCAGTGCCGGCGGGGGTGTTCCCGGTCAACCCGTACGGGTTGTCGCACATGATCGGGAACCTGTGGGAATGGACGGCGGATTGCTGGAACGGATCGCATCGCGGGGCTGCGGCGGACGGGGCGGTGCGGACGACGGGCACGTGCGACAGCCGGGTGCTGCGGGGCGGGTCCTGGGACGATCCGCCGGAGAACCTCCGGGTCAGCTACCGGGTGGGCATCCCCAAGACCCGCCGCCAGGCCAATGTCGGCTTCCGCGTGGCGCGGGATCTCGCTCCGGGCGGATAGGTCCATTTTGGCCCTATTGTTTCGCGCGCGAAACATTGGGTCCGGAGCGGACCTATTAAGGGTTTGTTAACGCTTGCGCATTTGCGCTAGCACCAGAGGTATCGCAGCAAAAAGGAAACCCTTGTGGCATTTCGGCTCTCATACGCAGTCTACTCCGTCGACACGCATGTTCCTCAGCCGAATATCCGACCTCTGGATGGGGATACGCGGTTGATCAAGCTTGCGGACCAAACACAGGACGCCGGGTGGCTGCATTTTGGCAATGCGTCTTCCAACGTGGGAAAATGGGCGAGCCTCGAAAACATGCCTACGCGTGCGCGACGCGAGGGTGCAAACCTCAAAGTATATCCGAAACTGGACTTTCACCATTTAAACAGCCTTGCGGTTGTGTCGGACCGCGCGCGAAGCGTGTTCGAAGAACTTGAACCGGGCGTGCATAAGTTCCTGCCCATTGATGTAACGATCGGCAAAGAGGATGTCCCGTACGGCCGCTACGACCTAATGTTTCTGGGGAACCGTCTGGACACTTTGGAAAAGGATCTGAGCGGCCCGTACAATGCCCGCGGGATATGTAAAGGGTTGACGGACCCAAACGGTCGCGTTGTGTTGGACAGCGAAAAGATCGAGGGGCACCACGCTTGGGCCGAGATGTTCCTAAGCTTGGGATCATACGGATTTTTCGTTTCTGACACACTTGCCAAAAAACTCCAGGATGCGAGACTTACTGGACTGTCTGCGTTTCGACATACGGAAGAAACAAAAAACCTCTCAGTCTGAGCTGCGAAATGTGCGGGCGCGCGGGACGCGGACATGATCATCACGGCGACCCATTCGGACGAGGTCAACGTGGTGATCTGTCAGGTGGCGCATTCGATGCTCTCGATCCCGGGCAAAATCGCGCTGCGGTGATTTGGTGGGGCCAGTGCTCCGCTTTGATCTTCTTCGGATATGGCTGGGATAAATCAAGGGAGTCGACGGTTGGATCGCCACCGCGCGCGTCGGCGATACGCGGCGGGTTGGCGGTGTGCGGTTTGGTTACGTTGGGGGTGCGTGCGAGCACGCACCCCACGGGCGGGATACATCGTGGGATTCGACAGTCCAGTAGCAACCGGGTCGTTTCCTCGGCCGCAATGTGGGCGTGTTAGCGGCTTCAATGCGTTCGGAGATCACAATCTCTTGGCAGATCTCACAGGCTGCAGGCATTGCACAGCGTCGGCGGCGTTATTGACCAGTCTATGAAACAACATTTTGGGTGCGTGGACATTACCCGCTTTTGCGTCCTACAGAGTCGCGGGCTCTGGTATCCAGTCCCGGGAAATATTCAGTGACGAAACGTTGAGCGCTCAAGACATTGGATCATTCAGCTTCCGCAATGTCGGTGTATGTATCAGCCAACAGGGACCGAGTCGCGGCGATGAGGTGCTTCAGAAAGACGTCATGGCCGACGACAGCGACACGGCTGGCCATCGGAACCTCAAGACCAATCGGAAGCGATTTCGGAAGTTCAGTTAGAATGGGGCCGAGGTCTATTTGTCCTTCACCTGGCGGAAGGCGTTCTGCACGTGCTGTGAACAGCAGCTCATCCGTTGAATAGGATTGTTGAACAGATGCATCACACAGATGTGCAAGTCGCATTCGGTGTTCGGGCAGTCCCCGCAATTCCGAAAGTGAACTTCCGGAGCGATCAAAATGCAATGTATCAATAAGAATGCCGACGTCTGGACCTGCGTTTTCCACGATCTTGTGGGCGCTTGCCAGATCAGGGACAACCGTCCACGGGAAAAATTCGAGAGACACGCCGAGGCCGCGGGACTTGGCCAACTCAGATAACGTGCCGAGGTTGTCTGCGAGACGGCTTAGGTCCGGGTCATAGGGCGCGCAGATGACTTCGCGCGCGCCAAGTTCGGCCCCTGCATCGAGGAATGGGGAAAGGGCGGACAGATCGGTCTTTGGCTCGATTTTCACAAACTCGATGTCGCTGACTGAGAGTTCGGTGTCCTGCAATGCCGCCTTGGTCTCGGTCATCATCTTCGTGGCCCCCATCAGTGGGTATCCGGGGGTCGTGTCCGTGACGCGGATCAATCGCAGTCCTACCGCGTCAAAGCCTGCCTTGGCCGCTGCTTCGATCAATTTGGGGGGTGACAGATCGAGTGCAGTCAGATGTGCGAGGGAAATCTGGCGCATCATCGTCCGTTTCCTGCTGCGTGGCGACCTGCGATGAATCCGAAAGTCAGTGCGGGCCCGAGATTGATGCCTCCGGCAGGGTAGTGGCCTCCCATAGTGCTCGCCATGTCCGTACCCGCTGCGTAAAGCCCCGGAATCGGAACACCACCCGCATCCAGCACCCTGGCCTCGCCGTCGGTTTTCAGACCGGCGAAGGTGCCAAAGCTGCCGGGGATGACCCGTACGGCGTAGAATGGTGCCTGCTCGATTGGCGCAAGGCACGGGTTGGGTTGAACTTCGGCATCGCCTTGAAGGCGCATATATGGTGTGGTTCCCCTGCCAAATGCACGGTCCACACCGATTTTGGCATCCGCATTGAACGCTGCGACACTTGCTTGCAGACCCGTTTGGTCGATGCCGCAGGTCTCCGCGAGACCGGCAAGCGTTCGACCAGTTTTCAGGTATCCGGAACTGAGCCATGGGCGGATTGGAACCGGTGCCGGACGTACGATGCCCAAGCCATAGCGTCGGAGAAACCTGTGGTCGCAGACAAACCAAGACTCTGGCATGCCAGTCGGTCCGACAGCATCCAACATGGCCGTGACATAATCGTGGTAGCCCATTCCCTCGTTGCAGAAGCGTTCGCCGTTTGTCAGGACCCCAATGACCCCCGGTTTGCCCCGATCGATGATATGTGGAAAAACGCCCGTTCTTCCATCTGGCCAAGTGACCTCAGAGACCGGGCACCACGCGCCAGGGGATGCCAGTGTGGTTGCTTGGTGACCGCCTACGCTTTCGCCCAACCTGAGCCCGTCGCCCGAGGCCGATGGGACAGCGAGCGTTCGATGTATTTCCGGTTTCGGAAATTGCTGTTTCCGTCTTTCTATGTCCTGCGGAAAACCACCGCAGGCAAGGACAACACCGCGTTTCGTGTGGATTGCATACCGTCCGTCAGGGCCGTCGATCCGTGCTCCGGAAATACCCTGCGATCCATGACCAAGCGAGGCGATGGCAGAACCTGTGCGTATGTCAACGCCAGCATCCATTGCGGATCGCAGCAACCGCCCGACAAGCGCCTGACCGTTCCTGAGCTGCATCGCCCGGCCATGGCGTGCGAGGTCCCACAGATGACGTGTCAAGCGTGCGGTAACATGGGCTGCGGAACGGAACGACCGAGTGGCGGTTATGAACGCCTTTAGGTCCGGCCCAGCTTGAATGGTCAGACCCCAAAAGCTGGTTTCGGGCAAGGGTCGCCGCATCCGCGTGGCAATCACCCCAAGACCGCGCGCATCATAGGGCTGTGCGATCACGGATCGCCCGCCTGTTCCAGCACCCGGCAGATCGCTGTAGGTGTCCGGGATGTGCAGTCCGGGATCAAACCTGAGCGCGGTGTGGTTGTGGAAAAAACCTACCATTTCTGGAGCACCTGCCAAAAAGGCATCTACCAGCTCGGCATTGAACGTGTTGCCCAGAACAGCTTCCAGGTAGCGCCGCGGCTCGGACTGATCGTCGTCGACGCCATTGGACTTCGCAATCGGATTGCACGGAGCCCAAATCCAGCCACCGGACCACGCTGTAGTTCCGCCTATTACATCGTCCTTCTCGACTAGGACCACGTCCAAACCGCGATGCGCCGCCGTGACCGCGGCAGCAAGCCCCGCGGCACCGGAGCCAGCTACAAGAAGATCGCATGTTTCGGTGGTCACAGGTCGCTCCACGTTCAAATTTGCACAAATGTTCTGCCAACCCGGAGGATAACGTCAAATGCTTATTCTTGCGTGATCGTAACTTCAGGTTAATCTGATCCGGAGGGAGAGCCGATGCCAGAGATGACCCTAAGGCAGATCGAAGTCATTCGGGCTGTGATGATGACGGGCACGATCAGTGGCGCCGCGGACATGCTCAATGTCTCGGCTCCAGGGATCAGTCGCTTGGTCAAGCATACCGAAGACTCTCTCGGAATCCGGCTTTTTGAACGCAAGGCCGGGTTGTTCACACCATCGGTCGAAGCCGCCCGCGTGTTCGATCAGGTGCGTGAAGTCTACAAGGGGGTCGAAAACCTTCAGGTCGCCGTCGGGTCCTTGCAAAAAGGCGAGGATGTCCAACTGTCCTTCGCAACAGCGCCATCCATTGCTCAATTCATCGCTGCGCGTGTGATGCGTCAGGTGCGCAGCAAGTATGAGGATTTGTTTGTCGATCTGAACGTGCTCAAGATAGAAGAAACCGTCGACTACCTGCTGCTGGAGCGTGGCGAGTTCGTGATCATGAGTTCGGCTGTCCAGAACGCCGCGATTGAAAACGAAGAGATCGCGGAAGGGCGTCTGGTTGTCGTTCTGCCCGAAGGCCATGCTCTTGCAAGGAAAGAAGCGGTTTCGGTTCGTGACCTGAGTACCGAAGCCCTCATCGGCGTCGATCCGTCCGATCCCTATGGCGATCTTCTTGCGCGCCCGTTTCATATCGCGGGAGTGGAGCCTCGACACGCGATGAGAGGTCGGTTCGCGCAAACATTGATCAGCATGGTTCGGCATGGGCTGGGGGTCGCGATCATTGATGAATTTTCCGTTGCCGAGGTCTACATGCCCGGACTGGTCCGGCGGCCACTGGTCGAGGACGTGCGCGTAAAAAGCTTCGTGTCGCGCAAGAAAGGCAGGGTTTTGTCCGGGTTCGCCGAATACACGATCGGGCAGTTTCGTCGGGAATTGGGTAAGGCCGTTGAAGATGGACCTTGGTATGGGGGGCAAAAATAACATCATGTTAATGTCGGGGCCAAATAGGTATTTGACGTTAAGGTATTCGTGACACCATAAGTTAGACATGGCGTGTCGGTCTAACCGGCGCAAAATTCGCACCACTAGGGAGGAGAACCATGAAGCGGATGATCATAGGCGCGCTGAGCGCGTTGGCACTGACTGCGACTGCAGCGGTCGCAGAGTATCCTGAGAAAGAAATTCAAGGCATCATTCAATGGGGCGCCGGTGGCTCTACCGATACCGTGATGCGGTCCGTCACGCCCCATGCTGAAGAAGCGCTTGGCGGAACTGTGGTCATGCAGAACATGACCGGCGCGGTTGGCGCAATTGCCCTGAACCACGTTGCGGGCTCGGCAGCCGATGGCTACACCCTGCTGATGGGTGCCGAGAACCCCTTGCTCTACAAGGTCATGGGCTTGGGTGACAAAGACTACAGCGAGTTTACTCCGATCTCGATCCTTGCACGTGGCACGCCGGTTCTTGTCGCGAACCCGAATTCTCCGTTCAACGACTATGCCGAGATGATGGCGTATATCAAAGAGAATCCGGGCGAAGTGAAGTTCGGCTCGACCGGTCCGGGTGGTCTGCCGTCCGTCGTCACCGCGATGATCTCGTCAGTTGAGGGCGGTCTCGATGTGACGGCCGTTCCCTATGACGGTGACGGACCCGCGCTGACCGGCCTTCAGGGCGGTGCGATTGACGTGATGCCAGCCGTTCTTGGCGCTGCCATCGAAGGCATCCGTGCCGGCAACATGAAAGTGTTGGCCATTATGGATGTGGCGGCCAATACGAAACTGCCGGATGCGCCCTACATCACACAGTTCAATGACGCGTATAACACCTACCTGCCGTGGGGTCCCTTCTTCGGCGTGTTTGTTCCGAACGGCACTCCGGACGATGTGGTTGCGAAGCTTTCGGCGGCATATGCCACCGGCGCACAGCATCCCGATTTCGTACAACTAATGGACGATCGTGGCTTTACGCTGATGGCGATCACGGGTGACGAGGCGGACGCTTTCCTGAGCAAATGGCAGCAGGGAACAGCATGGCTTCTGCAAGACGCTGACCTGACCAAAGCGTCTCCGGAAGAATTCGGGATCGCGCGTCCCGGAGAATAATCTCCCTGGCAGCCCTTAGGGCAACTGCCGACTATGGGCGCCGCATTTCTCCGCGAAGTGCGGCGCCCAATTCATTCACGCCCACGGGAGGAGACCATGGAGCACATCGACCCAGAACACCACGACGGCACATCCGATGCGACGCCCGGCGGCGAACGTGACAAGCGGCGGCCCGGCGAGGTGTTTTTTGCCGGGTTCCTTTTGATCGCCAGTGTTGGACTGCTCTGGAGTGCCTGGGGAATCGAGAACCCCTTTGGACCCAACGGTTTGTCTGCCCCGCGGTCCATCCCGGTCGCAGCGACACTTGCAATGGTGATCTCGGCGGCGATCATCATTTTCAAGACGGCCAAGCTGCCGCTTGATCGATCCGAGACCCTCGCGCGTGACATCCTTCCCGTCACAGCAGTGCTGTTTGCGCTGTTTTTGATTGCCTACGGAGTTCTTTTGCGGCCTCTGGGCTTTCTGCCGACGTCAGCACTTTTTCTCATCGTCGCGATCAAGCTTTTGTCAAAACGCGGCTGGCTTTGGACGCTGACCGTGTCCCTGACCAGCCTGATCGTGATCTGGCTGATCTTCCGCATCGTGTTCAGCGTGCTGATGCCCGCTGGGATCGTCCCGGAAGCTGAGTTTATCCAGCTTTTTCGCGGGCTGATCAGGGGAGGCATGGCCCAATGACCGCATTCATGGATTTTCTGACTGTATTCACACAGCCCGAGTTGCTGCTTTTGGTTGGTCTTGGAACCTTCGCGGGCATTTATGTCGGCGCAATCCCGGGTTTGTCGGTCACCATGGCGGTGTCGATCCTGATCTCCTTTACGTTTTCATGGGATGTCTACCCGGCGATCTCGCTCATGATCGGGATCTATATGGGTGGGGTCTATGGTGGATCGCGCACGGCGATCCTGCTCAATATCCCCGGTGCGCCATCGGCAATCGCGACCGCCTTGGATGGCTATCCGATGGCCAAACGCGGCGAGGCAGGAACGGCGATCGGGGTGACCACGGTCATGTCCATTATCGGTGGGTTTGTCGGGATCGGCGTTCTTGCGCTGGCAGCGCCACTTGTGTCGGATTTTGCCCTGCGATTTCAGCCGCGCGACTACATGCTGCTTGCGATCCTCGGCATTCTTCTGGTCGGTTCGCTCAGCCAGGGATCGCTGGTCAAAGGCATTTTCGCCGGTGCGCTTGGCATCGCGATCGGTGCCGTCGGGCGCGACCCTCTGACATTTGCGGAACGGTTCACCTTCGACTTTCAACTGCTCGAAGGTGGCATTTCGTTCATCGCAGTAATGATCGGCATGTTCGGCGTGTCCGAGGCGCTGTTGCAGCTACACCACGTCAATAAGGACGCCGTGCGTCAGAAGATCAGCCGGATTGTGCCATCGTTGTCGACTGTAAAAAAGCACCTTCCGCTGTCGCTTCAGACGTCGTCCATCGGCGTGATCATTGGCGCACTTCCCGGCACGGGAGGCGATATCGCAGCACTCATGGCCTACGATCACGCCAAGCGCGTCACCAAAAATCCTGAACGTCCCTTCGGAGACGGTGCGATGGAAGGTCTTGTGGCACCCGAAACCGCGAACAATGCGGCCGTGGGCGGAGCGTTCATCCCGATGATGACGCTTGGCATTCCAGGCGATGCGGTGACGGCGATCATGATCGGTGCGCTTTTCATCCATGGCCTCAATCCGGGTCCGATGCTGATGATCGACCAGCCCGATATGTTCTGGTTCATCGTCGGTTGTTTGGTGATGGCCAACATCTTCATGCTGATTTTTGGCCTGACAGGCATCAAGCTTTTCACCCGGATCGTCGAAATGCCACGTTCCGTTCTGATCCCGCTGATTATGCTCCTGTCGATTGTCGGGGCCTACGCTGTGAACAACTCGATCACGGATGTCTACTGGATGCTGGGCTTCGGCGTGTTCGGATATTTCATGCGGCACTACGGCTATCCTCTTGGACCCGTGATCCTTGGCGTGATCCTGTCGCGCTTGCTGGATGACAACTGGAGACGCGCCATCATTTCGGAACAGGAAGACCTTGGGCGCTTTTTTGCCGGCATCTTTTCGAGCCCGCTGTCGCTTGTCTTGTTTGTCTCCGTGATCCTGATTTTCGTTTCTCAAACGCCGCTCTGGACGAAAGCCAAGGCGCGTATCTTCAGCAAGGAAAGGCCAAGGGCATGAGTGCTTCACAGACCCTGAAACTCGGTCTCATCGGGGACAATATCGCACGCTCAAAGTCGCCCTTGCTGCACCGTCTTGCCGGCGCGCAGAACCGAGTGACGGTTCAATATGATCGCTTGATTCCGAAAGACATGGGCGAGGACTTCGACACGGTGTTCGACGCCTGTGCCACGCGGGGCTACCGGGGCATCAATGTGACCTACCCATATAAGGAAAGAGCGGCAAAAAAAGTGGCCATCGCCGACCCGCTTGTGTGCGCCATCGGGGCGGTCAACACCGTTTTGTTCGAGGCAGACGGCCCGAAGGGACACAACACCGATTATACCGGGTTTATCTCCGGGTATCGCGGGGTACGCGGTGATCAAGCTCCGGGTGTTGCCTGTCTGATCGGAACAGGCGGCGTGGGGCGGGCGCTTGCCTTTGGGCTTGTCGCGCTTGGTGTCAGCGAAATCCGACTTGTCGATCGGGATCACGAAAAAGCGCAAGGCTTGGCCCGCGACCTTCGTGCTGCGCCGGATGCACCGCAGGTTGTTGTCTATACAGATGCGGTTGCGGCTGCATCCGGGGTGACGGGTATCCTTAACGGCACACCTGTCGGGATGGTGGGATATGGCGGAACACCCTTGCCGCGAGAGGCGATGGCCGGAGCGGATTGGGTGTTCGATGCGGTCTATACGCCCGTGGATACACAGTTCCTTCAGGACGCGGCAGCGGAAGGCCTGAAGATCATATCGGGCTACGAATTGTTTTTCTTCCAAGGGGTCCATGCCTGGGCGCACTTCTCGGGCCTGCCGCTGGACGAGGCACGCCTCCGCGCTGACTTGCTTGATCAGGGAGAGGCGGCATGAAAACCTCTATCGCAACCGTTTCAATCTCTGGCAACCTGCGGGAAAAACTCGATGCGATTGCCAAGGTCGGCTTTGACGGGATCGAGATTTTCGAGCAGGATTTCATTGCCGATACGGGCACACCGCGCGAGATCGGAAACATGATCCGCGACCACGGACTCGAGATCACCCTTTTCCAGCCATTTCGTGATTTTGAAGGTCTGACCGGTGACGCGCGCAAACGTGCCTTCGATCGCGCTAGGTACAAGTTTGACACGATGGTTGAACTGGGGGCCGACCTCATATTGGTGTGCTCCTCCACCCACCCGGATGCTTTAGGGGGCATTGACCGGGCTGCGGATGATTTCCGCGATTTGGGCCAGATAGCGGCTGAACGGGGCGTGCGGGTTGGCTACGAAGCGCTTGCCTGGGGGAGACATGTGAACGACCACCGGGACGCCTGGGAAATCGTGCGCCGGAGCGATCATCCAAACATCGGGCTGATCCTTGACAGCTTTCACACGTTGGCGCGCAAGATCGATCCGAACACCATTCGGCGCATTCCCAGCGACAAGATCTTCTTTGTCCAATTGGCGGACGCTCCGCTCATCGACATGGACCTGCTTTATTGGTCGCGCCATTTCAGAAACATGCCGGGCGAAGGCGATCTTGCGGTCAATGAATTCATGCGGTCCGTGGCCGCGACCGGCTATGATGGCCCGATCAGCCTTGAGATTTTCAATGATCAATTCCGGGGTGGGCACCCTGAGGGGCTGGCACGGGACGGTTATCGGTCGCTTGTCGCCCTGATGGATGATGTGCGCAGGACTGAACCAGATGTCCGGATCAAGACGCCGGAGATACCTGCTCGCATTGCGGTCGAAGGTGTCGAATTCATCGAATTCGCAACCAATGGAGAAGACGCCTATGCCCTTGCGCAATTGCTCAAGTCCATGGGTTTTGCACATGCAGGCGACCACATCTCGAAGAAGGTCGCGCTTTGGCAACAAGGCGATATCCGCATCATCCTGAATCAGGAGACGACCGGCTTTGCGTCGTCTGCCTACATCACGCATGGCACCACGATTTGCGATGTCGGTTTGAAACTTGACAATGCAAAGGCCACGGCAGCGCGCGCAAGTGCATTGGGCGCGACAACCTTTGAGCAGCCTGTTGGACCGGGCGAATTGAACATCCCGGCCATTCGCAGCGTCGGTGGCAGCGTCATGCATTTCATCGACGACGAAAGCGGTCTTTCCGACGTTTGGTCTGTCGAGTTCACCAGGTCGGTGTCTGATGCGGTGGCTGGTGCCGGACTTGGCAAGATAGACCACGTTGCCGAAACCATGAATTACGACGAGATGCTGAGCTGGTCGCTTTTCTATACGTCAATATTCGATATGCAGCGGACACCGATGGTGGATGTCATTGATCCGGACGGTTTGGTGCGCAGCCAAGCCATCAAGTCACGCACCGGGGCGGCACGGATCACCTTGAACGGGGCGGAAACCCACCGCACGCTGGCGGGCAGCTTTCTCGCGGAGAGCTTTGGCGGAGCGGTGCAACACGTGGCCTTTGCCACGGATGACATCTTCGAAACGGCGCGGATCATGAGCGAGAACGGGTTTGAACCGCTTCCGATGACCGGCAATTACTACACGGATTTGCAGGCGCGGTTTGGCATCGATGCAGACCGTCTCAACATGATGAGAGACCTCAATATCCTTTATGATGAAGACGCCAGTGGTGCGTTTTATCAGTTCTACAGCAAACCCTTTGCCGGCGGTCTGTTCTTCGAAATTGTCCAGCGGGCCGGAGAGTATGATGGGTATGGTGCGCCAAATGCACCATTCCGCATCGCAGCTCAGAAAAGATTGATGCGCCCTAAAGGCATGCCACGGCGGTAGGGTTGAAAACGTGACGCCGGCAAAAGCGCCCAGTAGATGCTAGATATCCTGTCGATTACCGGCACGATTTTCGTTGTCATTTCGGCAGGATTCCTGGCCGTGCGGGTTGGTCCGTTTTCGTCTGGAGACATGCAAACTCTCGGCAAGTTTGTCGTCAATTTCGCGTTGCCAGCGTTGATTCTGCGCGCAGTGTCAACGCAACCGATCGGTGAATTTGCTAACATCGGGTACCTCGGCTCAGTCCTGATCGGATCGCTCGTTGTTTTTTGGGCCGGGTACCTATGGTCGCGGAGCGTCGCCGGAGAAAATGCAGCAGCAAGTGCATTCAGTGCCATGGGGATGTCTTGTGCAAACAGCGGTTTCATCGGATTTCCCATCCTGTTGGTCGCTCTTCCGGATGTGGCCGCGACCGCCTTGGCGATGAACATGATTGTCGAAAACCTGGTGATGATCCCACTTGTTCTGATCATGGCAGAATACGCGCACGCAGGAGGATCGACCCGCCCTCAGATGATCCGAAAAATCGCCAAGCGGTTGGTGCGCAACCCAATCGTAATTGCCCTTGCTTTGGGGCTTTTCCTGTCAGCGTCCAAAGTCACCCTTCCCGCCGTCATTGCACGGCCTATCGACTTGTTTGCTTCTGCAAGCGCAGCCGTGTCCTTGGCAGTGATAGGCGGTACGCTCGCGGCCTTGCCGTTCAAAGCGTTAAAGCCAGCGGTTTTCCGGATCGCGCTTGGAAAGCTCATCCTCCATCCGCTTGCGGTTGGGATTAGCCTTTTGGGCTTGTCGCAGATCGGCTTTGGGGCAAAGGATGAGAGGCTCGTTGCAGCGGCCATCATCCTCGCTTCGACCCCGGTTATGTCAATTTACCCGATTCTGGCGCGAAGCTCGGGAGAAGAGAGCACCGCATCTCTGGCAATGCTGGTGATGACTGTCGTTTCATTTCTGACCATGAGTGTTATCTTGAGCGTCGTTCTGAATTGAAGACTCGGGGCTAAACACCTAGGGGCAAATTCTTGGTCTGTAACTATTCTTGGACTGCCCTTTGATGCATGCGAAAGACTGCTTTGCCGATGCTGCATCACCGCGACCGCTTGCTCTATGAACGTCGGCTGAGGGCCGATATTGAGGGACAGGTCCACATTTTCCCAATCATGACACCTGACTGGCGGCTCGGCCTGCGGCTTCTCCTGTGGCGAAGGCTGTACCCATGACGCGGATGGATCCATAAGCCATATCATCTGCCCCGATCAGCCGACCAGCATAGTAGACATTGTCGAGTCCCTTGGCGCGCAAGCAATCCAGCGGGATATCGGCAAATCCATCGCCTCCGACAGAATGATAAACCGGTTTTCCCGGCACGGAATGATCTTCGATCGGCCAGGCTGCTTTCGCGACACCATCGCTGCGTTGGCGGCCTGATCGCAAGTCCTCGGCCGTCAATTCATAGCGCGCAGGGGGATGGCGGCTTTCGCGGATGCCGATTTGTGGGCCGGTTGAGCTCAGGTAGGCTTGCTCGAACCCAGGTACATGCGCGCGGAGCACTTCGGTGTAGTCATGCGCTGCCCCACGCGCGGCCTGCTCGGCACTTGTGAAACTCTCGGAAGACAGATCTGGCATCGCGTGATCAAACATCATCCACCACATCTCGCCAGTACGAGGGACTTCGGTGAATATACCACCATCGGTTCGTGCGGAGGGGTACTGGCCCGTGCGGTTGTAAATCTCAAAGCCTGCAATCAGCGCGTCACGGTCGATTGGGACGGACCGGTCTCGGCCTCCAATGCAAATGGGGGCAGAGGCCGCCTGCAGGTGGCCGCGATCATTGCCGATCCGGCACGTGAGCCCTGCCAGCATTGAAAGGTTGGCATCTCCTGTCGCATCGACGAAGGCCTTTGCCGCGACCCGTCTCCGGCCCTCCATCCCCGCAAGGGTCACCGATTGAATCCGGTCCGCTGTGCGGGTGACCGCCGCCACGCGGGTGTGCAGCAAAACATCAACGCCCGCTTTGGACAAGACGCGGTCCAGCGCCAGCTTCACAGACTCCGGTTCCAGCAGGATGATCCAGTTCAGCGTCGTGGGTGAGCAAAACGGCTTACAATCCAGTCCCAGTTCACGCAACTCGTCCAGCACAAGGTCTGCGACCCCGCCCACCGCCTTGATCGGCGTTTCGCCTTGTTGAAAGAACCCGCAATAGGCCAGCACATTCGATGTTGTCGCAGCGCCACCCAGAAAACCGTATTTCTCAACCAGCAGCACATCAGCACCTTCGCGCGCGGCCCCCAACGCGGCCCCAACGCCGCCTGCTCCGCCGCCTGCGACGACGACATCATAGTCGCATTCGAGTTTGCGACTCATGCCCGCCAGCCAAGAATGCGACGTTCGATAAAGCCGATGACCGTGCTGAGGATGACACCCAGCAGCGACAAGATAACCACGCCCGCGAAAAGGCGCTCAAGATCATAGAGCGAACCAGCCTCGAGGATATAGGCACCAATCCCGTATTCCGCGCCTAGCATCTCGGCTGCGACAAGCAGGATGATGGCAATGGCCAGCGAAATCCGCAGCCCCGACAGAATGCCTGGCATTGCGCCCGGCAATACGATCTTGCGTACGATGGACAGCCACGACAGCCCAAAGCTTTGGCCCATGCGGATAAGGGACCGGTCCACGTTGTCCACCGCGCCGTAGGTGGCCACGACCGTGGGGGTGAAGGTACCAAAGGCGATCAGCGCGTATTTGCTGGCCTCATCGATTCCGAACCAGATCACAAACAGTGGCAAAAGCGCAATTTTGGGGATCGGGAAGATGGCAGCCACAAGAGGCACCATGCCCGCGCGGACATATGAAAATAGCCCGATCAAGATGCCGACAACGATGCCAATTGAGGCCCCGATGGTGGCCCCTACGGCCAGTCGGCTGAGCGAGGGGATGAGATGTTTAAACAACAACCCGCTTTCCCAAAGCTCGCCAAACGTGGCCAAAACGTCTGATGGTTTGGGCAGGGTCAAGGACGATATCCATCCTTGCCGGGTGCCGATCTCGGTTATTCCGATCAGAAGAACAAAAACGAACAGTCCGACCCAACGGCGCGCCTTGGGGGCAAAGCCGCCACCGCGAAACCGGACTTCAATCGGCTGGGATGGGAGCGTTGCATCAGACATCTAAGAGTTCCTCATCCGCCGCGCGGGCTTCATCGCGCATCATGTCCCAAAGGTGCTTCTGGACCTGTTCCAGCTTGGCATTTCCGTGACTGCGATCCGCCAGCGGCATATCAATTTCGACGATCTCGCGGATTTCACCGGGTCGGCGCGAGAGGACGACAATGCAGTGGCCCAACCGGACGGCCTCGGCCAGGTTGTGGGTCACGTAGGCCGCGGTAAAGAATTGGCGTGTCCAGAGCGCGACAAGATCGTCCATTAGCAATTCGCGGGTCTGGCTGTCCAGCGCAGAGAGGGGTTCGTCCATCAGCATCACCGCTGGTTTGACAGCAAGCGCGCGGGCAATTGCGACGCGTTGTTTCATTCCGCCCGACAGCTGCCGCGGCAGGGCTTTGCTAAAGTCACTCAGTTTGGTGCGCGCAAGAACGTCCGTGATGATTGCATCCGCTTGCGCCCCTTTGATTCCGTGATCCTCAAGGACAAGCGAGATATTCCCCTGAACCGACCGCCATGGCAGCAGGGCAAAGTCCTGAAAGACAAACGTGAGCGGGTTTAGACAGCCTTCAGGTGGGGAGCCGACCTGAAGGACACGACCCTTGGAAGGGCGTTCAAGCCCGCCGATGAGGCGCAACAGCGTGGACTTACCGCACCCGGATGGGCCGACAAGGCAAACGATTTTGCCGTTTGGAATGTCCAGCGAAATGTCGCGCAGAACCTCCGTGTCACCATAGGAATGACTGATCGCGTCCAAGCGAATGTCCATGAACTCACCCTAGTAAAGCAAAAACTCAGCTGACCGGACGACGCCGGTCAGCTTTAGGCTTGGGCCTTAGGCCTCGAATGTTTCAACGTAGCTTGTGTCTACAAATGTATCGAGGGTGATATCCCCATCGATCAAGCCTTCGGACTGGAACCAGCTCAACTGGTCCTGAACTGATGCAATGTTCATCCGTGCGCCTTCGTTAATCCGCATCGTGCCATTGATAATCGACGGCGCAGCCTTGGCGCGTTCACGATCCGTGTAGACATATTTGTGGATCAGATCGACCATCTCATTCACACCATCTTCTCCGCCGGACTTGTCGATCATGGCGGAATTGTAATCCGACGCCCCCATGCTGAACGCTTTGAGGAAGTCCGACGTCTGCTGCCGTTCATCGTTCGCATTCGTCGCAGACGTGAACACGGTTGTGACCTGATAATTCGGCAGATAGTCGGATACGTTGCCAATGATATGAACCGCACCGGAGCCCGCCAGTGGCTTGGCGATATGCGGCACGATGGACCAGGCATCAATCTGGCCTGACTTCAGCGCACCAATGATGGCGCCGACTTTTTGAAGCGGCGTAAAGGACATGTTGATGCCTTCCGCTTCAGCCACTTTCGAGCCCATGTAGTGGAAGGACGAACCTGCCGTCGAGATACCAAACTTCTTGCCATCCAAGACCGCAGGCGAGGTGAGACCCGCTTGAAACGCTGCGTCGGAGGCGAGGATTTTCTGACCGTCAATGCCCGGCTCTTCGCTGAGCGCGCCGCCGATAACTTTGATCGCGCCCTTGTCGGCAAGAGAGATCAATCCGCCAGAGATCGCCGTCACGGCATAGTCTACATCGCCAGAGGCAATCGCGACAGCCATCGGCTGCGCCGCTTGGAAAAACCGCAATTCGACATCAAGGCCTGCCTCTTGGAAGTAGGCGCGCTCTGCCGCGACGAAACTGGCCGAGTGCGATGTGAAGCGAAGTGCCCCGACGACAATTTTTTTGTTTTGCGCAATCGCTGGCGCTGCAAGGCTTGTGGCCGCCGCGGCACCGATCAAACCCATTGTTTGACGTCTGTTAAAAGTGACCATTGTTTCCTCCCTAAATGATCCGTTTCGTTATTTTCAGGCGCCCAGGTCAGCACCAATCTCGTCTTCCAGAATGCCCACCGCGCGCGCCTCCTCCCGCGCGATGATTGCCTCCTGCAACTGCGTTCGGCGGGTCGCGCGGGCTGCAAAGTCGATGCGCCCCTCGCGCAATAGCGCCAGTCGAAAGCGCCGCGACTGGCCGTAAAACTGCGCCGCCATGTCTGTCAGCCGTGGCGATCCGCTGGCCGACATCAGTGCCATACTCAGGTCGCGACAGGCTTCGTCCCACTCCAGTGCCGTCACATCATCGGGCCTTTCCTGCACAAGAGCATCGGCCCGACGAACGGCATGCAAAGCGGCGACAACACGGCTCTCCCAAGCCACATCACCTTGTTTCAATGACAATTTGAGACCAAGTTTTTCAACTTCCAGCCGCACCAAAAGAATGTCCCGCAGATCTTCCTCGGTTGCCGATGTCACCCGGAATCCGCGCTGGTTGGTCGCCTCTACCACACCTTCAGACGTCAGGATCCGCAATGTTTCCCGCATGGAATGGTTTGACCCACCATAAGACTGGCGCAGATCGGCAAGCTTGAGCTTCTGGTCAGGGCGCAACACCCCAAATGAAATGTCGCGCCGGATCGCAGAAGCGAGCATTTCAACAACGGTATCGTCTTCAGATTTCCTGCCACCAAAAAGCAATTTACCCACCTTTTTATAAAATATTGGATATTATCGAAAATATTTTCGATAGTGAGTCAACACGTTTTTTGAAAGATCAGTGATGGCCATCACCGGAACCACCCAAATTTTCCCGATCATCGGCAGCCCTGTGTCTGGCGTTTTCTCCCCACCTGCGTTCAACTTATTGTTTCAAGATAGGGGTTTGGACATTGCGATGATCCCGATGGAAATTCCTGTGTCGGCGATCAGCATGTTTTGGAATCTTTTGCGCAGCAGCGGCAACATGATTGGCTGTTCGGTCACCTACCCGCATAAACAGGCTGCCTTTGCCGCAATGGATGACTGTACGCAGCGCGCTGCGCGGCTCGGCGCTGTAAACACCGTACGATGCGAAAACGGACGATTGATCGGGGATGCGACGGACGGTTTGGCGATGTGCGCGGCGATCGATGCAACAGGGATTCCGATCAATGGCAGCGTCGCGCATATCCTTGGGGCCGGTGGAGGTTCGGGGATCGCCATCGTCGATGCGCTATGTGAAAGGGGCATCGACGAAATGGTACTTGACGAAACAGATCCTGCGCGCGCCGCGGCTGTCCAAAATCTTGTGGCGCAGTTTTGGCCAGATGTGAGAGTCTCGGGCGTTGCCAAGCCTTCTGCAATCTTGGTCAACGCCACGACGCTCGGAAAATCTTGCGCGGACGCGCTGCCATTCTGCAAAAAAGACATTAAATCTGCAGCGTTGGTTTGTGACGTCATTACCCGCAAAACCCCTACGCAACTTTGGGAAATCGGGAAATCAGGTGAAGTCCCAACAGTGTCCGGCCATCAAATGGGACAGTGTCAACTCGACGTGCAGCTGGACTTTCTTTTGGGGTGAAAGCTGGTCGAATAGCCACTCTTTCACCGCGTTCAAACGCTTAGATGCCGCTTTAGTTCGCGACCTTGTCGGGACTTTTTAATTCAAACCAGTCGTCACTATATTTCGCCCTTGCCTTCAGTCATTTATGATAGATCGCATACCTTGTTTTAGACACGTGAATCTCGGCACTGTTAGGCGAATAGTCAATTCAAGGCGCGGCTAGGTTGATCAATTTGAACGACTGCTTTGGTGAATAATGCTGCGCCGCCAAACTGCCATCGCCGCAGTTTAAGCAAATGCTGCGTCAGCAATAGCCGCGTGTGCAAAAGGCTGCAAAGTCCCGCTGAACGACGTTTAAGCCGATAAAATGCTGCAGGATGCACGAACGGCAGCTTCGACGGGCCGCACCGCAACATTGGCGAGTTATGGCCAAGTCCGGTCAGGGCCGTTTTTCCTAGCTCGCGCGAAACAGCGGGCGCAGCCCGCCGCGCATCGCCATGCCGGAGGCATGCCTTCGGCATGACGCGCCCCCACGCGGCGGCGATTTGGTGGGGCCAGTGCTCCGCTTTGAACTTCTTCGGACGTGGCTGGGATAAATCGAGGGATTCGACGGTTGGATCGCCACCGCGCGCGTCGGCGATACGCGGCGGGTTGGCGGTGTGCGGTTTGGCGGCGAATTGGTGGTGTAGGGTGCGTGATCTCACGCGCCATTGTTATCCGGTTGTGGTGCGTGCGAGCACGCACCCTACGGGTTTGTCTGTCGCGCCTCTGCGGGAGCAGACGCCTTTATCGAAGTGGATAGCGGCATATCCTTGCTATGAACGCGGTGCCATGGGCGGGCAGGTCAACCAGATCAAACTGCGCTGGAAAAGCGGGCAGACGTGTTACGCGACATCCTGCTCGTTGTCACTGTCGCCGTACTGGGACTTGATTACCTCAACGAGGTTTTCAGCCGCTCCGCTTTCCGACAGCATCCTGCGGGCGCTTTGTATATCCGTGAGACCGGGAAGGCTTTTCATGTGCTTTCCTTCGATATGAGCGAGGCCCATCGACCAGTCGCCGAAATCGCGTTGCGGGATCTCTCTCTCCATCAAAGTGGTGAACTGCGTGTGGCGCGGATCACGCGCGATGTTTTCGAAGAGAGCCATCACGTTGTCCTTGGGCCCTTCGAGAATCTGGAGAAAGGCGTCGCCGTCGAACAGGAGCAGCCCGGTCACGTCCTTGAAATGATTGTTGATCTGCGCTTTGATCAGCAATTCGCGCACTTCGCTTAGGGGCATGGAGCGGGTCGGCTTGCTGTAATAGACGATCTGATGCAAGGCCTCTTCTGTTTGCATTCCTAAAGTTTCCTGTTTGATCTTGGGCTTGTTACACGCTTGCTTTCAAAGAATTTTAACGGCCAACGAAATCCCGTTTTAGGGTCGCTGCCAAAATATTCTTGATCTGACGCACCTTTTTTGGCGCGGTCGGTGCGTGCGCGCACGTGCCTTACGGAGCCCGTGTTCCCATGAAGTCCGAAACCCAAGCGGCACCCATGTGCGCGTCCAGATGCGGAGAACGGGGAAGGCGCAGGCCACCCATCGGCGCAAGGGTGAGTTCGCCGAGGTATAACCTGTCATTGGCGTGGTACATGTCGACCCGGACAAATTCGAACTCGGCGGCGATGCGGCGCGCGATGTTACGCATGCTGTCAAAAAAGGGCGGGGCGGTTTCCGGTGGGCCGTACTCGAAGAACATTTCTTCGGGGATGTGGCGGAAGTCTGCGTCGTACATGGTCTGTCGGTGTTGGCTGTGTCGGTCAAGATCGACCTGCACCGCAAGGACTTCCCCCCCACCGCAGTGAAATTTCCAATCGGTGAGCGATCCGCTTTCCGGGGTCAGATCACGTTCGATGAAGTTCCGGGATCGCATCAGGTTATACCACCATTCCCCCGCGCGTTCCCCGTGCTTGTCGACAAGCCAACCCGTGCTGAGCGTTTCTATCCGGGCTGCTTGTTTCGTTTCGAGCGGCACAGTGAAGCGAATGTTGCGCCCGGTGCCGCCGCTGGATTTCGCGAAATAGGTGCCAGCGGGCAGGTCGAGCTGTTCAATGAGTGCGGCTGTGATGGGCTGGTCGCCGGACCACACCACTTCAATTGTCGCGATCTCGGAAGTGAGATCGTCTGGGATAAAGCTTTGCACGTTCAGCTTGTCTGCCGGGGAGGGCATCGGAATCGGTGCAAAGAACTTGGCGATGGCCAGTTTTTCGAAAAAGGTCTGGGGCGCCGTGAGGTCAGGAAGTTCATCGCGATGGCCGTAGTAGATTTTGACGGTGCGGTTTATTTTCTGGCGGACCACCTCGTGCGGCAGCACGTCGATACCGCGCAGCGTCCCTTTGGGGGCCGGGGTGGTGCTGTTGTAGAGCCCGTGTTCAAAGATGTGTTCATAGGCCTTTTGGCCTGCCTGTCGCCGTTGGAAGGCCGAAAGTGGCTGTGTCATTCGTGCTTTCATGTTGCCTGTTTTGGTCAGTGTTCGAAACTGCGCGAGTCCTGTCAAATGCGAATTGGTCGGTTGGGGGCGTTCTGGGGGGCATGTGGCGTATGTGTCGTGGGCCCGGACACGCGCCTCTGCAATTGACCCCACCCCGGACCTCTGCCACACAAGAGACTGCGTTACAGCCAAGGGGCCCGACTGCGGGCGCGGGACATGAAAGTTATCATCTGCGGAGCAGGACAGGTTGGCTGGCAGATCGCGCGGCACCTCTCGGGGGAGCGCAATGACGTCACCGTTGTTGACAACAACCCCGATCTGGTGCGCCGGGCGACGGATGCGCTTGATGTGCAGGGGATCGCGGGGTTTGCGTCCTACCCCGATGTGCTTGATCAGGCTGGGGCACGGGATGCGGATATGATCATTGCGGCGACCCATTCGGACGAGGTCAACATGGTGACCTGTCAGGTGGCGCATTCGGTGTTCTCGATCCCGCGCAAGATCGCGCGGCTGCGGTCGAAATCCTATCTGACGGCGATCTATTCCGACCTGTATCGCCGCGATCACATGCCCATCGACGTGGTGATCAGCCCCGAGATGGAGGTGGCCGAAGCGGCGCTGCAACGCCTGAACGCGCCTGCGGCGTTCGATACGGAGAAGTTTCTGGATGGAGAGGCGGCGCTGATGGGGCTGACCATCGACGATGATTGCCCGATCGTGAACACGCCGCTTAAGCAGTTGACCGACCTGTTCTCGACCCTGCGGAGTATTGTTGTGGGCATCCGTCGCGAAGGCACCTTGTTTGCACCGGAATCAGGCGACCAGATTTTTGCGGGCGATTCCTGCTATGTGATGGTGCATAACGAGGATGTGCGCCGGACCTTGGAGATCTTCGGCAAGACGCACCACAAGCAGGAGCGGGTGGTGATCATCGGCGGCGGCAATGTCGGGCTGATGGTGGCCAAAGAGTTGGAACAGCGCGCCGATCGCGTGCGGGTCAAGGTGATTGAACGCAACCGCAAGATTGCGGAACGCGCCGCCGAGGCATTGGAGCGAACGATTGTCCTGAATGGCGATGGGTTGGACGTTGGGCTATTGGCTGAGGCCAATATTGAACGCGCGGATGCGGTGTTGTGCGTGACCGATGACGACAAGACCAATATGCTGGCTGCGGTTCGCGCCAAGTCCGAAGGGTGTCGGATGGCAATTGCGCTGATCAACGATCCGACGCTGGAGCCGCTGATGGAGCCGTTGGGGATTGACGCCTATATCAACCCGCGCTCGGTCACGGTGAGTTCGATCCTCAAGCATTTCCGCCACGGACGGGTGCGCGCGGTCTATTCCATCGGTGATGCCGAGGCAGAGGTGATCGAGGCAGAGGTGTTGTCGACCTCGCCGATGGCGGGTCAGAAGCTGCGCGATATCGACTTCCCAGAAGGCGTGCTGGTCGGGGCTGTGCGCAAAGCGGGCAAGGTGCGGCGCCCAACGGGGTCGATGGTGATCGAGGAGGGTGACCAGGTGGTGCTCTTTACGCTGGCCAAGGACGTGCCGGAGGTCGAACGCCTGCTTCAGGTGTCGATCGACTTCTTCTGATCCGATGGCGTTGTTGTATCGCCTGCCGCTGTTACTGCTGCTGACCGGGCTGGCATCTGCGTCGATGATCGTTCCGGCGGTGGTGGCGTTATGGGCCGAGGCGTTTCAGGATGCCCGATCCTTTTTCTATTCCGGTTTGGTTGGGCTGATCCTGTGCGCTTTGATGGCACTGGCACTGGCGAACCGTCCACATAACCGCAATGCAATCCGGCAGTTGATGGCCCTTTTGGGGAGTTTTGTCATCCTGCCCGCGGTTTTGGCGGTCCCGTTTTACGAATCGATCCAGACGACGTCGTTCCTAAACGCGTATCTCGACATGGTGTCGAGTCTCACAACGACCGGCCTGCCGCTCTTTGAACCGGAACGCCTATCGATGGCCGAACATCTATGGCGCGGGCAGGTGGCGTGGATGGGGGGATTGCTCATGTGGGTGGCCGCAGCGGCGATTCTTGCACCTCTGAACCTTGGTGGTTTCGAAGTGACGTCGCTTGGCGAGCCGGGACAAGATGTCGTTGCCGGTGCTGCGCGGCGGGACACTTCGAATCCGGCAAGCCGTTTGGCCCGCAGTGCTGCCGTTTTGGTGCCGTCTTATGCCTTGTTGACGCTGGCGCTTTGGGTGCTGTTGCTGGTGGCTGGTGACACGCCTTTCGTCGCGCTGGTTCATGCGATGAGTGTCATGTCCACCTCTGGGATCTCGCCTGTTGGTGGGCCAACCGGCGCCAGCAGCGGGATAGCGGGAGAATTGATCATGGCGGTCTTTCTTCTTTTTGCGTTGTCCCGAGTGACGTTTTCGCAGGACACCAACACGGCGCAACGGAAAGGTCTGCTCTATGATCCTGAATTCCGTCTGGGTTTGGCGATCGTGCTTATGGTACCGACGATGCTTGTGCTCCGGCACTTCGTGGCGGCGTTGGATATTGGGGACCAGAACAATTTCATTGCAGCGGTACGGGCGTTCTGGGGCGCAGCCTTCACGGTACTGTCGTTTCTGACAACCCATGGCTATTCGAGTGTTGACTGGGTTGATGCGCAAGCATGGTCTGGCCTTGAGACCCCGGGGTTGATCCTGATGGGCCTAGCCCTGATCGGTGGCGGCGTGGCGACCACAGCGGGCGGAGTTAAACTGATGCGGGTCTTCGCACTTATGACCAATGGGATGCGCGAAGTGGACCGATTAGTTCATCCATCCTCGGTTGGGCGATCCGGATTGGTATCTCGTCGCACCCGGCGCGAAGGCGCGTTTATCGCATGGGTGTTTTTCATGATCTTTGCGATCACACTTGCGGCGACAACCGTAGCTTTGGCGGCCTTCAGTATCCCGTTTGAACAATCCTTGGTGTTGGCCGTGGCCAGTCTATCGAATTGCGGGCCGCTGGTGGATGTGGTTCAGGCAGGTCGATTGACCCTTATCGAACTTGGGCCGGGGCCCAAGGTCATCACTTCAATTGCGATGGTCATGGGCCGCCTTGAAATGCTGGCACTTGTGGTCATTTTGACACCAGATCTTTGGCGGGATTGAGCCTTGTCGGCACACTTGCCGAAATTCCTTGTTTTTGCACTGGAATTTAAGAGAGGGCCAAGACATAGTGACCCTAAATCACGGCGCGTGACGCGACAAAAGCAAGAATAAAGGCTAATTTTATGGCATCTGATAAGCAGAACCTTCAGGACGCGTTTCTTAACCACGTCCGCAAAACAAAGGTGCCGGTGACTGTTTTCTTGATCAACGGCGTCAAATTGCAGGGTGTGATCACCTGGTTCGACAACTTCTGTGTGCTCCTGCGCCGGGATGGCCAATCGCAGCTTGTTTACAAGCATGCCATCTCGACGATTATGCCGGCACAGCCGATCAATCTGTATGACGGCGAAGGCGACAATTGAAAGAACACAAGGCGCATGTGACCCCGGCATGGGTCCTGCATCCTGACATCACCAGTGACCGGACGCGGCGGGCGGCGCAACCGGCGCTGGAAGAAGCTATTGCTTTGGCCGCAGCTTTGCCGGGGCTCGAAGTCGTGGATGGCACTGTTGTGCGTTTGCCCAAGCCACATCCGGGGGCTTTGTTCGGATCGGGAAAGATCGAGGAACTCAAGGCGCTTTTTAAGGAACATGAGATAGAGCTTGTCCTCGTGGACGGGCCTGTATCGCCTGTGCAGCAACGAAATCTTGAAAAAGCATGGGGCGTCAAGCTGTTGGATCGCACTGGGCTGATCCTTGAGATCTTCAGCGACCGTGCCGCGACGCGTGAAGGCGTGCTGCAGGTCGAGATGGCCGCACTCAGCTATCAGCGCACGCGGTTGGTGCGGGCATGGACCCACCTTGAACGTCAGCGTGGCGGTTTGGGGTTTGTCGGTGGTCCGGGTGAAACCCAGATTGAGGCCGACCGCCGTGCTATTGATGACCAACTGGTGAACCTGCGCCGTCAGTTGGACAAGGTGGTCAAAACCCGCAGCCTGCACCGCGCTGCCCGGGCCAAGGTGCCGTATCCCATCGTGGCCTTGGTCGGCTACACCAACGCTGGGAAATCGACGCTGTTCAACCGGCTGACCGGGGCCGATGTGATGGCCAAAGACATGCTTTTTGCCACGCTCGACCCGACCATGCGGGCCGTTAAACTACCGGATGGGCCTGACGTGATCTTATCAGACACGGTGGGATTCATCAGCGACCTGCCGACCGAGTTGGTCGCCGCGTTCCGCGCGACGTTGGAAGAAGTGCTGGCGGCAGATTTGATCCTGCATGTGCGCGACATCAGCCATGCGGCGACCGAAGAACAGGCCAAGGATGTACGCGAGATCCTGAATTCGCTTGGCGTGACAGAGACCACGCCGCTGTTGGAAGTCTGGAACAAGATCGACGCGATGGACCCAGAAGCCCGCGAGGCTGCACAGGCGAGGGCTGATCGGGACGATGCGGTGTTTGCCACGTCCGCGCTAACAGGGGACGGGCTGGACGCGCTTTTGGTAGCGGTTAACGCCCTCCTCGAAGGGGAGCGCCGGGAAGATACTGTGTATCTGGGCTTCGACGAAGGACGCAAACGGGCGTGGCTGTTTGATAAGGCTTTGGTTGAACACGAAACACAAGATGAACGTGGCTATACAGTGCGTGTACGCTGGTCGGCCAAGGACGCCCGGCAATTCGAAGCGCTCTGATTCAGCTATTTTCCTAAGCATTTCTAGCTAAAGAATCGCAATGCAGCGTTCATCTGCCCCTAGCGAGCGCCGCAGTAAGTTTGGTTTATTCCCGAACCAGCCGTGTGACACCAACTGAGGCGGCACGTGCAAGGTCGGCGTCCAGCGACATTGGGATGTATTCTCCGCGACGCCATAGGGTGCCAAGATCATCGTAGTGGCGCGACAGAAAATGACCGGATTGGCCGGTGGACAGAATATAGACAGAACTGTCGGGATCGGCGAAGTCGTAGACGCCGCGATAGGCGGCTCCATGGACATTCAGGAAGGGGTTGGGGCCTTCCCCGACACCGCGTCCGCGCATCAGCGTGTGATCGCCCCCGGAGGTGCTTTGGCGGATGTTCACGAAATACCGCAGGATCGGCACGTCACCCAAGACCGGATGGTCATGCGTTGCCAAATGCGAGTCGCCCCAGCGAAGGGATTCAAGCGCGGTGCCGTAGGTTTCCGAGACCCAAACCAAAGCATCGTCCAAAGCCAGACGGGCGATGTCGGTGCAGGTTTCCTCAACCGCCGAACGGATCACGTCGCACCATGCGCTGGCTCCGTCCACGTTGCGGTAGACGCGTTCGATGAACAGCGGCTCGACCCGTGTGAACTCGGACGCGAGTGGGCCAAGATCGTCGCGGATCAGACGTTCCTGAAGCGCCCGGAGCCATGCCGAGTAGATCAGCGGCTCGGGCAGGTGTTCGTTCATTTCGCCATTCCAGTTGGCAAGCAGGTCCAGCGCACGTTGGCGCAGACGTTCGGGCGTGCCTTCCGGGGCCGCTTCGCCAGTGAACCACAGATCCGCACCGATCAGGGGTAGCAACGCGCGGGCGGTGATCGATACGGTGTCAAGCTGTGCTTCGATAAAGCTGTCGCGGGTATGCACTTCGCGACCCTGCATCAGGCCCTGCCAGCGCATCACACGTTGGCTGTCGCCCCAGTCAAAGCTGACATGGAGCGGGAAAGGGCGGTCGACGGTCTTATTGTTGGTGTTGCCGACAATGCCACCAACCGGGTTGACGAAGACTGGGTTCGCGTCGTCCGGAAACACACCTTGCCAACGATTTTCCGAGCGCCAGCCAAAAGATGGCATTCGGCCTTGGCTTTGATGGGCTGCATCGCGCCGGGGCATGGCCCCGATCAACTTCATCGCGATGCTGTCGCCGTCGATCACGGTCAGGTTTTGGGAAGGCGCGACATAGGCTTTTGACACCTCAAGCGCATTTTCGACTGACTGGGCGTACATCAAACCAACTGCTGCTGACATGGAGGTGTCACGCGGGCTGAGCGCGGTCCAGCTGAGTGCGGCGACATGATTTGGTGGCGTAATCGCAGCCAGATCGAATTGGGTTCCGGGAAGTACGGGGCCATTATCGGTCCAGCGCAGCGTCAGAGTGACGGGTTCGGCATCCTTGATCTCGATGATCGAGCGTCGGGTGACGAAATCCTTGTAGCCCTCCGGCGTGCGATATTGTTCGCGGTTGTCGGGATTCAACTCTTCAATAAACAAATCCTGATCATCAAGGTATGAAGATGTCAGCCCCCATGCGATGAAATCTGATCGCCCAGCCATGATGGTTGGAATACCGGGGATCGTCGCCCCGATGACGCCACCCGAGGATAATTGTAGCCGCGCCAGATACCACGTAGCTGGTGCGGTGAATTGCAGGTGCGGGTCGTTTGCCATTAGCGTTGATCCGGTGGCTGAGCGGGTATCGTCTGCCGCCCATGCGTTCGAGGCTCCTGCCAGACCGCGCGGGGCTACTGGCCAAAACATCGGATCAGGGTCGCTTTGAGCGAATTCTGTGCTGTTGGACAGTCCGGGGACTAGCTGCGCATATTCGGGCAGGGCGGCCACACCGGCACCGGGAATGTCTGGTAGGATATCGGCCAGACGGTTTTCATCCGGTAGCAGCAGCGATGTGCGGGCGCGCAACACCTCTTCGCGTAGGTGACTGGACAGTTGAAGCGCCATCAACTTGACCAAGGCCAGAGAATCCGCCGGTTGCCACGGGGCCAGCGGCGCATTGAATGCAAAGAATTCTGGTGCTCCACGGCCAAGGCTGTCGCGGTTGATTTCAGTAATCCGGGCATTCACTCCGGCGGAATAGGCGTCAAGTGCATCGCGGGTGCGAGCATCCTGCGCCCGAACCGATTGTACCGCACGCGGGTAGAGGTCAAGGCGCCGCAGCAGTTTGTCGGTTTCCACCGTACGTGTGCCGAACAGCTGTGACAGTCGTCCCTGCGCCGTGCGGCGCATCAGTGTCATTTGCCACAGTCGATCCTGTGCATGGGCATAGCCCAGGGCGAAAAACACATCGCGGTCGGATGTGCCGAAGATATGCGGTACACCGGAATTGTCGCGCAGAATTTCAACATCCGCAGTCAGCCCCGAGACAGGAACAGATTTGTCGTATTCTGGCAAAGATCGCGAGGCGAGGTAATAAATCGTCAAGACGCCGATCGTCGCCAGAACGAGAGAGGCTGTTGTCAGCCACACCAGTGTTCTGAAGATCAGCGCCACGTGAGAATTACCTTTCAAACTGGGGACGGCCCTAAGTGTTAAGGCCCTAAACCGATACGTGCGATGCCCTACCTAACACGCAAGCCCTTGCCAAGGGGGCGGTGCAGCGTCAGGTAAAGGCAGCAGAAAATTACCACATCAGTTAGGGAGCACAGGGCATGGCGAAAGTGGCATTCTTGGGATTGGGAGTTATGGGCTACCCGATGGCGGGGCATCTGGTCAAAGCGGGTCACGAGGTGACAGTCTACAACCGGACTGCAGCCAAGGCCGAGTCTTGGGCTAAGGAACACGGTGGTTCCCATGCCGAGACCCCGCGCGAGGCGGCGGCGGGCTGTGATTTTGTGATGTCCTGTGTGGGCAATGACGACGACTTGCGCAGCGTCTGTCTGGGCGATGATGGCGCATTTGCGGGCATGGCCAAGGGCAGCATCTTTGTCGATCATACCACCGTGTCGGCGAAGGTTACCAAAGAGCTTTATGAAACCAGTGCGGACCTTGGAATCTCGTTCGTCGATGCGCCGATTTCTGGTGGACAGGCAGGAGCGGAGAACGGCGTGCTGTCCGTCATGTGTGGTGGCGACGAGGCGACCTATGCAAAGGCCGAACCGGTGATTGACGCTTATGCGCGTATCTGCCGCCGGATCGGCGAAAGCGGCGCAGGCCAGATGACCAAGATGTGCAACCAGATCGCCATTGCTGGTCTGGTTCAGGGTCTGAGCGAGGCGCTGCATTTCGCCGAGAAGGCTGGGCTAGATGGCCGTGCGGTTGTTGAGGTGATCAGTCAGGGCGCAGCCGGATCGTGGCAAATGTCGAACCGTTACGAGACCATGATCGACGACAAGTTCGACCACGGGTTTGCTGTAGACTGGATGCGCAAGGATCTGGGTATTTGTCTGGACACGGCAGACGAGGTGGGCGCTTCGCTTCCGGTGACAGCTTTGGTCGACCAGTTCTACAAGGATGTGCAGAAGTTGGGCGGCGGGCGTTGGGACACGTCGAGCCTGATCAAACGTCTGCGTGCGATGGGCTGAGGCTGGCGGTGGATGCGGTCGCGCATCCACCCGTTTTCGTTGACGGAACCGGCCACCGGCGACTAAACGCCGATCCGAGATCACGTTTTTATTTCAGCATCTTGTGGCGCGCTTTTGAGATGCTACCTCACTCCACGACGACACTGAGTCGTTGTTTGCGGCAAAGACCGCAATGGAGTTAACCCCTATAATGAAGAACGCAATTCTAGCACTTGGAACCGTGGTCGCTTTGACAGCCGGTTTGGCGCATGCGCAGGTTGTTGTGGAAGATACGGATGGCAATGGCAGCTATTCGATGGAAGAACTGATGGTTGCCTATTCTGACCTGACTGCGGACGTGTTTTCCGAAGTTGACACCGATGGCGACGGTGCGGTCAGCGCGGACGAATTGACAGCTGCTCAAGACGCAGAGATCCTCGTCGCCAGCTGATACGTCGTACGATCCTTATGTGAAGGGCTTCGGGAAACCGAAGCCCTTATTGTTTTTGGGGTTACTCGGTGTCGGTGCCCCGCAGGGCAAGGATGGCCACGATCCCGATCACACAAAGACCGACAACGGCAATGTTCAACGGTCCTGTGTTGGCGACGATCACACCGATCAGCGCCCATATCACCGTTATTCCGTATTCCGGGGCGCGGTGCAGGCGGTATTGCGCGACAAGAGCCACGACCAACCCGATCGACAGGGCCACGATGGCGGCCCATGTTCCACTCAGAACACCGTAACCGCCCAACAGCAATCCGACGGACACCGAGGACGCGGCAGTCAGCCAGCCCGCATAGATCGCGACAGGGCTCTGCTGAAGCCAGCGGTCCGTGTCGCCAACGCAAAACAGGCTAACGAATGCCGTTCCCAACATGGCGAGGATTAGGATAGTGGCAATCACTGGCGATAGATTTGCCACCGGTAGCCATGTTGCGCCGATGGCTAGGCTGACCACCAAAGGCGGACGCATCGCCGCCCAATCGGGATCGTCACTGCGCTTGAGCAGGCCAAAGCCAGCGCCGATCAACAGCCAGAGATAGATCAGGCCCCAGATGGCAAAGGCATAGCCCGCCGGTTGGACCGGTGGATTGTCCTGCGGCACCGGGAATTGGTCAGGCTCGAACCCGTTGAACCCTTGGGTGAACCAAGGCGACGCAGCGAAAAGGATCGCTGCACCAAGAACCAGTGCTGCCCAAACCCGTGTCATGCCTATTCCATCACTCCGTCTGCCGTGATGCGTGTTTTGCCACCCAGCCAAGGATGCAGCGCTTCGGGCAGGGTGACGGACCCATCCGCCTCTTGGCCGTTTTCCAGAACCGCGATCAGGCAACGCCCGACGGCAAGACCCGACCCGTTCAGCGTGTGCAGGAATTCCGGCTTGCCTCCGCCAGCTGGCTTGAAGCGCGCGTTCATGCGGCGGGCCTGGAAGTCACCACAGACCGAACAAGAACTGATCTCGCGGTAGGTGTTCTGTCCGGGCAGCCACACTTCGATGTCATGTGTGCGGCGGGCACCAAAGCCCATGTCACCGGTACACAACACTACGGTGCGGTAGGGCAGTCCCAGCTTTTCAAGGATGCCTTGTGCGCAGCCGGTCATTCGGTCCAGTTCGTCACGGCTGTGATCGGGGTGGGTGATCGACACCATTTCGACCTTTTCGAACTGGTGCTGGCGCAACATGCCGGCGGTATCGCGTCCGGCGCTACCTGCCTCAGAGCGGAAACATTGCGAATGCGCGACGTAGCGGCGCGGAAGGTAGCTTTCGTCAAGGGTCATGCCGTTGACGATATTCGTCAGTGTGACTTCGGATGTTGGAATCAACCACCAGCCATTGGTAGTCTGATAGCTGTCTTCGCCGAATTTGGGCAATTGGCCCGTGCCGTACATCATGTCGTCGCGGACAAGGACCGGGGTCCATGTTTCGGTCAGGCCGTTTTCGGTGATGTGCGTGTCCAGCATGAATTGCGCCAAAGCCCGGTGTACCCGCGCCACGGCACCCGACATCACGACAAAGCGCGATCCCGACAGTTTTGCGGCGGTTTCGAAATCCATTCCGGGAAGAACGCCTGTTATTTCGAAATGTTCCTTGGGCTGGAAGTCGAATTCCCGTGGTGTACCCCAGCGATGCACTTCGACATTATCGGCTTCGTCTGCGCCGTCAGGTACGTCATCAAACGGAAGGTTGGGCAGGCCTTCGAGCAACTTGGCCAGTTGCTCGTCTAAAACTTTCGCGCTGGATTGCATCTCAGTTACGGCCGCTTTCTTGGCCGCAACTTCGTCTCGCAGGCGGGCGAACAAGGCTTCGTCACCAGATGCTTTGGCTTTGCCAATGTCCTTGGCGGCCTTGTTCTGATCGGCTTGTGCGGTTTCCGCTTCGAGGATCGCGGCGCGGCGGGCCTCGTCGATGCGCAGCACCTCGGACGAGACCGGCTCCAATCCACGGCGCGACAGCGCTGCGTCAAACGCAGCAGGGTTCTCGCGGATGGCTCGGATGTCATGCATGGGTCTTGTCCTTCTGACTCGCAATTGTGATGGGCGGCCTTATGCACCGGAATGCCGGGCTTTGGTAGGGGGTCACGGCGACTGTAAGCGCGACACTGGGACAGCAAGCGCACCGCTTTGCCCCATTGCGCTGATAACGGCTGCAACCGCCCAATCTGAACCGTTTTGCGCCAGAACCGGACCGCCAGAATTTCCAGGTGTCACCGCGCAGTTCAGGCGCAATATCGCGGAAGCAATGTGACCTTGGCAGTCAAACGCCGCACCCAGCATGTGCGGGCGGCGAACAGAGTAGCCCAGAATGCCGTACGGTGCCGAGGTGTCAGTGGCAACAAGTGGCAGGGGGGCAACCTTGGCCGGGCGTTCCAGTGTCAGCACGGCCACGTCGAAGCGCATGTCAAGCTGTCCTTCGGAATAGGCGCGGGGATGTACCCAGATCGACGTGCCTGTCACGCTGTCCACTGCCGTGCCGCGAAGCCACCCCGCAACAAAGGTGAAATCGTGTGCCAGCGGTCCCAGTCCGTCAATCCCGGCCACACAATGCGCGGCGGTAAGCACCTTGTCGGGCGCGATCAGCGTCCCGGTGCACATCTCGCGTTTGCGATAACCTGCGGCATTCACCCGACCGACCGCCTGCCACGCAGCGTGATCCTGTGCAGGCAGAACCGGAAGCCCTTGCGCGGTCGACGCGCCTGCCCAGAGTATAAAAAAGAGTGTCAGCACGGGTTTCATAGTTGATATGTAAGACGCAATCCATCGGGTCCCACAATGCGCCAAGTCAAACTTCTGCGTGATTTCCGGTAAACGGCAACGACGAAAATCGCCTTCGATATCGGCGTTATCACAGACAATCGAACCTGCCTTGCAAAGCCCGACCCGGCAACATAGGTTCCGCCCAAATTTATGGCCAGATTAAGCGGGGTGTGCCCCGCCATCATCAAGGAGCACGCCCATGGAAGGCAACGCAATTGCCCAGTTCGTCCCGCTTATCCTGATCTTTGCGATCATGTATTTTTTGCTGATCCGTCCGCAGCAGAAAAAGATGAAGGAACATCAGAAGATGGTCGAAGGTCTGCGCCGTGGTGATGTTGTAATCACGCAGGGTGGGTTGATCGGCAAGGTCGTTAAGGTGAAAGAAAACAACGAGTTGGACGTTGAAATTGCCGATGGCGTCAAGGTGCGGGTTGTGCAGAACACAATCGCCACCGTTGTATCCAAGACCGAACCCGCCAACACCTGATCCTTCAGCTTTAAACCGCATCGGACCCGTTCGCTCATGCTTCAGATCGACCTCTGGAAGCGCATTCTGATCTGGACCACCGTTGCGGTGGGGCTTGTTCTGGCGCTGCCCAACCTTTTTTACCCCCGCGTCGAGCAGCACAACGATGCGGTTTCCGCGATCGAACTGTCGGGTGAAACGCCTGAGCTTTTGGAACAAAGCGCGTCTTGGCCATCATTCTTGCCGTCTGGTCTGGTGAACCTTGGTCTTGACCTGCGAGGCGGCGCACATTTGTTGGCCGAAGTGCAGGTCGATGATGTTTACGCCGCACGACTCGAGGCGCTCTGGCCGGAAGTACGCGACATTCTGCGCCCCGAACGCGATACGGTCGGCACGATCCGGTTGCAGCCGTCTGCAGATGGTGAACTGCGTGTTCGTATTTCGCAACCCGATGGTATGGCGCGGGCGCTTGAACTGGTGGGCGGTTTGGCCCAACCGGTTGTGTCCCTGACAGGCGCGTTGAGCGACGATCTTGAAGTGCGGGCTGAAGGTGCGGACATCATCGTCACCTTGTCAGAGGCCGAACAAATTGCCACCGACGAACGCACGATGCAGCAGAGCCTTGAAATCATCCGTCGCCGTATCGACGAGGTGGGCACGCGCGAGCCGACAATCCAGCGACAGGGCACCGACCGCATCTTGATTCAGGTGCCCGGCATTGGGTCGGCAGCCGAACTCAAAGAGATCATCGGCACGACGGCGCAATTGACTTTCCAGCCCGTCATCGGACGGACCGATGATACCAATACCGCGCCCGGAGTGGGCAACGAGGTTCTGCCATCGTTGGACGAATCCGGCGTGTTCTACATTCTTGAGCAAGCCCCTGTTGTGACGGGTGAAGAGTTGGTAGATGCCCAACCGGCCTTTGACCAAAATGGTCGCCCAGCGGTGAATTTCCGCTTTAATCCCATTGGAGCACGTAAGTTCGGGGATTACACGGCGGCCAATATCGGGAACCCCTTTGCGATCGTGCTCGACGACGAGGTGATCAGCGCTCCGGTAATCCAAAGTCATATTCCCGGCGGGTCGGGTATTATCACTGGCAGTTTCTCTGTCGAGGAAAGTACCCAATTGGCTGTGCTGTTGCGGGCAGGCGCCTTGCCTGCCGGATTGGATTTCCTTGAAGAGCGGACAATTGGCCCGGAACTTGGTCAGGACAGTATCGAAGCGGGGCGCATCGCAACGCTTGTGGCTTTTGCCGCTGTGCTGGTCTTCATGGCGCTGAGCTATGGTTTGTTTGGCCTATTCGCCAATGTCGCACTTATCATCAATATCGGCATGATCTTCGGAATGCTGAGCCTGATCGGCGCAACACTTACGTTGCCGGGGATCGCCGGGATCGTTCTGACGGTGGGCATGGCAGTTGACGCCAACGTGCTGATTTTCGAACGGATCCGCGAAGAACTGAAAACTGCTAAGGGTCCGGCGCGCGCCATTGAGCTGGGTTATGAAAAAGCGCTGTCGGCAATTCTAGACGCAAACATCACCACCTTTATCACCGCGGTGATCCTATTCGTCATGGGCTCTGGCCCGGTGCGCGGTTTCGCGATCACGTTGGGGCTTGGCATTCTGACGTCGGTCTTCACCGCAATTTTTGTCACTCGGCTTCTGATCGTGATCTGGTTCGAACGCCGTCGCCCCAAGACGATTGAGGTCTGATATGCGCTTGCGACTGGTCAAAGAGAACACGAATTTTGATTTCTTCAATCGTTGGAAGCTGTGGTTTGGCATCTCTGCCGTGCTGATGGTGATCTCCTTCGGGTCATTCTTGGTGCAGGGGCTGAATTACGGCATCGACTTCCGAGGTGGCACGACGATCCGCACGGAAAGCCCGCGTCCGGTAGATGTTGGCGTATACCGTGATGCCATCAGCACGTTGGAGCTTGGCGACATCACGATCTCTGAGGTTTTTGATCCTAGCTTTGGACCCGAACAAAACGTCGCTATGGTGCGTATTCAAGCGCAGGATGGCGAAGAGGCGGTCAGCACCGAAGTTATTGCGGCTGTCGAAGCGGCACTGGTCGTGGTGCGTCCAGACATCAAATTCGTGTCGGTGGAATCCGTTGGCCCCAAGGTATCAGGCGAATTGATTCAGACAGCCGCGATTGCCGTCATCCTCGCAATTGGGGCCGTTCTGATTTACATCTGGCTGCGCTTTGAGTGGCAATTTGCCTTGGGGGCGGTGCTTGCGCTGGTGCATGACGTGATCCTGACCATTGGCATCTTTTCAGAACTGCAGATCAAGTTCGATCTCGCGATCATCGCGGCATTGTTGACCATCGTCGGATACTCATTGAACGATACGGTGGTTGTGTTTGATAGGGTCCGTGAAAACCTGATCAAATACAAAAAGAAGGACCTCAAAGAGGTTCTCAACATTTCGATCAACGAAACCCTCAGCCGAACCTTTATGACATCGGCCACGACGCTGCTGGCCTTGGTTGCTTTGTTCGTGCTGGGTGGGGATGTGATCCGGGGCTTCGTGTTTGCGATGATCTGGGGTGTGATCGTTGGCACCTACTCATCGATCTTCGTAGCCTCTGCGATCCTGCTCTGGCTCGGTGTCAAACGCGACTGGACCAAACCGACGGACACCACTGGCAACCAGTTTGCCAATGTGGATGCTTGAAACCCTTCAAGCCGCGGTTGCGACACCGGGGCTTGTTTGGCTTTTGCTGATCACCGTAGTGGCGGGTATCGTTTACGGCTTTGCCGGGTTCGGCGCAGCATTGGTCTATATGCCCGTGTCGGTGATTTTTCTCGCGCCTGTGATGGCGATTGCGGCGTTTTCCGTATCGTCCCTATCTTCGCTGGTCACGGTTTTCCCGAAGGCGCTGCCGCTGGTCAATCGAAAAGCGGTCACGATTCTGATCCTATCGGCGACGGTGTCAGCCTCATTAGGTATCTGGGTGCTTCGGGTGGCGGATGTGACGGTGATACGCTGGGCCGTGGTGGTCTTTTGCGCCGTGACGCTTGCCGCGCTAATCGCTGGTTGGCGATATCAGGTGGAACCGACCACTGGAACACGGATCATAATCGGTGGCGCTGCGGGGTTTGTCGGTGGGTTGAGCGGCTTGATGGGACCCATCATGGTTCTGTTTCAATTGGCCGGACGTGACAATATTTCGACCACGCGGGCAACCACGGTGGTGTTCTTAACGGTGACCAGCCTGTTGGTACTGCCTTTGATGGCGGCACAGGGTGTGTTGACGGTGCAGGCGGTGGCCCTCGGTGCAGTCTTGCTCGTGCCGTATGGTGTTGGCGCACTGATCGGTCAGGCGCTTTTCAGACCGGAGCGGGAGCGGTTTTACCGCATCGTCGCTTATGCCATCATCGGCCTTGCCACGCTGGCTGGTGTGCCTATCTGGGACCAGATGTAACAAGAAGGGGTTTTGCATGCGTTTGAACGAAGTCGTTTACACTGACGCGCAACCGATCGAAGGCTATGGCGCGGATTTTTTCCGCATCGGTGGAACCAAGCATACAGCCCCGTTGGTGACCGGACCGGACGGGACAAAACCTTGGGCGGGTTATCAGGATGCCGACACACTTCTGGCCTTTGAGGGCAAGGTGGACGTGTTGTTCATCGGGACAGGTGGGGACATCGCCCATATCCCGTCCGCTTTGCGCGATGTGCTGGAATCGCGGGGCATCGGTGTCGAAGTGATGAGCTCGCCTGCCGCTTGCCGAACATACAATGTGCTCTTGTCGGAAGGACGCAGGGTGGCCTTGGCATTGCTGCCGGTTGGGGCGTAACGCGCCGACGCATCATGGCCGTCCGCCGAAGGAAGGCCACACGGACTGGCACCGCATCTCTTCAAGTGCGCTGCGATCCTCGAAAAGCGACACTTTCGCGCTTTTGCCTGCGTCGGGCTTGGTCTAAGCCAAAGCCATGGTGTTGTCTGTACGCGATCTGGCTGTGACCCGCGGGGGTCTTGCGATCCTCGAAGGGGTGTCCTTTGACCTTTCTCCGGGTGAGGCTTTGGTGCTGCGCGGTCCCAACGGCGTCGGCAAGACAACCCTTTTGCGCAGCGTCGCTGGTTTGCAGCCGCCCGAAACCGGGAC
Organism: Paracoccaceae bacterium; assembly: GCA_024742575.1. Classification (GTDB taxonomy): domain Bacteria; phylum Pseudomonadota; class Alphaproteobacteria; order Rhodobacterales; family Rhodobacteraceae; genus Marivita. The sequence goes on along the minus strand of JANSYF010000002.1, from coordinate 87,536 downwards.
CGTGACCGGAGCAGAGGATCAGATTGCCTATGCTGCCCATTCCGATGGTCTTAAGGCGATGTTAAGCGTCACCGAAAACCTGAAATTCTGGGCCTCGGTGTTTGGTCTGTCGGACATCGAACCGGCGCTGGTGGCTTTTGACCTGACCGACCTGCGCAATCGTATGGCGGGCACGTTGTCAGCCGGGCAGAAACGCCGCCTTGGCCTTGCGCGGTTGATGGTGACCGGACGCCCAATCTGGATTCTGGATGAACCGACTGTGTCGCTTGATGTGACCTCTGTCGCGTTGTTCGCCGATGCCGTGCGCATGCATCTGAAAGGCGGTGGCAGCGCATTGATGGCCACGCATATCGACCTTGGGTTGACCGAGGCGCGGGTTCTGGACCTGACACCATTCAAGGCGGCCCCGCGCACGCGTCAGATGGACGAGGCGTTTCTGTGAAGGCATTGCTCACCCGTGACCTGATGTTGGCGATCCGCGCTGGCGGCGGTTTTGGCCTTGGCCTTTCTTTCTTTTTGATCGTCACCGTTCTCGTGCCCTTCGGTGTTGGCCCTCAAACGGAGCTTCTGTCGCGCATTGCACCCGGCGTCCTGTGGATCGGCGCGCTATTGGCCTGTCTCCTGTCGCTTGACCGCATCTTTGCGTTGGACTGGGAAGACGGATCGCTCGACCTGCTGGCAACGGCCCCTTTGCCGATGGAAGGGATCGTGTCGGTCAAGGCACTGGCGCATTGGATCACCACGGGCCTGCCTTTGGTGCTGGCCGCACCTGTTTTGGGTGTGCTGCTAAGTCTGCCAATCCCGGCCTATCAGTGGGTCGTGATCAGCCTTGCGGTGGGCACCCCGGCGCTTAGCGTTATTGGCACGTTTGGCGCGGCGCTCACCGTGGGAATCAAACGTGGCGGATTGCTTATGTCGCTGCTCGTGCTGCCGCTTTATGTGCCGACGCTGATCTTCGGGGCCGAGGTGGCGCGGCGCGGGGCAGAGGGGCTGACAGTGCAGGCGCCGCTTCTGCTTTTGGCGGGGATCAGCTTTGGCGTGATCGCGCTTTTACCCTTTGCCAGCGCCGCGGTGCTGCGGATCAATCTGCGGTAACACGTCCCATGCGGTTTTTTGAATTGAAGGCGGCCGAAAAACCGCCTACGTCAAAACCATGTCATTGTGGGAATACGCAAATCCTGTGAAGTTCATCCGCACCACCGACAAGGTGTTGCCATGGGTATGGGCATTGACGGGTATCTGTCTTGTGACCGGTCTGGTCTGGGGCTTTTTCTTTACACCTGACGATTTCCGACAGGGCTCGACCGTCAAGATCATCTACATCCACGTGCCCTCTGCATTGATGGCGATCAATGCGTGGCTGATGATGCTGGTGGCGTCCTTGATCTGGATTGTTCGCAGGCATCATGTGTCGGCGCTGGCAGCACGCGCCGCGGCACCGGTGGGGGCTGTAATGACTTTGATTGCGCTGGCGACGGGTGCGTTTTGGGGCCAGCCGATGTGGGGCACATGGTGGGCGTGGGATCCGCGTCTGACGTCGTTCCTGATCCTGTTTCTGTTTTACCTTGGGTACATGGCGCTTTGGGAAGCGATCGAAAATGACGATACAGCGGCAGACCTGACCTCGATCCTCTGTCTGGTTGGGTCGGTCTTTGCGATCCTCAGCCGCTATGCGGTGAATTTCTGGAACCAAGGCCTGCATCAGGGCGCAACATTGAGCCTCGATAAAGAAGAGAATATCTCGGACGTGTTCTGGTTCCCGCTACTTTTCTGTATCGCTGGGTTTGTGCTGCTTTTCGTCGCGCTGGTGTTCCTGCGGACGCAGACCGAAATACGTGCGCGCCGCACACGGGCGCTGTTGGCACGTGAGGGACAGGCATAATGCCCGAGCTTGGGAAATACGCATTTGCGGTGCTCAGCTCGTATGGGGTGACCATCGTGCTGCTGTCGGTGATCGTGCTGGTCAGCTTCCGCCGCGCCCGCAAAGTTCGGGCGAATCTGGAAGAGATCGAAAATCGAGCGCGCGACTGATGGCGAAAATTTCTCCGCTCATGCTGCTACCTCCAGTGATCTTTGGTGCGTTTGCCGTATTGGCTTATGTCGGTATGTTTCGCGAAGATCCGCAGGGCTTGCCATCGACCCGCGTTGGACAACCTGCGCCACCGATCACTGAGCTGGCTCTGACAGGGTACGAAGCGTTCAAACCTGAAATGCTCACCTCGGGTGAGGTGACATTGGTGAATTTCTGGGCCAGCTGGTGCCCGCCATGTCGGGTCGAACATCCTAGGCTTTTGGAAATGCAGTCCGAAGGCATGCAGATTATTGGCGTCAACATTCGCGATCAGGAACGCAACGCGAGCCAATACCTCAGGGAAGACGGCAATCCGTTTGCGGCCGTGCCGTTTGATCCTGCTGGGCGCACGTCCATCGATTGGGGTGTGACGGCACCGCCCGAGACGTTTATCGTTGATGGGGATGGGACAGTGCTGTTTCGCTTTGCCGGACCTTTGGTCGGGTCAGACTATGAACAGCGATTTGTCCCAGCGCTGGAAAGCGCGCTGGCTGACTAAGGTTTACTAAAAGACAGATGGTGTCGCGTCGGGGATACCGGCGAACACGCTTGCGCCTGCGATCAGAAGCAAGGCTGCAGTCTGAATGATTGTTAAAAGCTTCATGGTGTGACTCGTCGAATTCTGTGCCTGTGTGGTAGGTAAGTGGGACATTCTCGAGGAATTTGTAGGGTCCAAGCTGTCACATGCGACAACTTGTGCCAAATTTTGAATATTTTTTTCATTTTTTAAACGGCTATGGCAAGAAATTGCTTAGACTTTTGGCAGTTTCAAGAGAATTTTGGGCGACAGACTCTTCACCGGGGCTAGACAGGATGAATTCGGATATCGAATTATCGATGTTGCTTTTCCCATTTGGCCGATCGGCATTCGCCGTGTGTCGACCTGAAAGGGTGGCTGGGTTATGATGCAGAATATTTGTTCGAGTATTGCTTGGAGGATTTATTGTGTACCGTTTGTCCAGGCCCAATATGGCCGTAAACGACCCTCGCGTCAGTAATGGTACGCGATCCCGTCGATTCCAGATGTGGAACACGTGGGATATCGCCACGACGGAGTCGCCGGAACACATTGTTGATTGGATCGGAGAAGTCGCCCGCAGCGCACGTGGGGGGCGACTTAAGAACCTTGTTCTGAGCTGCCATGGAACCGCCGGTCGTTTGCAGCTTGGCCAAGGATTATCTGTGGAAAACGTGTATCTGTTCAATCAGTTGGGCGGTCTGGTTCAAAAAATCTGGCTACCGGATTGTTTGGTGGCCAAAGGGCATACAGGTCAGGTTTTTTGTGCTGCCATGGCCATCGGCATCGGCGGCTACGTGGTGGCTCCGACAGAAAAACAATGCGATCGCGCCAGCGATGTCCCCTATGACATGATGACCAGTTTTGAAGGGGAAATTTTGTGCTTCGGGCCTGATGGAGAAATCAGCTGGCGGGGCCAAAACCCATCTCTGCAGGTCGAAGGTGGTGCTTGCATTCCGGTTCCGGACTAAGGTTCTGAAACGCAGCATTTACGTAAAAACGGCGCGCCATTGGCGCGCCGTTTTGTTGTTCATGTCGGTCGACCCAAAGGGTCAAGCGTTACTCGGCAGCCACCGCGTCGCGGCTTGCTAGGTCACGCAGAACGTAATGCAGAACGCCACCGTTTTCGATGTATTCAATCTCGATTCCGGTGTCGATCCGGCATTTGAGAGTGATCGTTTTCTCGGTGCCATCCGCATAGGTGATGGTGCAGGGCACCTCAGCTAGAGGCGTGATTGTATCAAGCCCGTGGATCGCGACGGTTTCTTCACCGCTCAGACCCAGCGATTTGCGGGTGTCGCCACCTGTGAATTCGAACGGGATCACACCCATCCCAACAAGGTTGGAGCGGTGGATACGTTCAAAGCTTTCCGCGATCACGGCCTTGACGCCAAGCAGCGCCGTACCCTTGGCCGCCCAGTCACGGCTGGAACCCGCGCCGTACTGTTCGCCACCGAAGATCACCAGCGGAACGCCCGCCTCTTGATAGGCCATCGCGGCATCAAAGATAGACGTGTGCTCTCCATCCGGGCCTTTGGTATAGCCGCCTTCAACGCCATCCAGCATCTCGTTCTTGATGCGGATATTGGCAAAGGTGCCGCGCATCATGATCTCGTGGTTGCCACGGCGTGACCCGTACGAGTTGAATTCGCGCGGGCTGACCTGACGTTCGATCAGGTACTGACCGGCGGGTGTGGTTTCCTTGAAGGACCCGGCTGGCGAGATGTGGTCGGTGGTTATCATGTCACCCAGCAGAGCAAGTACTTTGGCACCCTCGATATTCTCGATTTTCTTGGTCGCCATTGTGATGCCCTGGAAGTAGGGCGGATTCTGAACATAGGTCGATGTCGGGGGCCAATCGTAGGTCATCTCGTCGGTGGTTTCGACGCTCTGCCACTTTTCATCGCCTTTGAAGACATCGGCATATTTGGTCTGGAACGCTTCGCGCGTGACCGTTTGTTCGACCAGTTCTGCCACTTCCTGTGTGGTGGGCCAAATGTCTTTGAGGAAGACGTCATTGCCGTCTTTGTCCGTGCCCAAAGGTTCGGACGTCAGATCAATGTTAAGTGTGCCCGCCAGCGCATAGGCCACAACAAGCGGCGGAGATGCGAGGTAGTTGGCGCGGACATCTGGGGAAATTCGGCCTTCGAAGTTCCGGTTGCCCGACAAGACGGCAGTTGCCACAAGGTCGCCTTCGGAAATCGCAGCCGAGATTTCTTTCTGCAACGGGCCAGAGTTACCGATGCAGGTGGTGCAGCCGTAGCCAACAAGGTTGAAGCCGATCGCGTCTAGATCATCTTGCAGTTCTGCTGCTTCCAGATAGGCCGACACAACCTGAGAACCCGGTGCGAGCGAAGTTTTGACCCAAGGTTTGCGATCCAGACCCAGCGCGCGGGCTTTGCGCGCCACAAGGCCCGCACCGATCATCACATATGGGTTCGAGGTGTTGGTGCAGGATGTGATCGACGCAATCACCACCTTGCCGGATTCCATAGAATAATCTTCGCCAGCAACCGGGATCTTTTTACCCATTGGACGCTTGAACGTCTGTTCCATTTCCTTGGCAAACGCCGCTTTGGCACTGGTTAGTGCGACGTAATCCTGTGGACGCTTGGGGCCGGAAATCGCCGGAACGATGGTGCCCATATCGAGGTGCAGCGTGTCGGTATAGACCGGCGCATAATCCGCATCGCGCCAGAATCCGTTTTCTTTGGCATAGGCTTCGACCAGCGCGATCCGGTCCATGTCACGACCGGTGGTTTTGAGATAGCGCAGCGTTTCATTGTCGATCGGGAAGAAGCCGCAGGTTGCGCCGTATTCGGGCGCCATATTGGCGATCGTCGCGCGGTCTGCCAGCGGCAGGGTATCAAGGCCCGCGCCGTAGAATTCAACGAATTTCCCAACCACGCCGCGTTCGCGCAGCATTTCCACAACCTTCAGAACAAGGTCGGTACCAGTGGTACCTTCCATCATAGCGCCGGTTAGTTCAAAACCGACAACTTCGGGAATGAGCATCGAAATCGGCTGACCCAGCATTGCGGCCTCGGCTTCGATCCCGCCAACGCCCCAGCCGAGAACGGCAGCGCCGTTGACCATGGTTGTGTGGCTGTCGGTGCCGACAAGTGTGTCGGGGTAGGCGACTTGCTCGCCGCTCTGGTCCGCATCGGTCCAGACGGTCTGTGCAAGGTATTCAAGGTTCACTTGGTGGCAGATACCGGTTCCCGGCGGCACAACGCGGAAGTTGTTAAACGCGTTCTGGCCCCACTTGAGGAAGGTGTAACGCTCCATGTTGCGTTCGTATTCGCGGTCGACGTTCATCTGGAACGCGCGCGGGTTGCCGAATTCGTCGATCATGACCGAGTGGTCGATGACCAGATCAACCGGGTTCAGCGGGTTGATCTTTTCCGGATCACCACCCAGCGCCACGATCCCGTCGCGCATCGCGGCAAGGTCAACAACCGCCGGAACGCCGGTGAAGTCCTGCATCAACACGCGCGCCGGACGATAGGCAATCTCGCGCGGGTTTTTGCCGCCGTTTTCGCCCCATGTGCCAAATGCCTTGATGTCATCCACGCTTACGGTCTTGCCGTCTTCGAAACGTAGCATGTTTTCCAGTACGACTTTCAAACAGGCAGGGAGGTTCGAAAACGTCCCCAAACCGGCTGCTTCAGCTGCAGGGATCGAGTAATAGGCGATGGACTGGCCGTTGACCGTAAGGGTCTTACGAGTCTTGGCTGTATCCTGACCAACGATGATGGGCATGACTGGGCTCCTCAAAGGGGGAAAACGGGTCTCTTGCCGCTCTTTGCATCATGCCAAGGAGTCGATCAAGGGGGGTGCGTCAATTTTGGTATACTATTGTGCACAATTGGGCGGTGCCAAACTGATCGCGGGCTATCGCAAAACCTTGATTGGTTATTTCAGTCCAGTATGTCTATCTGTCTTGAGACATCATCAAGCTCAGGAAAACAGTGGAATGAACAGGCTTTTTGCTTTGGTAACGGCAATGATCGTCGGTGTGAGTGCAACGGCAGCGTTGGCCCAAGATACACCGGTTGTGGTCGAGCTGTATACATCGCAAGGCTGCTCGTCCTGTCCACCTGCCGATGAGATGCTTGCCCGCCTCGGGGAACGCGACAACGTGATCGCGTTGGCCCTGCACGTGGATTACTGGGATTATATTGGCTGGAAAGACAAATTCGCCCACGCTGCTTTTACCAAGCGCCAAAAAGGGTATGCGCGCTCGTTCGGCAGTCGGTCAATCTACACCCCACAAATGGTGGTCAACGGTGTGACCGATGTGGTCGGCAACCGTCCGATGGATGTGACCGATCAGGTACAAGCCCATGCTGCCAAAGGTTTGACGGTTCCGTTGACCCTGAAACGGTCGGGCAATCAGTTGACGATCAGCGCACCTGCTGCGTCTGGGTTGGCTGATGCGGATATCTTCCTTGTCCGCTACACGCCCTCTGAAACGGTCAGCATTCCACGAGGGGAAAACGCTGGGAAAAAACTGGCCTATAGCCATATCGTAACCGAATGGTCCGATATCGGAGACTGGAATGGGCGTTCGCCGCTGTCGTCCTCGGTCTCTGTTTCAGGCTCGGCACCAATTGTTGTGCTGGTACAGAAAAAGGGTCACGGACCCATTTTGGCGGCTGCCCGCTTGCGCTGACGCTTGGGTTTCCAGCGGCGGTGAATCCAGAACCATTGATCAGGATTTTCCCGAATCCGCGCCTCAAGCCGGGCTGTGGCGTCGCGCATCATCTCGACAGGGTCGCCATGCGGGACAGGTGTTTCGAACACCACGTCAAAGCTGATGCCATCCTTCTTGCGGATGCCAAAGAACGGCACCATCAGCGCCCCGGTCTTGAGCGCGATATCTGCGGCCGAGGTCAACGTTGGGGCGGGCTGCCCCATAAAGTCGATTGGCACGCCCGCACTGTCATAGACGTCGAACAATAATACACCCATGCCACCTTCGCGGATATGCTTGATCAATCCCATCGTGCCGCGCCGCCCCTGTTCGAACACGGGGTCGGACAAAGCGTGCATGTTGGCGGCGTAATGCGCGTTGAAGAACGGGTTGGACATCGGACGGTACAACCCGCCGATGCGGTATCCCCGTGCCACCAATGCGGCGCGTGGGGCTTCGAAGTTTCCGAAATGCCCAGTGACGAACAGCACCGGACGCCCTTCGGCGCGGGCTTGTTCTACTGCGGCCAGACCATCGCCGCGGATCTCGGCCTTGGCCATGCGCCGCATCAAACCTTTGACATCATAATTGTCGATCATTGTGCGCCCGGCATTGTCGGCCACCAGATCGGCCAAACGGCGACGGTCCAGAATGCCCATCTCGGGCCAGACATGGGCAAGGTTGTCCATCGCACGGTCGCGATAACCAGCTAGCGGCGCCACCACATGGCGGATCAGCCGTCCCATGAGCCACAGTCGTGCACGGACCGGGAGTCGCAGGGCACACCAGATGGCCCCCCGCAAGACGCGGTCGGTCATCCAGTCCTGCCAGCCACCGGGGGGGTGTTTGCGCTTCTTCGTTTTGGCCAAAAGGAAACCTGCGTTGGTGTCGGCGGGAAGCGCCTTCGAAGGCGCTTGATACGCGATTTCGAAATCGCGTGTCAAAGCCCGTTGCAACGCGCTAGCACAGCCTATGAATTGCGGTGCACAGCGTGGCCTTGTTTTTCCAGCTCGAAACACTTCAGAAAGGATCGCATTGCATCACCTCGGATGACTGTCACGACATAGAGGAAGAGAAGCCATGATCATCACGCAAGATACGGTTGCAATTGTTTCGGGCGGAGCATCGGGGCTTGGGGCCGCCGCAGCCATCGCTCTGGCCGAGGCTGGCGCTAAGATTGTCATTCTTGACATGAACGACAATGAAGGAAACGCGCGGGCCAACGCCTATGGCGGTCTCTTCGTCAAAACAGATGTCAGCGACCCGGCCAGCGTCGCCGCCGCAATGGACTCGGTCAAAGCTGCATATGGCACTGCCCATATTGCAGTGAATTGCGCAGGAATCGCCCCGGCGGCAAAGACCGTGTCCAAGGGCGCGCCGCATGATGCGCAGGTTTTTGCAAACACGATCCGTGTCAATTTGATCGGCACGTTCAATGTTGCCTCGCAGGCGGCCGCCTTGATGGCCACGAACGACCCACTGGATGCCGACGGATCACGTGGCGTGATTGTTAACACTGCCTCTGTCGCGGCTTACGAAGGGCAGGTGGGGCAGGTGGCCTATGCGGCATCCAAGGGCGGAGTCGTCGGCATGACGCTGCCGATGGCCCGCGATCTTGCGCAGCTTGGCATCCGCATCTGTGCGATCGCGCCGGGGCTGTTCAAGACGCCCTTGCTGGAAGGATTGCCGCAAGAGGTGCAGGACAGCCTTGGTGCGCAGGTGCCGTTTCCGTCGCGCCTCGGCGGGGCATCGGAATACGCACAATTGGTGCGCCACATTGTTGAGAATCAGATGCTCAACGGCGAAGTGATCCGATTGGATGGTGCCATTCGCATGGCCCCGCGCTAAATCGCTCCATGAACCAACCCGGAGCACCCCATGTCCTTCGACGCGCTGATCGTCAGCCACGGCCAACCTTCGGACCCCGATGTGGGCGAGGCAGAAATCGCAGCCCTTGCCGCTGCCGTGGCGACACACCTGCCCGAGGCCCGGATTGAGGGCGTGACGCTGGCCGCCGAAGGCCGGATCGAGGCGCTGTCGGCGGACCGACCCGGCGCGCTGATTTATCCGATGTTCATGGCCGATGGCTGGTTCACGCAGGTGCAACTGCCCAAACGGCTGGCCGACGGCGTAGGGCCGCAACTGGTCAGCTTCGGTCTGGACTGCACCCTGCCGATGCTCGCCGCGAATTGGTTGCGGCAGGTTTGTACGGATCACGGGTTCGAACCGTACGCTACAGATCTGATCATTGCTGGACATGGATCGGGCAAATCCCGCCGCGTATCCGAGGCGACCCACGCCTTTGCCGACCGCGTGGCCGAGGATTTCGGCCCGCGCGCTGTCCGCTGCGGCTTTGTCGAGGATGACCCGTCGTTGACCGACGCTTTGAGCGGGTTGGGCGTAAACGCCATCTGCCTGCCGTTCTTTGCTGCAAAGCGTGGCCATGTACTCGACGATCTGCCAGAGGCGGTTGCCGCGTCCGGGTTTCAAGGCATCGTTTTGGACCCCATCGGTCTGCACCGCGACGTGCCAAAGATGATTGCAGACGCCCTTCGGTGGCGGGCAACAACGCCGGATGTCAGCAAGTGTATTTTCTAAAAGCGGCGTTTTTTACCAAGCGGTAAAATATGGTAGGCCCGGCAGGACTTGAACCCGCAACCAAAGCGTTATGAGCGCTCTGCTCTAACCAATTGAGCTACAGGCCCGCCATGTGTGTTTCAGTACCAGACAACCGGGGCGCGTCAAGAGGTGTGGCACACGGATGATGGACTCGTGCTTAAGCCTGCGCTAAGGCACGCGCGACCTTCGGAGGGTGCAGCATGACAGACGGCAAAAACGGCATCACCTACGCGGATGCGGGTGTGGATATCGACGCAGGGAATGCTCTGGTCGAGCGGATCAAACCCGCGGCCAAGCGCACGGCGCGGCCGGGTGTGATGTCAGGGCTGGGTGGCTTTGGGGCGCTGTTTGACCTCAAGGGGGCTGGCTTCACTGATCCGGTGCTGGTGGCGGCGACCGATGGTGTGGGCACCAAGCTGCGGATTGCGATTGACACGGGCCATGTGGATGGCGTGGGGATTGACCTTGTGGCGATGTGTGTGAACGATCTGGTCTGCCAAGGCGCGGAGCCTTTGTTTTTCCTTGATTATTTCGCGACAGGTAAGCTCGACACCGACACGGCGGCGCGGGTCATCGAAGGCATCGCCGAAGGCTGCGCACGGTCGGGTTGCGCCTTGATCGGCGGTGAAACGGCGGAAATGCCGGGCATGTATCCGGCGGGCGATTTTGACCTTGCGGGCTTTGCCGTGGGCGCGATGGAGCGGGGCACGGATCTGCCGTCGGGCGTGGCCGAAGGTGATTTGCTGCTGGGTCTGGCCTCGGACGGTGTGCATTCCAACGGTTACAGCCTTGTTCGAAAACTGGTCGAGGTTTCCGGTCTTGGTTGGGAAGCCGGCTGCCCATGGGCCGAAGGAACGTTGGGTGCGGCACTTCTGACACCGACACGGCTTTATGTGACGCAGGCGCTCAGCGCCGTGAAAGCAGGCGGCGTACATGCGCTGGCGCATATTACGGGCGGAGGCCTGACCGAGAACCTGCCGCGTGTCTTGCCCGAAGGCATGGGCGCCGAAATTGACCTTGGCGCGTGGGATTTGCCGCCTGTGTTCAAATGGCTGGCAGCCACCGGCGGAATGGCCGAGGCGGAACTGCTTAAGACCTTCAACTGCGGCATCGGCATGATCGTTTCTGTGGCCGCAGATCGCGCCGACGCGGTAACTGCGGTGCTCGAAGATGCCGGTGAGACTGTCTCGCGGATCGGTGTTGTTACTGGCACGTCGGGTGTGGCCTACACAGGCGCGTTGCTTTGACCAAACGGGTTGCGATTCTGATCTCTGGCGGCGGCTCCAATATGGTGTCGCTGGTCGATGACATGACCGGTGATCATCCGGCGCGACCCGTGCTGGTTCTGTCAAATCGCAAAGATGCGGGTGGGCTGGAAAAGGCAAAGGCATGTGGCATTCAAACTGCAGTGGTGGATCATCGACCATTTGGGTCTGACCGTCCGGCTTTTGAAAGCGCACTGAACCACGTTCTGGATCAGGCGCGGCCCGATATCATTTGCCTTGCCGGGTTCATGCGGGTGCTGACCGAAGGGTTCGTGACACGCTGGCAGGGCAAGATGCTTAACATTCACCCGTCGCTTTTGCCGAAATACAAAGGTCTGCACACCCATCAGCGCGCTATTGATGCAGGCGACACCGAAGCTGGCTGTTCCGTCCACCAAGTGACCGCAGAATTGGATGGTGGGCAGGTCTTGGGGCAGGTGCGCGTACCAATCGCATCAGAGGACACAGCAGACACGCTTGCCGCCAAGGTTTTGGTGCAGGAACATATACTTTACCCGCTCATTCTACGCCGTTTTGCTGGCGGTGTGACAACCCGGATTGACCTGCCCTGACGACAGCGGCTCCGGCGCTAGGCAAAGCGCAGGTTTTCAGCTATACGCGTCGTGGGGTGCCGATAGAACAATAATAACGAACGACCCGAATTATGCACATCATCACGACCACGTCCGACCTTGCCGCTTTTTGCGAGCGCGCTGCGCAAACATCTTATGTCACCGTCGACACTGAATTCCTGCGCGAACGAACCTATTATTCCAAGCTGTGTTTGATCCAGTTGGCCTATCGGGGCGACGGCAAGACCGATGCGGTTCTGGTGGACCCACTGGTCGAGGGGCTTTCGCTGGAGCCGTTGCTGGAGTTGTTCCGCAACCGTGACGTGGTCAAGGTTTTCCATGCCGCGCGACAGGATCTTGAAATCTTCTATATCGACCACGGTGTCATTCCCGAACCGCTGTTCGACAGTCAGGTTGCCGCGATGGTTGCCGGGTTCGGGGAGCAGGTGGGCTATGAGACGCTAGTGCGCAAGATCGCCAAGCAGGCGCTCGATAAATCCTCGCGGTTTACCGACTGGTCGCGGAGGCCTTTGTCGGACAACCAGACGGCTTATGCGTTGGCAGATGTAACCCATCTGCGTGTGATTTATGAGTTCCTGCGCAAGAAGCTGGCCGAGACTGGGCGCGACCGTTGGGTCGCCGAGGAAATCGCAACACTTCTGGCCCCCGAGACCTACGTCACCCGTCCCGAAGATGCGTGGATGCGGGTCAAGACCCGATCCAACGCGCCGCGCTTTTTGGCCCTAGTCAAAGAATTGGCGCAGTTCCGCGAAAGCTATGCGCAAGAGCGCAACGTGCCGCGCAGCCGCGTGTTCAAAGACGATGCATTGGTTGAACTGGCGTCGACGAAACCCAAGGACATGGCAGACCTTGGCCGTTCGCGGTTGCTTTTGCGAGAGGCCCGTAAAGGTGAGATTGCCAATGGTATCCTTGAGGCCGTGCACCGCGCACAAAGCATGCCCAAAGAACAATTGCCCGCGTTTGATACGGCGCGCCCATCGCCACAGGTGAACCCGGCGCTGGCGGATCTGCTTCGGGTGTTGCTAAAGGCCAAAACCGAGGCATCGGGTGTTGCATCCAAGCTGATCGCAACATCGGCAGAACTGGATGCTTTGGCATCTGGGGAACGCGACGTTCCAGCACTACAGGGATGGCGGCGCGAAGTTTTCGGTGACGACGCGTTGCGCCTGTGTGACGGGCGTGTCGGGCTTGCCGCGAAGGGCAAACAGGTTCAGATCATCGAATTGTAAGCCTTAGCGGCGTACGGTTCGCGCATTGTTTGCGCCACGAACTGTGATCGTGCGAATGCCACTCAGATCCTGATCTGTGATCCACCTCCCTACAGTGACCTGACGGGCCCGCGGGCCGGTATTTCGCGCTCCGGCCTGTTGCAGCGCTTTGAGGTCGAAAACCAGCGTCCCATCTTTACTTGCGACTTCGTCGGCGATCAGGCGCACATCGAATGGTCCGACGCGATTGGCTTGCCCGGTGGCACGGATGATGGCCCCGCCGGGGCGCCGCTCGACCAGCAACTCGGCAATTTCGGCAATCGGACGTCCGGCAAAAGCCTCGGGTTGGTTATTGATAAAGAAAGACACGCGTCGGCGCGGGATCAGCGGATTTACTTCGGCATTGGCCACATCAAGTGCGGCTGGATCGGGTTCGCTTGATCCGAACCAGTTGAGCGGGTTCAAACGCGACTCGCTTATGGTGGCGCAGCCCGTCAACATCACGGTTGCAAGGATCAAGAGCGTCACGGGTTTGCGCATGGTCGGTCCCTTTGCCTGTCTGTCTTCGACGTAACCGATTGCGGCGCAGTTGAAAAGCATCAAGCCCGGGCTGGACCTTTGCGCTGTCGCTGCCTAGGTGTTCGGGGAACACATAAACGCATCCGGAGACCGCCATGGCGAGCGCCGCTTTTGAAGAGATTGTCGAAGATTTCGAATTTCTGGACGATTGGGAAGACCGCTATCGAATGGTGATCGAACTTGGCAAGGCGATGGAGCCTTTGCCCGACGCATTGAAAGTGCCGGCCACCAAGGTTGATGGCTGTGCAAGCCAAGTCTGGTTGCATCCGCAGGTCGAAGGCGGTGTGGTGCAATTCGAGGGTGAGTCGGATGCGATGATCGTCAATGGGCTGATTGCTGTGCTGCGTAAACTTTACAATGGATTGCCGCCCGCAGACGTGGCTGGCATTGACGCGCGTGCAGAGCTTGGGCGGTTGGGATTGAACGATCATCTGTCTGCACAAAGATCAAATGGCCTACGGGCAATGATCGAACGCTTGCAGGGATTTGCACAGGTTTCTTCAAGTTAACTAGGATGCCTGCGGCATTCAGATTTTAGCGTTTCGACCCTTCGGGTCAGAAAGCCAATTGGGGGCGCTGGCCCCATCCATCGCGGGCGGATTCCCCCAAGGTACCTGGTGCCCAAAGAAACCGCAGCGCGACCTTTGCTTAAAGATTGCCGTTTCCCGTAAATCGCGCGGCGTCGGCTGCGGCGCGGCGGATGGCGTTCGATTTGTGGACAGTTTCCTGATATTCGGATTCGGGGTCGCTGTCGTATACAACGCCGCCGCCAGCCTGAATGTAGAGCTTCTTGTCCTTAACCAACGCGGTGCGCAGTGCGATACACATGTCCATGTCGCCACCCGCGCTGAAATAGCCGACGCCGCCGCCATAGATGCCGCGTTTTTCCGGTTCCAATTCGTCGATGATCTCCATCGCGCGCACCTTGGGCGCACCGGACACTGTGCCTGCGGGCAGTCCCGCCAGCAGTGCCGAAAGCGCGTCGTGTTCAGGGCTGAGTTCGCCCACCACATTGGATACGATGTGCATCACATGGCTGTAGCGTTCGATGATGAATTTCTCGGTCGGGTGGACGGTTCCGATTTTTGCAACGCGACCTACATCGTTGCGTCCCAGATCCAGCAGCATCAGGTGTTCGGCACATTCTTTGGCGTCGGCCAGCAGATCGGCTTCGAGCGCATCGTCCTCGGTGGGTGTTGCGCCACGAGGGCGTGTGCCGGCGATGGGCCGGATCGTAACTTCGTCGCCGAAGACGCGGACAAGAATTTCAGGGCTTGCCCCAATGACCTGAAACCCACCGAAGTTGAAATAGAACATGAAGGGCGATGGGTTCGTGCGGCGCAGCGAACGGTACAGCGCGAAGGGCGGCAGCGGGAAGTCCTGCGTCCAGCGCTGTGCCGGGACCACCTGAAAGATGTCACCTGCGCGGATGTAGTCTTTGGCCTTTTCGACCGCTTGTTTGTAACCCTCATGGGTGAAGTTTGACACGGGTGCCGGAATGTCTGCGGCGTCGCCCATTTCGCGTGCCTGTTGTGGTAGGGCGCGTTCGAGGTCGCGCACAGCGTCCATCACCCGTTCAGCGGCCTGCGCGTAAGCGGCACGAGCGGTGAGTCCGTCATTGACCCAAGCCGGGGAGACGACTGTAACTTCACCTTTGACGCCGTCCAGAACTGCGACCACAGACGGACGGAGCATGACTGCATCGGGCAGGCCCAGAGGGTCGGGGTTGATGTTTGGCAAGTGTTCCACCAGCCGGATCATGTCATAGCCGAGATAGCCGAATAGGCCCGCTGCAGCTTGTGGCAGATCATCCGGCAAGGCGATCTTGGACTCCGCGATCAGCGCACGAAGCGTGGTTAGCGGGTCACCGTCTTGTGGTTCGAACGCGTCTGGGTCGTAACGCGCGGCGCGGTTGATGCTGCTTTGAGTGCCGCGGCACTGCCAGACCACATCGGGCTTCATGCCGATGATTGAGTATCGCCCACGCACCTCTCCGCCGGTGACGCTTTCCAGAACGAATGCGTCCTTGGCGGCCCCGGTGAGTTTGAGCATCAGCGACACCGGCGTGTCGAGATCGGCGGCGAGCCGGGCATAGACGATTTGGTTTTCACCTGCCTCAAAGGCGCGGGCGAAACTGTCGAAATCGGGGGTCAGTGTGGCCATCTGTCTTACTGGATAAAGGCGTGGACCGCGTTGATCGCGGGTTGATTGATTTCGACCCCGGCGCGCTGCTGCACGTCAGTGGCAAAAGCGCGGAAAAGATCTTCGGCAATGCTGTTGGAGGCCTGATTGCGTAGGGCCTGTGCCAGCATTTCGATGTCGCCATCACTGCGATCGACCGGCGTGATCGCGTCAAGCTTCAGCACGATTACCTCACCGATGCCAGCGACCGCGCGGGTGTCTCCCACTCTCATTTCGAAAACAGCGGTCAAAAGGCCAACCGGAAGATCTGCGATCTGCGCGTTGCGGCCCAGCCCGTTTTCCGATTGCGGCAAAAGGTTTAGGTCTTGGAAGCTGCTGCCTGTCGCCAATGACGCGGCTAGTTCTTCGGCCTGTGCCATCAACTGTGCGGTCTGTTCGCGCGTGTCCCAGCCCTGACGAACCTGATCGATCACGTCTTCGATGGGTTGTGGTGCTGGCGGCTGAATGCGGTTTAGCCGCATGGCGAAAACACCGCCATCGCCAAGCTGGAGCACTTCGGGGAAGTCGCCTTCGTTCAGGGCGTTGGCGGCTTCGCGGAACGCGTCATAAGCAGCAATTTCGCCGTCAGCTCCGGGGAACCATTCGATCTGGCCTAATTGTGCTTCTGTGGTGTCGGCGACTTCTTCGAGCGTTGCGCCAGCCGCGAGTTCGTCGTCGATGGTTTGTGCCAGTGTTTCGATTACACGTCGCGCACGATCGAGAGCGAGTTCGCCGCGCAAATCGGGGCGTGCGTCATCGAACGAGGTGGATTGTGCGTCAAGTACCGCGTTAATGCGAAAGAGCGCCGGGCCGAGAGTAGAGGGCAGCGGGCCTACCACGTCGCCGGTTTCCGAAGAAAAGACGCCCTCTGCAGCACCTTCCAGCGTGTCGCGCGTTACATCGCCCAAGTCGATATCCGACAGCGCGAGACCACGTTCCGCAACGAGATCTTCGAAGGTGAAATCGTCGCCAAGACGGTTCAGCGCCTCGGACGCGGCGTCTTCGGTGCTGAAGACAAGACGTTCGACGAGGCGTCGTTCGGGCAGGTTAAATTCATCGAACCGTTCATCATAAGAGGCGCGGAGGGAATCTTCGTCGACTTCGACTGTATCGACGATCATCTCGGGTGTGATCCACGCATAGGTGATGTCACGCAGTTCGGGCAGGGTGTAGTTGGCAACGTTGTCGTCGTAATAGGCTTGCAGATCGGCGTCTGACGGCTCGGGTAGGCCGGTTTGCAGGTTCGATCCGGTCAGGCGGGCCCACGTGAAATCGCGGGTTTCGCCGGTATAGGACAATAGCGTGTCAATATAGGTGTCGGGCAGGGTGTTGCCTGCGATCAGCGCGCTTTGCAGGATCGTGCGCGAGGTGTCGTCGCGCAATTGCTCTTCAAACTCGGATTCAGACAGGCCCTGATTGCGCAGGGCGAAACTGTAGGCTTCGCGGTTGAAACTGCCATCGGCGCTTTGGAAGGACGGGATTTGCAGCAATTGATCTGCGACCACCTCGTCGCCCACGGACATGCCGATGCGGGCCGCCTCGTTGTCAAGGCCGCGGGCGGTGACCAGTTGGGCAAGCACCTGGCGGTCGATGCCCAGCATCTGCGCTTCGGACATCGGAACGGCGCGACCGGCTTGGGCGGCAAAGGCGTTAATTTCGGTCCGCAGGCTGCGCAGGTAAGCGTCGGTGGACACTTCCTTTTCGCCAACGGTGGCCACGCTGCGTGCCGAGCCGGACAGGCTGGTTGCGCCAAAGCCTGCGAGGCCGACGATGAGAAGTCCCATCAGAATCCAGATGAAGGTCTTCGACAGCTTGCCTTTGCCCATGGCCATGCAGGTTTGCCCCTTGCTTAGGTGTGATTTCGTGCGACGTGTCTACGCGGCGGGGACAGGGGTCGCAAGGGGCCAGTCGAGGCTGGCCAGCCGAGTGAACAACGTCTCGATCTCGGCCCGGTCGACATTGGCAAAGGCAACGCGGAATTGGCGTGCGCCGCTGGGGTCAGTGTCGGGCGTGAACATCGTACCGGGCAGGGCAAGCACGCCAACTTCTTGCACCAGTTTCGGGGCCAGCGTGGCACTGCTGTCGGCAAAGGGATGTTCGAGATAGGCAAAATACGCGCCACAGCCCATGAGACGCCAACCTTTGACTGCAATCAGCGGCATGTGGTCGTGAATCGCCGCACGGCGGTCGAGGATTTCATCACGTTCGCCTGCGAGCCAATCGCCGAGGTTTTGCAGCCCCCAAAGGGCGGCGCGTTGGCCAAGCTGCGACGGGCAGATGGCAACAGAGTCGAGGAATTTCTCGACTTCGGCCAATAGCGCTGGGGTGGCGATGATCGCGCCGACGCGGTGGCCGGTGAGACGGTAGGCTTTGGAAAAGGAGTAGAGCTGGATCAGCGTGTCGCCCCATTTGGGATCAGACAACAGGTTGTGCGGCGGGTTTGCGCGGCTGTCGAAATCGCGATAGGTTTCGTCGACGATCAGCTTGATCCCGGTCTCGCGGGCAAGCGTGAAGAACGCGCTCAGGGTTTCGGTGGGATATTCAACCCCGCCGGGATTGTTCGGGGTCACCAACGCGATGGCACGGGTTTTTTCGGTGATCAGGGCGCGGGCAGCTTCGGCATCAGGGATCAGATCGGGTCCGGTGGGCAATGCCACAGCGGAGACACCCGACATGTCCAGCCACATTTTATGGTTGAAATACCAGGGGGTTGGCAGGATGACTTCATCCCCTTCGGTGCACAGCGCCGAGATCGTTGCGGCAAAAGCCTGATTGCAGCCGGAGGTGATCGCAATTTGATCGGGGTGTGCTGTGCCGTGGTAATGTGCTGACCATTGGGCGGCCAGTTCATGGCGCAAGGCGGGCAAACCCAGCACCGGCCCGTAGAGATGAGTCTCGGGCAGTTCCAACGCTTCGGCCATGGCGGCGCGCAGCGGGGCGGGTGGCGGTTCAACCGGCGCGGCCTGGCTGACATTGATGAGCGGCTGATTGTCGGGGAACGTCACCCCGTCGAGCCAGCGGCGAGCCTCCATCACCGGTGGGGCGAATGTGGTCTGGGTGCGTGACGTCATACCGATCTTTCCACATTGTGCGCCTGCGGCGCGCTGTATTTTTGGTTTAGGGGCTCTGCCCCCGTCCGCTTTTGGCGGACTCCCCCGAAGTCTTTTCGAACCAGAGAAGCCCGGTCAGTCGGTGCCGCGATAGGGTTCGACATATTGCAGCGCCATGTCCCATGGGAAGAAGATCCATGTATCCTGGCTCACTTCGGTGATGAAGGTATTAACCTGTGGGCGGCCCATCGGTTTGGCGTATACGGTTGCAATATGGGCTTTGGGCATGTGTTTACGCACCACTTCCAGCGTTTTTCCGGTGTCGACCAGATCATCCACTACCAGAACGCCTGTGCCGTCGCCGACGACGCTCATGTCAGGTGACTTGATGACCTTGGGTTCAGATTGGGATTGGTGGTTATAGCTCTTGACGCTGATTGTATCGACCATGCGAATGTCCAGTTCACGAGCCACGATCATCGCAGGAGCCATCCCGCCGCGGGTGATGGCGACAACCGCGCGCCAGCCGCCTTCGTCTGGGCCTTCGCCCTGAAGCCGCCATGCCAAGGCACGGGCATCGCGGTGCAATTGATCCCAACTGACGTGGAATCCTTTTTCGTGTGGCAGGCGATCGGTCATGGGGGGCTCCTTTATGGATCAGCGGCCGAATAGCAGGCGCAGGCCAAGTGCGCCAAGGATGACGGCAGCGGTGCGATCGATGATCGGTTTCAGCCGCAGGTAGCCAGCGCGGGCAGGGGCGCTGGACAGGCAGGCGGCGAAGAGGGTGTAGACAACAAGTTCGACGATGAAGTGATTGGCGACGATTAGCGCCTTTGCGCCAAGGCTGAGATCGGGCGGAAAGATCACCACCAGCACGGCCCCGGCAAAGAGGACGGATTTCGGATTGGCGAGGTTAACGAGAAGCCCACCCAAAAAGGCGCGCGCGCCGGGATGAGCGCTGTCTGAGACAGGTTGGTTGGCGCTGCGCCAGAGTTGGATGGCGATCCAGATGAGATACAGTGCACCTGCTGTTTTGAGAGCGATATAGGCCCAAGGCACCAGCGCGAACACGGCATTGAGGCCGAGCAGCGCCGCCCCGGTCCAGAGTGCTGCCATCAAGCCAAGTCCGGCGCCGGTTGCGACGCCGGCCCAGAACCCGCCAGCAACGGACTGTCGCAGCGCGTAAAGCAATGCGGGACCTGGTGCCGCCATTGCTGCCAGCAGGGTCAGGTTGAACGCGATGAACTGCGCCGTGGTCACCTGTGGTTATTCCTTACTCATGTCTGGCGCATCAACTGCCTTCATGCCGACCACGTGATAGCCTGCATCGACGTGGTGGGTTTCGCCTGTCACACCAGAGCCGAGGTCGGACAACAGGTAAAGTGCCGATTTGCCCACATCATCGATCGTCACGTTGCGGCGCAGGGGCGAGTTGTATTCATTCCACTTCATGATGTAGCGGAAATCGCCGATGCCGGAGGCGGCCAGCGTCTTGATTGGGCCAGCGCTGATGGCGTTGACGCGGATGCCGTCTTTGCCAAGGTCTTCGGCAAGGTAGCGGACCGATGATTCAAGGGCCGCCTTGGCCACACCCATTACATTGTAATGCGGCATAATCCGTTCGGCACCATAATAGGTCATGGTCAAAGCCGCGCCGCCATTGGTCATCATCTTTTCCGCACGCTGCATAACGGCGGTGAAGGAATAGACCGAGATGTCCATCGTCATCATGAAATTGTCACGACTTGTGTCGACATAGCGCCCGCGCAATTCATTCTTGTCCGAAAAGCCAATGGCATGCACGACGAAGTCTAGGCTGTCCCAGTGTTCCTTGAGGCTGTCGAACAGCGAATCTATCGATTCACCATCGCTGACATCGCACGGAAGGACGATATTTGACCCAAGTTGTGCTGCCAGCGGATCGACGCGTTTTTTCAGCGCGTCGCCCTGATACGAAAAGGCCAGTTGCGCTCCGGCGTCACCAAGCGCCCGCGCGATGCCCCATGCAATGGATTTGTCGTTGGCAAGGCCCATGATAAGCCCGCGCTTTCCGGCCATAATTTCGCTTTTCATGGTGCCACGCCTTTTATAATTCGATGTATCATTCGTTTAGGCGATGGATGACTGTCCGGCAAGGCTGTGAATGGCGGGACTTTGCCACTGGGTTTGTGTTGATACGAATCTGCTGTGGACAAGCCTTGGCAGTTTCATATACGCGCCGCTTTCAATTGGAGGTTGCGATGAGTGATCGAACGGGAATCTTTGCGGGTGATGATCCTTTTGAGATCGCACGCCGTTGGCTTGCCGAGGCGGAAGCCTCGGAGATCAATGATCCGAACGCCATAGCACTGTCGACGGTCGATACCGATGGCATGCCCAACGTTCGGATGGTCCTGCTGAAAGAAATCGAAGCGGATGCCTTCGTTTTCTACACGAACTATGAAAGCCGCAAAGGGCAAGAGATCGAAGCTGCTGGAAAGGCGGCATTCGTGCTGCATTGGAAATCGCTGCATCGACAGATCCGGGTTCGCGGAACTGTCGTGCGCGAGGAAGGTGAGAAGGCGGATGCTTATTATGCGTCCCGGTCTCTAAAGAGCCGGCTTGGGGCGTGGGCGTCGCAGCAATCCAAGCCGTTGGGATCGCGCACGGAATTGATGGCCGAGGTCGCCAAACTAACCGCAAAGCTGGGTCCGAATCCGTCGCGGCCTCCCTTCTGGGGGGGCTTTCGTATCCACCCAACCGAGATTGAATTCTGGGCTGATGGGGCCTTTAGGCTGCATGATCGGTTCCGTTGGGTGAAGCGTGGCGAAAAAATAACGTGGGAAATCAGCCGGTTAAATCCTTGACATTCACGTCACGTGAATTGTGGGGGTGAAATCCGCACTATCTTTCTTATACTTCCCCCGAGGTTGGGGCGCCGCACCCGTGGTGGGAATTTTATGTTGGAAAAAATCTTGGAACAGTCACAACAACCTGACTCGCGTATTGCCGGTCACGTGAAGTGGTTTGACCCAGCCAAAGGTTTCGGTTTTCTAGTCTCCGATGAGGGTGGACCCGATATCCTGCTGCATGCAAATGTACTTCGTAACTATGGACAGGGGTCTGTCGCAGATGGAGCCCGTATCGAGGTGGTTGTTCAAACCACCAATCGGGGCCTTCAGGCAATTGAAGTCCTGAAAATCACGCCTCCAGTGGAATCAAGCTTTGCCCCGCTGGAAGATTTCAGTGGTGTCACCGCAGAAGAGATCGCTTCGGCCCCCTTGGAACCTGCGCGTGTTAAATGGTTCGACAAAGCGAAGGGATTTGGCTTTGCCAATGTCTTTGGTCGCTCTGAAGACATTTTTATCCACGTCGAGGTCTTGCGCCGTTCAGGCCTTTCAGATTTGCTACCGGGTGAAGCGCTTGCGCTGCGCTCGATTGAGAGCAGTCGCGGGCGCATGGCGGTCGAGGTTCTTCCATGGGAAAGCGGTCTTTCCTAAGCATTGTCTTACTTTGCGTCGCGTCGTCTGCTGTTGCCGACGAAGCGCCCTGTCGCGATGACACGGTCTTTCTGCGCGGGGATTGGGGCAATGCGCGTTTTGCTGTAGATGTCGCTGATACGGCTGATCTGCGAAGCCGTGGGCTTATGTTCGTTGAAGACATGCCGACAATGAGCGGAATGCTGTTCGTGTACGACCGCGAACAAACGGTATCATTTTGGATGAAGAACACGCTGATCCCGCTTGATATGATTTTCGCGGATGGTGCCGGGGTTGTTCAGAAGGTGCACGAGAACGCAGTCCCTGGTGATCTGACCGGGATTCGCGGCGGTTCCAACATTCAGTTCGTTCTCGAAATTAACGGCGGAATGGCGGATCGACTGGGTATCGAAGCGGGTTCTGAGATGCGGCATCCGTCCATACAAGACGAGATTGCGGTCTGGGCATGTGCATCTTGATCGAATGCAGTAAAAAACCGCTTTTCAAATCAGGCGTTGGTCGATAAACGACCCCTCAGTCGGGGCGTAGCGCAGCCTGGTAGCGCGACGGTTTTGGGTACCGTAGGTCGCAAGTTCGAATCTTGCCGTCCCGACCATATCTTCCATTTTCAAGTTGCGGGGCCCCAACGCCCTATATCCGTCCAAGGGGTGTTACTAGCTCATGGGGTTGTGCGTGGGATCTCTGCCACAGCGATGGGCCGAACAGATTCGAAACCCGATGCTGTGTGTCATGACTTGCCTCTCTTAAGTTGCTTGAACTGTATTCTAAATGCCTGTGGATAACTTTCTGGCGGCATTGACTTTTTATCGGCCGAGTTATCCACAGACCTATACAGCAGACATCCACAGTTGAATCGCTATGGGTTGTGCCTACTTTGCAGGTCAACCCAAAATCTATGTCTAAAAGTGCAAAAAACGTGTTGACGACTCTGTGAGATATCCGCCAGTTTGTGCGGGTCGGTTCGATCAACCACAACATATAGTGTCTGAGCCGACAACAGGGACGGGAATACCGGTAAACAGCTTTTGAGGCGCTTGCCTGCGTGCACACCACGTGGGACCGGAAAACTCGTGCTGATCGCGGCCTTAACAGGGCCATGGGGTACACACAGATAAAAGAGACCGGTGCGATGAAAATCGAAAGAAAATTTACCACGTCTGGGCAGGATGCATATGCGGGGCTCGAGTTTGTCTCGACCACCTCTGAAATTCGGAATCCTGATGGGTCCGTGGTTTTCAAACTCGACAACGTCGAAGTGCCAAACAGCTGGAGCCAAGTGGCCAGTGACGTCATCGCACAGAAATACTTTCGTAAGGCAGGTGTGCCGGTCGCTTTGAAGAAGGTAAAGGAAAAGGGCGTCCCGAGTTTTTTGTGGCGCTCGGTTCCTGAAACCGAAGACACGCCGCGCACCGGCGAAACATCTTCCAAGCAAGTGTTCGACCGTTTGGCCGGCGCGTGGACTTATTGGGGCTGGAAGGGTGGCTACTTTACCAGCGAAGATGATGCGCAAGCCTATTTCGATGAAATGCGCTTCATGTTGGCCACGCAGAAGGCCGCGCCGAACAGCCCCCAGTGGTTTAACACCGGTCTTCACTGGGCCTACGGCATCGACGGCCCAAGCCAAGGCCACTTTTATGTGGATTACAAGACAGGCGAACTGACCAAGTCCTCCTCGGCCTATGAGCACCCGCAGCCCCATGCGTGCTTCATCCAGTCCGTGGCTGACGATTTGGTCGGCGATGGCGGCATCATGGACCTGTGGGTCCGCGAAGCGCGTTTGTTCAAGTATGGCTCCGGCACCGGCACCAACTTCAGCTCACTCCGTGCCGCAAACGAGCCACTGTCTGGCGGCGGCAAATCGTCCGGCCTGATGGGCTTCCTCAAAATTGGTGACCGTGCTGCGGGCGCGATCAAGTCGGGCGGCACCACACGTCGCGCGGCCAAGATGGTGATCTGTGATGCCGATCACCCGGATATCGAAGAATTCATCAACTGGAAGGTCAAAGAAGAGCAGAAAGTCGCCAGCATCGTCGCCGGGTCGAAGATGCACGAAAAGATGCTCAACGCGATCTTCAACGCGATCAGTACGTGGGACGGTCTGGAAGACGACGCGTATGACCCCAAGAAAAACAACGCCTTGAAGGACGCAATTCGCGCGGCCAAAGGCGTGATGATCCCCGAGACTTACATCAAGCGCGTGCTGGATTACGCACGGCAAGGCTATGCATCGATCGAATTCCCGACTTATGACACGGATTGGGACTCCGAGGCCTATGCCTCTGTCTCGGGTCAGAACTCGAACAACTCCATCCGCGTTACCAATGCGTTCCTGCAGGCGGTCAAGGATGACGCCGATTGGGAACTGATCCGCCGTACCGATGGCAGCGTCGCCAAGACCATCAAGGCACGCGATCTGTGGGAAGACGTGGGCCACGCGGCCTGGGCCTGTGCCGATCCGGGCATTCAGTTCCATGATACCGTCAACGAATGGCACACGTGCCCGGCAGATGGCGAAATTCGCGGCTCCAACCCGTGCTCGGAATACATGTTCCTTGACGACACCGCTTGTAACCTCGCGTCGATGAACCTGCTGACCTTCCTCAAGGATGGCGAGTTCCAATCCGAAGACTACATGCACGCCACACGTCTGTGGACGCTGACGCTGGAAATCTCGGTGATGATGGCGCAGTTCCCGTCCAAGGAAATCGCGCAGCGCTCGTATGACTTCCGCACGTTGGGTCTGGGCTATGCGAATATCGGTGGCCTGCTGATGAACCTCGGCTTCAGCTATGACAGCGACGAAGGTCGCGCACTCTGCGGTGCTTTGACGGCTGTTATGACGGGCGTGTCCTACGCCACATCGGCTGAAATCGCCGGAGAGCTGGGTCCGTTCCCGGGCTTCAAAAAGAACGCCGATCACATGCTTCGTGTGATCCGCAACCACCGCAACGCTGCTTATGGCGCGACGGACGGGTATGAAGCGCTGTCCGTCAAGCCGGTCGCACTTGACCATGCCAACTGCCCGGACAGCCGTCTGGTCGATTTGGCGATGGCAAGCTGGGACGAGGCGCTGCGTCTTGGTGAAAAGCATGGCTACCGCAATGCACAATCCACTGTGATCGCACCTACGGGTACCATCGGTCTGGTCATGGATTGCGATACCACAGGGATCGAGCCGGACTTCGCTTTGGTGAAGTTCAAGAAACTTGCTGGTGGCGGTTACTTCAAGATCATCAACCAGTCGGTTCCGGCCGCCCTTGAAAAGCTGGGTTACGGTTCTGCACAGATCGAAGAGATCGTGTCTTACGCGGTCGGTCACGGCACCATCGGTAACGCGCCGGGGATCAACCACACCTCGCTTGCAGGACACGGCTTTGGCCCGGCACAGCTGGAAAAGGTCGACAAGGCGCTCGCCTCGGCTTTCGACATCCGGTTCGTGTTCAACCAGTGGACGCTGGGCGAAGAGTTCTGCCGCGAAGTGCTGGGCATCCCGGCGGACAAGCTGAACGACCCGACTTTCGACCTGCTGCGTAGTCTCGGCTACACCAAGGCAGACATCGACGCCGCGAACGACCATGTCTGCGGAACCATGACGCTGGAAGGGGCGCCGCACCTCAAGGTGGAACATTATCCGGTCTTCGACTGTGCAAACCCGTGCGGCAAGAAGGGCAAGCGTTTCCTATCGGTGCAATCGCACATAACCATGATGGCGGCAGCGCAGTCCTTCATCTCGGGTGCGATCTCCAAGACGATCAACATGCCGAATGACGCCACCATCGAAGACTGCCAGAAGGCTTATGAACTCAGCTGGTCGTTGGGCACCAAGGCCAACGCGCTCTACCGCGACGGCTCCAAACTGTCCCAACCGCTGGCGGCAGCGCTGGTAGAGGATGACGAGGAAGCGGCGGAAACGCTGGAATCCGGTTCCATGCCCGAAAAGGCACAGGTGCTGGCCGAGAAGATCGTCGAGAAGGTGATCATCAAGGAAATCCAGAAATCGCACCGTGAAAAGATGCCTGAGCGCCGCAAGGGCTACACCCAGAAGGCGGTTGTAGGTGGCCACAAAGTCTACTTGCGCACCGGCGAATATCAGGATGGGTCGCTGGGCGAGATCTTTATCGACATGCACAAGGAAGGTGCGGGCTTCCGCGCCATGATGAACAACTTTGCGATCGCGGTTTCGGTTGGTCTTCAATACGGTGTGCCGCTGGAAGAGTTCGTTGATGCCTTCACCTTCACCAAGTTCGAACCGGCGGGCATGGTTCAGGGCAATGACAGCATTAAGAACGCGACGTCGATCCTCGACTACATCTTCCGCGAATTGGCCGTGTCCTATCTGGACCGTACCGATCTAGCGCATGTAAAGCCGGAAGGCGCGTCTTTCGATGATCTGGGCCGAGGTGAGGAAGAGGGCGTGTCCAACGTCAAGGAACTCTCCGACACGGCAGCGTCCCGTTCGCTGGAAGTGCTCAAGCAGATCAGCTCTACCGGTTATCTACGCAAACGTCTGCCGCAGGAACTGATCGTGCTGCAAGGTGGCCAGACCGGGGCTGTGGCCTTTGGTGGCGGTGTTGATGCGGTAGCCGCGCTGAACACGCTCGTGCCGGAAACGGGCGGCGTGGCAACTGCCACGTCTGCGGTTGCCACGGCCAAGTCTAGCGCGTCGGTGCCTGCTATGACGGCGGTCACACGAGCCAAGATGCAAGGCTATGAAGGCGAAGCCTGCGGCGATTGCGGCAACTACACGCTGGTGCGCAACGGCACCTGCATGAAGTGCAACACATGCGGCGCAACATCGGGTTGTAGTTAAGCCCTTACCAGTCACGAGGCGGGTGCGCCCGCCTCTGACGCGCGTCGGGCCGCAGGCAAGATTATTCCGAGCGGTGTACAACTTGAGAGCTTGACGAGCGAAACTCACAAGGGGGCCACTGCGGCCCCCTTTTTTTGTCGGTTTCTTTGGGCCCAAATACCTCGGGGGAGGCCGAAGGCCGGGGGCAGAGCCCCCAATCAGAACATCGACACACTTCCTACCACTTCCCGTAACCGCGCCCGAGCACGGGCAAGGCGGGACATGATCGTGCCGACGGGCACATCCATCTCTTCGGCCAACTCCGACGGGGTGATCCCTTCAAAGGCCACGCGCCGCAACAGGGCGCGGTCTGGGGCGGGCAGGTCATCCAAGCGTGCCAGCACCTGTGAACACAGACAGGCCAGCGCTGCATCCTCGACCTGTGGTTCGTATTCAACTTCCATTGGGGTTTCGCGCGCCATTCTGCGGGACCGCGCGCTGGCTGCGTGGCGTAAGGCGGTCATCATATAGGGCAAGGGGCGCGTGATCCGTGTGCCCAATGCCTCTTGTTCCAGAACCGCCAGACAGACCTCGTGGCAGAGATCCTCGGCATCTTGCGGGCTGCGTGTCAGGCGGCGGGCGCGCGCACTCAGGCGGGTGAGGTGTGTTGTGTCCATGGCGCTAAGTATGACAGTGGGAAAATCCCCGACCATCCCGGGGGTTTCCGCCGATGGCGGAACGCGGCCTTTTTTGCGCGGTGGATTGCGCAGTCCGTGGGCGGGTTTGGGCAGGTCTGTGCCGCAGCCCTGGTTGGGCGGGACGCGAGCATCGGTTTTGCGCTCATACCTCGTGAAGGCCGCACAACGCGGTGCTTCATCAACAGGACCGAATGGGAGACCAACATGACACTGACATTGACCCGACTGATTGCTGCAAGCCTGATCACGCTGCCGATGGCGGCTCTGGCTGCTGACTATATGGCCGCAGATGCCAATCAAGATGGGATGCTGTCGTTGGAAGAGGTGCAGGCCATCCTTCCGGAAGTGACAACAGACACGTTCTTGGCGGTGGATGCCGATGGCGACGGTCTTATCAACGCGGATGAACTGGCGGTGGCGCAGACCGAGGGGTTGATGCCCGAAGCCGACAGCTGATGAAAGATTGCGCGATCCTTTAGGGGGTCGCGCAGCCAAACTCTTTGAAGGGATTTGTGAATTACTGTATTTGGTTTCAGTCGCTTACAAGTCGATCGTGATCTCTCCATCCGGCTCGGCGGCACGCGATTGGCACAGGATGATCTGGTCAGCGCGTTGCGCTTTGGACAGCACAAAATCCCGGTGTTCGACTGCACCGCTGACGATGCGTGCCTTGCACACACCGCAAATGCCGTCCGAGCACTTTATATCTACCGACACCCCGTTTTCGTTCAGCACGTCTGTAGCCGTCTTATCGGCGGGCACATGGAAGCTGCGTCCGTCGGTCAGGTTGAGCGTAAATGGGTGATTTTCGTAATCGGGCAATTCCGGCACGGCAAAGTATTCAAGATGTTTCGCCTCGTCTGGAAAGCGTTTGTATTCAGCGGTTTCCATGACAGCGTTCATGTAAAGATCAGGGCCGCAGGTGTAGATGTGCTGACCGTCCGTGTAGTCCGGTATCAGCGCGTTCAGATCGGCGCGCGTGCCTTCATCGCTGATATGGATATGCACTTTGTCGGCCCACGGCACATTGGCCAGATCGTCCAGATACCCGGCCTCGCCGCGCGATTTTAGTGAGTAGTGCAGGGCAAAGGGTTTCCTCAAAGCGTGCAGCCTGTGCGCCATGGCAATCATCGGGGTGACGCCGATGCCACCGCCCATGAGCCATGTGAAACTCGCGTCTTCAACCAGTGGGAAATGATTGATGGGTTTCGAGACAAACACCCTTCGCCCTTCGGCAAAGATGCGATGCAGCAGCGCTGAACCACCACGCCCCTGATCTTCGCGCAGGACACCGATCTGGTAGACCGACCGATCCGCTGGGTCGCCGGACATGGAGTATTGGCGCAGAAATTCGGGGGCCACGACCAGATCAAGATGCCCGCCCGCGGTCCATTCCGGGAGGTCATGTCCGTCGACATGGCGGAATTCGTACTTGGTGACCGAGGGCGACATCTTTTCGACCTTGCTAACCATCACGGGCACCACTGGGCTTTCGGTGGTGTCCTTGGGTCGGTGCAGGTGAGATGTGTCGCTCTTAGCCAGCCGCGTCTTGTGTTCGTCCGCGCTGACCATTTTGGTATAGGCGTCGATCCCGGCTTCGCGATCCATCGGATCAGGATAAGGGTAGGGATGCGGGGCCAGCGGGGCTGGGTAGACGGCAAGCGTCTGGTCTTCGTATTTCAGGTCGAGCTCTTTTTGCAGGTCGCGGGCGTTGACCGGGTGGTTGGTGGGCGCGTAGCTGCCGTTTTCCTGCAACTCCAAGTCCCACCACCATTTTTTCACCGGGTTCAACCCGCCACGACCCGCCGCGTCGTCCAGTTTGGCCAGCAGCGGCGCCGCTTTGGGCAGGTTCATCGCAGCCCAGCGGAATGGCTTTTCGGCAAACAGCCCTTCGAGGTTCCACGGGCAGGTCTTCATGCAGCGCCCACACATCGCGCCGCCTTCAGTGGTGATGCGGTAGGTGGCGCATTTCTGGCTGTCGGATTTCCAGATCTCGTAGCCGTTGAACATAAGTTTTGGCCCGGCTGTGATCGCCCCCGAGGGGCATTCACGGGCGCATTTGTTGCAGCTTTCGCAGAAGCTTTGCAGGCCAAAGTCGATGGGTTTGTCATGCGCCAGTGGCATGTCAGTCGTGACGACGCCGGACTTGAGGCGCGGCCCAAGGAACGGGTTGAGGATCACCTCGCCAATGCGGCTGACCTCGCCCAGACCGGAGAGCAGCAGCAGTGGCGGTTGCAACACTTCGCCATCGAGGACCGTGTGCGCCTTAGCTGAATAGCCCAGATTGCGGATTTGTTTGGCCAGTACGCCGCCCAACAGCGAGAAGCGCAGGTAGGCGCGCATAGATTGCGCCACGCTGATCCAGTCGTCGCCGGATGCGCCGTCCATCGTCTCGTAGCCTTGGTCGATAATGATGCTGATCGCCTGATCGTGGGGCGGATCAATCACGTCGCCGCGCGCGTCGTGGCTGTACCACGTCCAATCCGGGCAGCGACTGATCCCCAAAGCATCGACGCCAAGCCAGTACCCGGTCGCCTTGATCGCGTCGGCATGGGCTTTGGGGTTCGGCGTGACCGGATCAGAGCAGGGTGGGCCGTCTTGCAAAAGCACAAACGCGCCAAGCATCCGGCGTTGCGCCGATGAGGGTGCAGCTTTGCGAGCATAGTAGCCGCCTTTTGCGCCGTCCTGTAGCTTTTTCCCCATGTCGCCGAATTGCGCACGAGCGAACATGTCGGTGCGTTTGGGCACGCGGGCGACGTTGGCTTCATCGATATAGGTAGTCGGCGCGTCGACCCGTTTGAGGGTCTCAAACGGATGTGGACCATCGACATAGCGACGAGTGTCGAACGGATTGGTGTTAAGTCCTGATCGTGCCGAGGTGGTGCCAAGCTTCCACGCCAAACCTTGGGTCAGGGATGTCGGCTGCTTTGCTGCCAACGGCGCGTCATGTGCAAGATCCAGCGTTGTCGTAACCACCGCCACACCAAAGCGGTCGCCCAGCCAAGGATTATAAAGCTTTCCGTCTTGAAGCGACGCCAACCCAGCGGCAACGGTGCAGACGTTGAGGTCAACATCGGTGCTGGTGGCAGAATGCGCCTTGGCATCCCAACCCAGCAAGCGGATATAGTTGGCGATCACAACGGCCGTTTCAGTTGCCCGCAGGCAGGCGCGGTGGGCTTGTGCGCTTGCGATCCAGTCAGTCCCGATTTCACTGGGTTTCGGATCACGGGGAACTTCGTAGAGGAACACCAGCGCGGTTTTGTGTCCGTCAATGGTGCTGGGTGGGGCCTCCATCGACTCTTTCAGATCGGCCATGATCATGTCGATGCCTGACGCGAGGGTCTTGGTCTGACGGGTTTTCAGATCGTTGGATAATCGATCGATATCAGGGTTTTGGCGCGGTTCAGTCAAATGGGCTTGGGACAATAAAGGACCAATTCCAACCATGGTCGCGTCCGAGAAATAGCCAAAAGATTTCAGGTGGTTTGCGCGCTCTGTTGTGTCTTCTGGAACGGTGGACCGGACCTTGTTCACAAATCCGTCGCGGATGGCGTCCATCATCGCCTGATAATCTGCCATCGCATTAACGATAGAGGCGGGATTTTCGGGACGGTGAAAGCTAAGCCCGGGATGTCGCGGTATCGCGTCAAGATCCGGCATCGCGCCGCGTATCGCGCGTTCCAGTGGAAACGGCCCCAAATGAACCGGTCGATTTTTATCGGAAAAGAACCGCAAACCCATGATGACCTCCCGTCGGCGCGGTGTTCCGCGTCAAACAGAGTGCAGCATTCTGCGATCAAGACTGCAAGGCATGAAAATCCTTAAGGGTTTTGCCGACTTCATCGACGAAAAGTCCCGGTAGCAGTGTAATGTCGGTCACGCGATCCATACGGAAGGTTGCGAAAGTGTCGTCAGTCTCGTCCCAGACGATGCAAGTCCAGATCCGGCCCCAGTAATCAAGGTGCAACGGTCGCACTGTGTGAATATGGTCGTCGCCTTCCAACCGAAGGCGAAGTTTCTGCCTCGCGCGGATGGCCTTGCGAAAGGCCGGCATGTGGCGGAACCCGTGTGCAGCCTCGGCAAAGGGGTAGGTGGCAAACCCGAACTTGCCGTTGGAGTTTCCGACGTCTTCTGGCAGCACTGCATCAATCTTTTCGGCAAGTGCCCGCGCTGCTTGGCCAAGATCCTCGCTGTCCGAAACACCCAAAGCAGCCAAGCCGATATGAAGCGCTTCGAGTTCGGTTTGCGTTAGGTTCAGGGGTGGTAAGGTGATCATTGCTTGGGCCGTGTAGCCCGAACCACGCGCCCCTTCGACAGGCACGCCCGACGAAGCGAGTGTGTCCATGTCGCGATAGATCGTGCGGACAGAGACGCCTAGATCCTGCGCCATGGCTTCTGCGGTGTGCAGGTTCCCATCCCTGAGTCGCTGCATCAGAGCGTAAAGCCGATCGCTGCGTTTCATGTGATTCTCCGTGCTGCGCTGCGCCAATACTGACAAAAACCTGTCAACTGACAAGCTCTTGACAAAAACGCACGAAATTGGCGTGTTTTCATCCTTTCGCAGGGCGGCGCAAGTCATTACATAACCGCAATGGAATTCAACGCAGGCCGTGCCTGCTGGTTAGGAGAAACTTAATGGGTATCGGAAATATCGGTCTGCCGGGCCTTCTGCTTATCGCCGTCGTGGTGCTGGTGCTGTTTGGTCGTGGCAAGATTTCTTCGTTGATGGGCGAAGTTGGCAAAGGCATCACTGCTTTCAAGAAGGGCGTTGATGAGGGCAAACAAGAGCTTGAAGAGCAGAAAGCTGACAGCGCCAAGGACGTGACGCCTGAAAGCGAAGAGAAAGACAAGGTCTAACACACATGTTCGATCTTGGCTTTGCCGAGCTGTTGGTGATTGGGGTGGTCGCGTTGATCGTTGTTGGCCCCAAAGATCTGCCAGTGCTTTTTCGGAAGGTGGGGAATTTCATGGGCAAAGCCCGTGGCATGGCCCGCGACTTTTCCCGCGCCATGAATGACGCGGCGGATGAATCCGGCGTGCGCGATGTTCAAAAGACGTTCAAGGCAGCCACCAACCCAGTCGGAAGTGCCATGGATGGTGTTAAGGATGCGGCAAAGTCGATGACGAACATCGATCCCGAAAGCAACACTGGTAAGCTGTCAGCCGAACGCGAAGCCGCTAAGAAAAAGATCGAAGCCAGCGCCGCGCGCGCCGCTGCAGATCGCAAGAAACGCGAAGCGGAAGAAGCGCATAAAAAGGCGGAAGAAATGGAAGCGGCGTTGAAAGCCGACACCGCGCCGGAAAAGGACGCCTGAAATGAGTGCCCGGGAAGAGGACATCGAGGATAGCAGCGCGCCGTTGATCGAACATCTGGCCGAGCTGCGCACCCGTCTGATCCGATCCGTGCTGGCGCTATTCGTCGGCATTTGCGTGCTGTTTATCCCGGTACAGGGCGATTTCCTGGCCGAGCATGTTTTGCGCTTTTTGCTTGTTCCGATCGAGGAAACCCTGCGCGCCTTGGGTGATCCCGCGCCAACGCTGCAATACACCAGCCCACAGGAATACCTTTTTGTGTTGTTCCGCATCGGGCTTGTCTTCGGTTTTGCCTTGGCTTTTCCGGTGATCGCGCACCAGATGTGGCGGTTTATTGCGCCGGGGCTTTATAAATCCGAAAAATCCGCTTTCCTGCCGTTCATCATCGCCTCGCCTGTGATGTTCCTGGCAGGCGCGGCGTTTGCGCATTTCGTTGTTACGCCACTGGCCATGGCCTTTTTCCTTGGGTTCACCGACGCGCCGTCGCTGTTTGCCAACGTGCTGTCCGGCGCGGTCGACGTCGACCCGACCGCTGTGGCGCCGGTGGCCGATCAGGGATTGAAGATTACCTTTTTTGGTAAAGTGAACGAGAGTTTGCAGACCTCTCTGGTCTTTATCATGGCGTTTGGTCTGTGTTTCCAGCTGCCGGTTCTTTTGACGCTGATGGGCAAGGCCGGTCTTGTGTCAGCTGATGGTCTTGGCGGTGTGCGAAAGTACGCGATGGTCGGTATTCTAGTGCTTGCCGCCCTCGTGACGCCGCCGGATGTGGTGACGCAGTTGATCCTTTTCACGGTGGTTTACGGACTTTACGAAGTGTCGATCATTCTGGTTCGCCGTGTTGAGAAGAAACGCGAGAAAGAGCTGAAAGCACAAGGTCTTTGGTTCGAGGACGATCCTGCCGAAGGAATGGATGACGACCCCTTAATGCGTGAATTCGACGAGGACGCGAAGAAGTGACCGACCCGATGGAGCGGATCGCCGCTGCGTTGGAGCGTCTTGCCCCCGCGCCGCAGCCAGCCCCGGATTACGATGTGGCGGATGCCTTTGTCTGGCATGTGGACCCCGACCACCTGCAACCCGTGCCCAAGGTCAGCCGTGTTCCGGTAGAGCTTTTGGTGGGCGTGGACCGCAGCCGCGATACTTTGCTGGCCAACACGCGCCAGTTCGCGCGGGGCCTGCCTGCCAACAATGCGCTGCTTTGGGGCGCGCGGGGGATGGGCAAATCGAGCCTTGTGAAGGCTGTGCATGCGGCCGTGTTGGCCGAGGGCTTGCCGGTCAAGCTGGTGGAGTTGCAGCGCGAAGATTTGCCAAGTGTGGCGCGGCTCCTGAACCTGTTGCGGGTTTCTGAACACCGCTTTTTGCTCTTCTGCGATGATCTGAGTTTCAGCCATGATGACCAGCATTACAAATCGCTGAAAGCGGTGCTTGATGGCGGGGTCGAGGGACGGCCGGATAATGTGGTGTTTTATGCCACGTCAAACCGCCGCCACTTGATGCCTCGGGACATGATCGAAAATGAACGCTCGTCCTCGATCAATCCGTCAGAGGCGGTTGAGGAGAAGGTGTCTTTGTCAGACCGGTTCGGGCTTTGGCTTGGCTTCCACCCCTGCAATCAGGACGATTATCTCGCGATGATCCGGGGCTATTGTGAAGCCCACGGGGTCGAAATCGACGAAGCGACGTTGCGCGCCGAAGCCATTGAATGGCAGGCCACGCGCGGTGCCCGGTCGGGGCGTGTCGCGTGGCAGTATTTTACGGATCTTGCAGGCAGGCGCGGCGTCGCTATCTGACTTGTATCGGACCGCTTGCGCGGTCCGACCGATTTGGGGGGCCGGCCCCCCAAACCCCCCGGCATATTTGCAAAAAGAAGAAGATCAGGTGCGGCGGCGGCGGCCCCCGGTGCGGCCCTCACGGCCACGGCCTTCGTGACCGGCTTTCGGCGGTTGGCGGTTGAACGCGATCCATGCGCCGCCGCCTTCGTCATTGTTGGTGAGGAAGTTGGCAGCGCGGATGGCCTCCATTTCTTTGCCGGGGCGCGGTTTGGTCGATCCAAGGCCGAAGAGGATGCAGAACGTTTCGTCGTCAATGTCCTCGGGCAGAACGATCCCGGCAGCGGCCACCTCGGCACGTTTTTCGGCGATCTTGGTCGGACCCACGGGCAGGGCAACGGGGTTCATGATGGCGGATGTCATGCCAGCGCCCATCGCCATAGGCAGGAAGGCATTATTGATGCCGTGGCGGTTGGGCAGACCAAAACTGATGTTCGATGCGCCACAGGTGGTGTTCACACCCAGTTCCTCGCGCAGGCGGCGGACAAGGGTGAAGACCTGAAGACCGGCGGTCCCCATGGCGCCAATCGGCATGACCAGCGGATCAACCACGATGTCATGTGCTGGGATGCCGAAATCAGCAGCACGTTCGACGATTTTCTTTGCGACTGCAAAGCGCACATCGGGATCTTCCGAGATGCCTGTGTCGTCGTTCGAGATCGCAACAACCGGCACGTTGTATTTCTTGACCAGCGGCAGAACCATCTCCAGTCGCTCTTCTTCACCGGTGACCGAGTTCAGGAGCGGGCGGCCTTCAGCGGCGGCAAGTCCGTTTTCAAGCGCGCCGGGGACGGAGCTGTCGATGCAAAGCGGGCAATCGGTGATAGCTTGTACGCGTTCCACCAGTTCCTTCATAAGTGTCGGTTCGACAAAGTTGTTGTCGGCGTAGCGCGGGTCTTCAGCCATCTTGTTCGAGAACACGGCGCCCGAGTTAATGTCGAGGATGTTGGCACCTGCCGCGACCTGCGCCAGCGCGTCGGCTTCGACCCGGCTGAAATCACCGCGTTCGAGTTCTTCGTTCAGGATCTTGCGGCCTGTCGGGTTGATCCGTTCACCAATGACACAGAACGGCTGATCGAACCCGATGATGGCGGTTTTGGTCTTGGACTCGACAATCGTGCGGGTCATGCGGCTACTCCTTCAATGCGGGCCAGAATGTCTGGCAGCGTGGGGTCTGTGAAATCCTGTATGGTCATCTTTGCGCCAACGGCGCGCAATTGGTCGTCGGTCAGCGCAGACCGGACACCGATGCTATAGGCACCAGAGGCTGCGGCGGCGCGCATGCCCGAGGGGCTGTCTTCGAAGGCGATGCAGGTCTCGGATGTTTCGCCTAGAGCCTTCATCGCGGTCAAATATGGCAGCGGGTGCGGCTTGCCATGGGAGCATTCCTCGCCGATCACAATCACTTCGAACCGGTCGCGCAGCCCGATGGCGCCAAGCATGGCCTCGGCATTCAGGCGCATGGCGTTGGTTACCACGGCCAGTTGCCAGCCTTGTGCCTGCGCGTGGTCCAGAAACGCCGTAAGTCCTGGCGTTTCGGGGTAGGGCGAGGGCAGGCGGTCGCGGAACTGTGCCTCTTTCCATTCACTTAGACCCTGTGGATCCAGTTCATTCGGCAAATGTTCGGCGAAGACATCGACATTCAGACGGCCATGGACCTGTTCGATGTAGAAACCTTCCGGTGTCGGAAGACCACGCGACATCCAAAGCTCGGTGAAGACGGCCTCGTGAATGGGGTCCGAATTCAGCATGGTGCCGTCGAGATCAAAAAGCAGGGCTGGCATAAGCTTGGATCAGGTCGTGGCAGCAGGCGCGGTGCCGGCACCACCGTTTTCAATTGCCCAGGTGGCGTTGGTCTTGATCCCGCCAAGCGGGAAGAAATGCACCTGTTCGATGTTGAAATCGGGGTTCTTTGCCTTGTGTGCGGCAAGCTTGGTCAACACGTCTGTCGGCTCGTACGGAAGCAGTAACTTGGATACGTCCATTGCGCGTTTCTGCAGCACCTTAAGCGACGGCCCGACACCGCATGCGATTGCGAACTTGATCAGGGTTTGCAGTTTAGCCGGGCCAGCGATGCCAATATGCACCGGTAGCCTGATGCCTGCTGCAGACAGATCGTCAACCCATTTGATGATCGGGTCGGCGTCAAACGCGAACTGGGTGGCCAGCGCCATCTTGGCATCGGTGCGCTCAAAAAACGCCTGTTTCCAGCGCAGGGCGTCCTCGACGTTTTTCATACCGCCATTGGGGTCGATGTCTTTGTTGCCCTCGGGGTGACCGGCGACATGCAGACGCTTGAAGCCCGCCTTATCGAAAAGGCCGGTTTCCATGAGCTGCATGGAACTGTCGAAATCGCCATGCGGCTTGGCCACACCACCGGCGAGCAGAAGTGCCTGATCGACACCCGCTTCGCCCTGATAGCGGGCGATCCAATCGGCGAGCGTTGCAGCATCCTTGATAATCCGGGCCGGAAAGTGCGGCATCACCGGGTAGCCTTGATCGGCAAGACGTTTGGCGGTTGCCACCATATCTTCGATCGGCGTGCTTTCGATATGGGCGATGTAGACGCGGGTGCCGGGGGCCAGCAATTCGCGGAAATCTTCGACCTTTTCGGCTGTGCGCGGCATCACTTCGATGGAATAGCCCTTTAGGAAGGCTTCCATTTCGGGTGTGGTGCCGTTTTCGACGGTCTCGCGCTTGCGGAAATTCAACAATGCCATGATGGCCTCCCTCAGGGTCATGGGGGCTTACGCCCAGCCTTCGTTATCAATCAACGCCTTGAGGCGTTCCTTGTCGTATTCCGCGTCAATGCGGGCAGCTTCGGAAGCGCAGACATCTTCGGGGTCACCTTCGAGTTCATAAGGCGCTGCCTTACGCCATTCGGCAAGGTAGCTGTCGGTATCGGATGCACCGATTTTCATTGCTGCGCGGTCGATGGCTTGCTCAAAACGTTCAGGTAGTTGGGCCTTAGCGCCGCGACGGCCCTTACCCACGATCACCTGCGCCGGGATATCGCGCCAATAGACAATAGTGACATCCGGCATGTCGTGATTCCTTTGTTCCGCTTGCGTCTTCGTAATTGAGGCCATGTGCGACAAGAGTGCAAATTTCGACGTGTCCGC
This sequence comes from Paracoccaceae bacterium, assembly GCA_024742575.1. GTDB lineage: Bacteria > Pseudomonadota > Alphaproteobacteria > Rhodobacterales > Rhodobacteraceae > Marivita. The sequence continues at coordinate 49,527 of JANSYF010000002.1, read as the reverse complement.
TTCCGTCTGCGACCCGAGGCGACTTTAGGTCAGGACTGAGCGAATGGCGATGCTCTTGCAGGTCCAAAATTCTCAGGCTTTGCATGAGAACCCTTCATAACGCTATCTTGGTGCGTCACGAAACTTGCGAAGCATTCAAACCCGGCTTAGGGTTGAAGCAACTTACATATTCGGAAGGCGCAAAGTCATGGCGCCAAAGCGTCCCAAAGGTGCGGGCGCATTCCCGAAACCGGTAGAGAGCCCCGCGCCGTCACGGCCCGACCCATCCGAGCTTTATGCCGCGCTGGATCTGGGCACAAACAGTTGTCGTATGTTGATTGCCCAGCCAAAGGGCAACCAATTCCACGTTGTCGACAGCTTTTCCAAATCAGTGCAACTGGGCGCCGGACTTGAAAAATCCGGCCGACTGAGCCGTGCGTCGATGAACCGGACGATCTCGGCACTGCGCGTTTGCCAGCAGAAGATTCGTCGCCACGAGGTGACCCGGATGCGATTGGTCGCAACCGAGGCTTGTCGAAGGGCGCATAACGCCCGCGACTTTATCCGTCAGGTGAAACGTGAGACCGGGCTGAACCTCGAGATCATCCAGCCCGAAGAAGAAGCACGTCTGGCGGTTATCTCGTGCGCGCCTCTGGTCAGCACAAAGACCGAACAATTGCTGGTGGTGGATATCGGCGGTGGGTCGACCGAGCTGGTCTGGATTGACCTGACGGCTGTACCAGCGTTCGAGCGTCCGCGTGCGATCATGCGGTTGCATGCCGGGTTCCACACCAAGGACAGCCCGTTTCCCGCCGCTCGCGTGGTCGACTGGATCAGCGTGCCTTTAGGTGTGGCCACGCTGCGCGATCAGTTCTCCGACGTGGAAAGCGATAGCGCCCGCTATGCGCTGATGAGTTGGTATTTTGAGGAAAACCTGGCCGAGTTTGCGCCCTACAAGGACGAGCAGGCCCGCGAAGGGTTCCAGATCGTGGGCACCAGCGGCACGGTGACGACTGTCGCGGCGAGCCATCTGGGGCTCAAACGCTACGACCGGACCAAGGTGGACGGGCTGCGTATGACGTCAGACCAGATCGAAAAGGTGATCTCGAATTACCTCGAGCTTGGTCCCGAAGGGCGCCGGGCTGATCCGCGCATAGGTCTAGACCGTCAAGCGCTGATCATGTCTGGGGCTGCAATCCTGCAGGCACTGTTGCGGTGCTGGCCGACGGACAGGCTTTCGGTTGCGGATCGTGGTTTGCGTGAAGGTTTGCTTTATGCGCAGATGTCAGCGGATGGCGTGCTTGAGGACGGCCCGTTCTAGGTGTCAGCCCAACAGGCTGATCACCCGACGCAGGGCCAGCTCGTAGCCTTCGATACCGAACCCGGCGATCACGCCTTCGGCGCGGGCTGAAACGTAGGAATGATGCCGGAACGTCTCGCGTTTGTGCACGTTCGAGATGTGGACTTCGAACACAAGCCCTTCATAAGCCTGAAGCGCGTCATAGATCGCGACAGATGTGTGGGTAAAGGCACCGGGGTTGATGATGATCGCCTCTGCTTCGTCACGGGCCTGATGAATCCAGTCTATGATCTGGCCTTCATGGTTCGACTGCATGGATCTGAGATCGAACCCGGCAGGTTTCGACAGCGCCTCGCAGCGTTTCGCCACGTCGTCCAAAGTGTCCGCGCCATAGATCGCGGGTTCGCGCTTGCCCAGAAGGTTGAGGTTGGGGCCGTTGATCAGAAAGACGGTTTTGGACATGGAACGCTCCGCACTTGTTGCTCTAGCTGTGCCAGCTTGCTGGAGTTCGTGCAACCCGCCACGTGTTTTGGACTACAGGTCCAACGCCGCCTGTGTGATCGCATCCGGAGTGAACGGCATCCGGCGTAGGCGCAGCCCTGTGGCATCAAAGATGGCGTTGGCGATGGCGGCAACCGTCGGCCCGGGTGAGGCTTCGCCCGCACCGACAGAGCGCTGGTCTGGCTGGTTCAGGAGCGTGATATCGAAGTCGGGCACATTGTCGAAGCGGATCACCGGATAGCTGTCCCAGTCGCACGAGATGATACCGTTGCGGTCCCAAGCCAACTGTTCATAAAGCGCCCAGCTTGCGGCCTGCATAATGCCGCCTTCAAGCTGCGCCACCAGTCCGTCTGGGTCAATCACACGGCCCGCATCGGCCACAAGGGTGACGCGACGCAGTTCGACTTCGGCCTTTTCCGTAACGGTCAGGTCGATGGCGAGACCAACACGGGTCATTGCGTTCTTGTATTGCGCATAGGCGATGCCGCGTCCCATGCCATCTGTCAGCGGTGGCAGCGCAGAGAGACGTTTCTCCAATGCGTCCAGCACGGCAATCGCGCGCTGATCGCTCAGATGCGCACGGCGAAATGCAAAGGGGTCAGCGCTGGCAGTTCGCGCGGCTTCGTCCATCATGCTTTCCAGCGCAAAAATATTGGCGACTGCCCCAAGGCAGCGCATGGCGGATGTGCGGTGCGGCAGGCTTTGAACAAGGTTCTTGACCAAACGGGTCTTGGGGATGTCGTAAACCGGATCAAGGTTGCGGTGCATCCCAGCATGATTGCCCATATTGGGCGGCGAAATATACGGTGCCATCGCTTCGGCGCGAAATCGGTTGGCCAGCAGTTTGGCTGGACCTGCACGGTTGGGGCCGGGGCGGGGGCGACCACGATGTGTGTCGCCATAGGATTCGGCTGACAGTGCAGCGATGCGCCCGTTTGCCAGCTTGGCGTCCACCTGAACCGCCATTGCCGGGGCATAGGGTTCCCATGCGTGTTCATCTTCGCGCGACCATTTGAGTAGGATCGGCGTGTTTGGATGCGCCATAGCGAGCAGCGCGGCCTCGTATGCGGCGTCGTCAGCCGCGTTGTGACCATAGCAGCCAGAGCCGGGAATATGGCTGATCTCGACCTGTTCGGGTGCAAGACCAAGACTGTCGGCAATCGCTTCGCGCAGGGGGTAGATGCCTTGGCTGTGGCTTTTCACGAACAGGCGTTCCCCGGTCCATTCCGCCAGTGCCGCCGATGGCGCCAGCGCGCCGTGCATTTGATAGGGGCGTTCGAACCGACCGCTGAGGTCCGGCGCGTCGAGCGGTTCCGGCACTGGGGCTTTTTGCGGGGTTCCGTTGACCACCGGAAAGCGCTGTGCGTTTTCGGGGGCCAAATGGGCAAAAACATTTGTTTCGGGTAATCCGCCACCTGTGTCCCAAGTGCAGGCTAATCCAAGCCGTGTTGCTGCTTTGACCACTGCCCATTCCCGGGGGCCGGTCACTGCCAGAAAACTGCCATCACGCACGACATGGAGGCCATCGCCTGTGATCCGGTCCAGCACCGTTTGGTCGATGTCCTGAAGGCTGGCGCGCGCATGTGGCGGGCTGACGCGCCGGGCGTGCCACATGCCCGGCAGGTCGATGTCGTGCAGAAAGGTAAACCGCCCTGTGACCATGTCGGCCATGCCGCGCATGTCCGGGGCTGGGGGCGTGTCTGGCATGTGCCTGGCGAGATCTGGATCGACAGGCAGATCGGGCGGCAAGTCGCGGGCAAGGCTGATCAGGTTGATGCGGATATTGGTGCCGGGGCGATGGATGTACCCGGCTTCCAAGGTCCAATCCGACAGCGTTCCGCCATGTTGATCAACCACAGCTTTCAAAAGATGTCTGCGCAGGGTCGCTGCCGCTGCCGCCACTGCGCTGCCGGATTGTTCGATGGAATTGCTGCCCGAAGTGATGCCTTCGTCAGGCGCACACCCAGTTCGGACAGGGGCGACATCCAACTGTGACGCGGGTAGCGCGAGTTCCTCTTGCACAATCCGGACCAGTGCGGTTGAGATGCGCTGACCGATATCCACCTTTCCCGTATGGATCAAAAGGTGGCTGTCATTTGGAGTTAACCAATCTGAAACATGGGGATACGCGTCGATGCTCATGTTTCGATGGCTCGTTTTATGGCGTTAAGAACGCGCGGATGCGACCCGCAGCGGCACAAGTGTGGGGTCAGCGCGGCTTTGGTCGCGTCGCTGTCCGGTGCGGGGTTTTCCGCCAGAAGCGCTGTAGCCGCGACAACCAGCCCAGAGGTGCAATACCCACATTGTGCGGCGGTTTCATCGATGAACGCTTGTTGCACGCGTTGTCCGATTTCGGTCGCAGCTATCCCTTCGATTGTTGTGATGTCCTTGCCGTCGAACATGTCGACCGGGGAGACGCAGGACAGAACCACCTTGCCATCAACCATGACCGCGCAAGCACCGCATTGCTCCAACCCGCAACCCAGCTTGGTGCCCTTGAGTTTCAGCTCATCCCGAAGAACATAGACCAGCGGGGTATCCGGGTCGGACGTGATGTCGTGCCGTATTCCGTTAATCGTCAGGCTGCGATTCACGGCGTGACACGCTCCCAAGTGATTTGCACATCCACATCCGCCGATTTGAAAAGGTTCATCACCGGGCAGCGATATTCGACGTTCCGTGTAAGCCGGTCAAAACGTTCTTGGGTTTCTTCTGTGTGCACGCGAATGCGCAGTTTGACCCAGTTGAAGAATGGGCGCACACCCTGCACGCCACGGCTACCGCGCTGGTCAACCTCGCCATCGGCTTCCATGTCGACTGCGGTGTAGGTGAATTGCATCGCTTCGGCACAGCGGTTGATGATGACGCCTTCGCAGCCAAGAAGCGAAGAGAGCGTCATTTCCAAAGGCGTGGGGCCGGTGTTCGATTCCTTCTCATCGGTGATGACAATGTGATCGCGGACCATCATGACAGATCGGGTCGAGGCCTCGTTTCGCGCGCTGACGCGGCGGATGCCCAGCGCCTTGGTATTTGGGTCGACGCTGGGGGGCAAAAGGTCGTTATCCCTCACAGGGACATCTCCAGAATATCAAGGCCACGGTTGCGGTCGAGGACATAGATCAGGCCCTTGTCGTCCACGTCTACGTCATTTGACTGTGGCGGGGCACCGGTCGGGCCGGGCTCCATGAAATGCGCAACTTCGACGGGCAGGTAAGGATCAGCGACGTCGAGAACCCTAAGTCCACCGGCAAACCAAGTGGCATAGATCAGCGTGCTGTCGAGTTTTTCGCGGAATTGATGCCCGCCAAACCTTACACCCTCTTCACCAACCCATGGGCAAAACCTTTCGGACAGATCCCATGCTGCGATGGGTTCCATTTTGGTCAAGTCGGTAACGTCCATAATCCAGATAAAGCCGTGCAGGCGGCCGGGCTGGTGGGCATGCTCTTCGTCGATGACAACGGCATAGCGTTTGCCGTTGATGGTTTGCTCCAGCGGCATGACGGTATGGGTCGGTTCGGGAATTGCCGCAGGAAAGCGGTAACTGCCTTTGACTGTCGGCTTGGTAATGTCGCTTGCGTCAAGTACCCGAAACCCCGCATGCCAGACCGCTGCCCAAAGCTCATCCCCGCAGCGCATCGCGTGGTGCAAGCGGTGGCTGTAGCCAACGCCGGTGGGGGTTTCGCCATTGGCCACGTGCTGCCCCGGCATATGCCAGCGCGATACTTCGGTCGGGTTTGTGGGGGCAGACAGGTCAAAGATGACAAGGATGTTGCCGACATAGCCGTCCATCTCGGTCGAGATATAGGCGTAATTCGCGTCCATATCGAAGCGGTGTACGCCGAACCCGTGCGTCTTGACGTAAGACAGCAACTTGGGCGCGGTCTTGTCCGAGATGTCCCAGATACGGAACCCGCCGCTGTGATACCCACGCTGCAATGCTTCTTCCAGAACAGGGATATCCGATGGTTTGACCGACAGGCGCTCGGCGATCTGGGCGTCCGTCAGCCCTTCGGCGCGCAGGCCCGCGATCTTATCGCCTTTGCGCAGGAAATGTCGGCGGTCCATTTCGACATTGGTGATCATCAGATCGCCGACCACCTTGACCTTATGGGTATGCGACCATTCATCCGGTGGGGCGACATGTGACACAACCGTGGGATTGGTGGGATCTGACACATCGATGATCGACGTGCCCATGGGCGGTTTCATATGGCCGACATAGGCATAGCTGCCCCGCACGACCACTTCGCCACCGCCCTCGATATCGAGATGACCCAATCGGCGGATATTGCGCGCCAGTTCGTATTCGACTTCTCGTTTCATTCTGCAGGCACCTCAAGTTTGCGTTTGCGCCGCATGCCAAAGACGATGGGCAGGATGATGGACATTGCGAAGGCGACCCAAAGTATGTTGCCCAGCGTGGACGAGAACAGAACCATGATGTCACCGTCGGATTTCTTGAGCGACCAGAGGAAGTATTTTTCCAAGAGCGGACCAAGAATGACCCCGATCAGGATCGCGGCCACGTGATAACCGGTGCGGCGGGCGATGTAGCCTAAAACACCAAAGGCCAAGGCAAGATACATGTCGAACATGTATTCCCGCGGGACAAACCCGCCGACCAGAGTGAAGGCGATGATCATTGGGGCAAGGTAAATCGTAGGAACCGTCGTGACGTGGCTCATGTAGCGGCTAAGCGGCAGGATCGTCAGGAACATGATTACATAGCTGACCGCCATTGCCATGAACATGCCGTAGCCGACCTTTGGTTGGTCCTCAAACAGGGACGGACCAAAGCTGACACCGTGGAACTGCATCACCACCAACATGATCGCGGCAGTTGCCCCGCCGGGAATGCCAAGCACCAACAGCGGAACCAGAGTGCCCGAGGTCACGCCGTTGTTTGCGGATTCGGGGGCGATCAAGCCTTCGGGATGCCCGGTGCCGTACAATTCAGGCGTCTTGGAGAAGCTGCGGGATTGCTGATAGGCAACAAAGCTTGCGATCGACGCGCCAGCGCCGGGGATCACACCTATGACTAGACCAATAATCGACGTCCAGACGATATGCACCCACCGCTTGAGCGCGATGCGAACGCCGTCGAACGTGTCTGTCCAGTTGGGTGCTTTCGGTTCATTTGTATGATTTACGATCACCCGCTTTTCGATGATCACAAAGGCTTCGGACACGGCAAACAGGCCGACAAGGGCAGGGATCAAAGGCACCCCGTCATAGAGTTCAAGAAATCCGAACGTGGCGCGTGGTGTCGCATAGACCACGTCGGTGCCAATTGATCCGATCATCAGCCCCAGAAATCCCGCGATCAGGCCCTTAACCATATCCTGCGCTGCAATCGATGCGATCAGGGAAATGCCAAACAACATGACGACGATCATCTCGACTGAGTGCATGTAGAACCCGACACGCGCAAGGATTGGCATGGTTGCCAGAGCAATCATTGTTGTCAGCAAGCCGCCAATACAGGATGCCACAAAAGAGATGGCAAGCGCTTGTTGGCCTTTACCCTGCTTTGCCATCGGGTAGCCGTCCAACGGCGTTGCGGCAGCCCCGGCCGTGCCCGGAATGTTCACCAGAATGGCGGGGATACCCGCGCCCATCCGGGCCGAGCAATAGAGCGAAATCATGAACACCAGCCCCGATTGCAGGTCAAGCGCCAGCGTCAATGGCATCAGGATGATGATCGTGTTGGCCGCTGAGAATCCGGGGATGCCGCCAACGATCAAGCCAAGGAAAATCGTCGGGATGATGATGTACCAATAGCCCAGTGTCTCAAAGAACACTTCGGCAAGGATGGAGGCTGTGCTGCTATCCATTGGCCAGCACCGCTTTCATCATGGTTTCGAACCAGCCTCGTGGGAAACGCGTGTCGAACGCCCAGATAAAGACCGCCCATCCGGTCAACGCCATTGCCCCTGAAATCATTAAGATGAAACCCGGTCGTTTGCCTTTGGCCAAGATCAGCATGCTGATCGCCAGAAACAGAAAGGTCATCAGGGTAAAGCCCAACGTGTCGATGAACATCACGTAGGCAATCGTCGTGAACAGTAGACCAATACGGCCGGTTCGAATGTCTTCGATTGTAAATAGGTTCCCGAACCCAAGACTGCCCTCACCGCGGCTAAGCCAGACTGCGCAACGCACAAAAAAGATCGCACAAACGAAAAGCAGGAACCCTCCGACCATGAAGGCGCTGACCTGCGCCGTCCAAGGCGAGTTCCAAATCGTCGAGAAGAAGTAGATCGTGAAGCCCACCGCGATGATGGGGATCACAAGCTCACCGCCCAATTGGCGCGGTGGTTTGTGGTGCTCCGATGCCATGATGTCTGCGTCCCTGTATGCGGATTGGAATGGATGGCCCGGCAGGTGCCTCCGCGCTGCCGGGCCTATGCGTCGTCAAGCTCCGCTGAGCAGTGACTTGTAGCGTGCACCCAGTTCGAGCATTGCGCTTTTGAAGGCAGCACATTCTTCAATGCCTGCATATTGCAGGTATTCCGGCGTACCTCTGCTTGCGACGTAGGCTTCCAGCAGTTTGGGATCTTCGAACGTTTCCTTGAAAGTCCGTGTCAGGACTTCGAACCGGTCGGGATTATCGTCAGCCGCCTTCTTATGTATTCCGAAGGCGCGTGCCGACAGCATTTCCGGCAGGTCCATATCGTAGGCGTCGTTGATGCTTGGAGCGTTGTCTAAAGCTTCGCCAACGATATTGTTTCCGAAGACCAGAAGCGTTTTCACGCTATCGCCTGCCGCAATCACCGATCCCGAGGTCAGAACAGAGAAATCAACTTCGCCAGTGACCGCACCTGCAACCGTGCTTTTGCCACCCTGAAGTGGGATCAGGTTGAATTCGATCCCCAACTTGTCGCCCAACGCCAAAAGACCGATGGATGCCGGGTGCGCCATACGGCTTGTACCCACGTTCAACTTGCGGGTCTTGGCCGCTGCGATGATGTCGTCCATCGTTTGCAGCGGGCTTTCCGCGCCAACGAACAAGCAGCAGGGGTCTTTGTCGACCTGACCGAAGTAGAAATAGTCATTCACATCAAAGCTGGGTTCCTGCATCGCCCAATTCAGAACTTCCGGTCCCATATTGCCAAAGATCAGGTTGTAGCAGTCAGGGTCCGCTTTCCCCATGTAGATCTCATAGCCGACCCGACCCGATGCACCGGGGTAGAAGCCCGGCTCGAAATCAGTGCCCAGCTTTTCTTTCCATACGCTGGAAAACGCACGGAAGTTGCGGTCTGCGCCGCCGCCTTCTGATGTTGGGATATAAACGTTTATGTTGCCTTCGGGGAATGTGCTGGCACGCAATAAGCCGGGTGTGGCAAGTGTGAGGGTCGCAGCAGCGGCCCCTGTACCCAGTAGGCCCCGGCGGGTGATCATTGGTTTCATGGACATGGTTTCCTCCCGTTTTCATGTTCAAGTTCACACGCGCATTTGGTGGTCGCCCGCAAAGATCGCGCTGTGTCTTTGCAGGTTAGTCACGTCCTCCTGTCGGCAGTTGTGCTGCCTCGGTAAAAAAGATGTCGGCAGCGCCGGCATAGATGAGCCGCGCCGCCAGAAGCGTCAGAATGACATTCAGTACGATCCGGAAACGCCGGTCGTCGATCTGGGCCAGCATCACCCGTCCGGCCAGCGTGCCCAGTACCCCAGCGGCAATCAGCAGTACGATCAGCCCGGCCCAGATGCTGAAGGCAAAACCCAAAATGCCAAAGGCTATGGTCTTAAGCAGATGCTGAAGCGTCATGAACATCGCGTGGGTCGCGACATGGGCATGACGTTCAAGATCCTGCGCTTTGACGTAGGTCGCAACAAACGGTCCGGTTCCACCGAAGAACATCGTCAGAAAGCTGGAAAACACCCCGGTGATCACGCCGGATCTGCGCAGAAAGGCGGGTGGTTTCGCCACGACGGACCACAGGATGAAAAGACCGACTCCGATCTGTATCCAACCCGCCTCTAGCTGGACGACAAGCGAACCACCTAGAAAGATGCCGATTAAGGCCCCGATGGCAAACGGCCCCAGCAAATCGAACCGCATATAGCGTGTCATGATCGCTGCGCGTCCGGCGTTCGAGCCCAGTTGGACAAGCCCATGCACAGGAACGATCGCAGCGGCGGGCAATAGCGTCGCCAGAACGGCCAGCATCACGGCGCCACCGCCGATGCCAAAGGCGATCGTGATGAAAGAGCTCGCAAAACTGACGGCGAGCAATGCGCTTGCGGTCGGCCATCCCAGTCCTGCGTGCCACATTTCCATCATCTCAGGTGTCCAGAACCGAAGGGTGGAACAGGGATTGGGGCGCGACTGGACCTGCCGCGAGGTGCTGATCCAGCGAATAGCGGCAGATCGCGTCGATCTCGGCCATATTGGCGGTGCAGCCATAGCTCCAGTAATCCGGCCCCATGCTGGCCAGCGTTCGCTCCATTGCCGCGTTAAGCCAAGGCAAACTCATGCGGTTGGCGTTGCCCAGCCAGACCGAGCGCAGCCGTGCCATGGCAATGTCTCGTGATTGCACGAAGGCGTCATAAAGCGCGCGGGGCAGGTCGGGGTATGCTTCGGCCACGGAATTGCGGATTCCAATGAGATGCATAATCGGGAAGAACCCAGTCTTCGCATGATAGGCTTGTTCTGCTGCTTCGAAATCTGGGATCAGGCGCACGAGGTCCAGGTTGCCGTCTAAAAACGCCTGAGGCGGTTTCGGTGCCAGCAACCCGTCGATTTCCCCGCGCAACAACATGTCCTGAAGCGTGTCGCCTTCGGTGATCGGCTCGACCACCATTCCTTTGGGCAGCGCCAGTTCAAGCCGTTCGCGCCGCACACCTTCGTCCAAAGCACCTGTGCGCCAGTGGATGTCATCGCAAGTCACGCCGTATTCGTCCGCCAAAATGCCCCGCATCCATAGCGCCGCTGTCATCTGGTATTCCGGCACGCCGATCTTGCGACCTGCGAAATCGGCAGGGCTTTCGATGCCCGAACCGGCACGGGCAAAGAAACCGCTGTGTCGGAATGCGCGGCTGACGAAAGCGGGGATCGCGGTATAGTCTGACCCGCCGCGCGACAGTTGCAGCACATAGCTGGACACGGACATTTCCGTGATGTCGAACCGCGCTTCTTGCACTGCCCAAGGGAACAGCTTGGATGTCGGGTGGATGTGACTTTCCAGCGTGACACCGGGCACCGTCACTCGCCCATCATGCAGAGCCATGATGCGGTCGTGGTCCCAGGTGGCCAGTGTCAGTTTCAGGTGACTCACGCGGTTTGTGCCTCCATTCCGATCACCGTTTGGCCGCGTAATAGGACACGCGCCGTTCCAGATAGGCGAGGAATTCCGAGATCGTGAACGCCAGCGCGAAAAGCACGATCAGAACCGCCCAGAAATGGCCCATGAGGAAGTTGGCCGAATACAGTTCAAACAAAGCGCCAAATCCGACGATGGAGATCAAAAGCTGTCCGATGATCACGCCTTTGACAGCACGGATGATTCCAATGCGTACCCCGCCAAGGATTTCGGGAAGCGCAGCCCAAAAATAGATTTTGAAGAAGGCATCAGTTGGCGATGCGCCAAAGCTATGCGCCATTTCAACCAACGACCGGTTGATCTGCCGGACCCCGGCGCGCGAGTTTAGGATAATGATCCAGATCGCGAACAGCGTGGTGGTGATGATGATCGATTTCATTCCGAAGCCGAACAGCACCATCAGCACCGGCACGAGGGCGGTCAGAGGTGCGCTTAGGAAAACGTTGACCCAAGGCAAAAGCAATTCGTCCAAAAGGCGGCTTTTGCCCATCAGGATGCCGGTTGGGATGCCGATCACGATGGCGAAAAAGACCCCGGCAAGAAAGGCATAAGCGGTTTCGAACAAGGCCTTCTGAAATGCGGCCGTGCCAAGGATCTCGAACAGCGTTCCAAGAACTTCGCTCAGCGGTGGAACGAAGAACGTCAGCCCGGCCTGACCCACGATCTCCCACAGGAGCCCCCAAAGCAGAAGTGACGACATTCCGGGAAGGCGATATCCAAACAGTGTCATATCCGACCCTCTATTCCACGTAAGTTCTGAGTGATGCCCAAATTTCATCCACGATATCAAGGTACTCCGGGTCGCGGCGAATGTTGTCGACACCTTTGTTCCGGAAACTTGTCGGACGGATGATTTCAGACACGCGGCTGGGGCGCGGCAACAGGATTGCGATCTGATCGGACACGTAGACCGCTTCTTCGATCGAGTGGGTCACAAAGATAAAGGTCTTGTTTTCGTTCTGCACCAGTTGCAGCAGGTCTTCTTGAAACTTGCGACGAGTCTGCTCGTCAACAGCCGAGAACGGTTCGTCCATCAGCAACACTTGCGCATCAACTGCCAGCGCCCGCGCAAGGCCAACCCGTTGGCGCATCCCGCCGGATAGTTCGTGCGGATAGCTGTTTTCGAACCCGGCAAGACCAACTTCCTTGATGTATTTCTCGGCGCGTGCTTCGCGTTCCGAGGGGGCAACCCCGCGCATTTCCAGGCCAAACGCCACGTTGCGTAGAACCGTTGCCCAAGGCAGCAGCGCGAAGTCCTGAAAGACAAAGGCGCGGTCAGGGCCGGGGCCAGTGACCTTTTTGCCGTTCACCTCAACTTCGCCAGAGGTGGGCTCCAATAGTCCTGCGATGATCTTGAGCAGTGTGGTTTTTCCGCAGCCAGATGGCCCCAACAGTGACGTCAGCTGCCCACGCGGAAATTCCAGCGACATGTCGCGCAGCGCCTCGACCTCTCCGTAATTCTTAGAGATGTTGCGGGCGGAAACCGCGCTTTCAAACCCGGCTGCTGCGGCTGGCGTGATCGTTTCCTTAGTTTGAGACATAGTCACGTTGGTTTCCTTTGAAGAGGGTGACCTCGATCTTTTCGAGCAGGTTCAGAAACAGCACGGCAAGTAAGATGATCGAGAAGATGGCGGCGTACATGCTGGGGTAATCCGCAATGGAGCGGCTGTAGGTGATGATGTCGCCAACGCCCGTAGGTGTGATTTTCAACTCGGACAGGATCGCGCCGATAAAACCAGCCGAGATGCCAAGCCGCAGGCCAGCAAAGATGACTGGTGACGCGGCAGGAATGACGATCCGCATGAGGATGGAAGTTTCCGATGCAAGGAATGAGCGACCCATTTCCTTAAATGATTCCGGTGTGTTACGAACCGCACCGCTTGTATTTAGTACGATCACGGGCATGGCCATGATGCACACGACCAACACTTTGGACGTCAGTCCAATTCCGTAGGCCAGAACAAGAAGAGGAATCAACGCAGCCAAGGGCGCTGCCTGCATCACGATGAAGATGGGCGAGAACAACCAGTCAAACGTGCTGCTAAGTCCAACCCAAAGGCCGATGGCAACACCTAACACGGCAGAAATCGCGACGCCGATGGCCAGTGGTTTCAACGTTTCGGCGTAGGCATCGAAGATAGTGCCATCCAGCGTCATCGCAAAAAGTGCGCTCATGGATTCAAGGAAAGTAGGGAATGCAAAGCTTACGGGCACACGGCCCGCGATCTCCCACGCGCCAAATAGGATCACGGCAGAGAGCAGTTTTAGAAGCAAGGCACGGTTTGGCATGTGGCGGAGTCTTTCGGACTGCAATGAGAAAAATCCGCTGCGCGATTGGTTCGCGCAGCGGTAGCGCAAAGGCTTACTTCATCGCGGCATCAAGCGGGGCGAGATACCAGAAGTCTTCGATGTTCAACTCGTCCGGCGATCCTTCGAGCTGACCCGCGGCAGAGTACCACTCCATATCGGCCATGGCTGCTTTGCGACCGCCACCATTCGGATCGTAAAGGCCGCCTTCGACAGCATCGGCGTAGAAGCCATCAAGTTCCGCCAAGATTTCTGCCGGAAGTTGGCCGATTGGGCCATCAGGGTTGGTTTCACGACGGATGATCGAGGGGTCTTTGGCCATATCCTGCCAAACGCTGACCAATGCGTTTACAAAGATCGAAACATCTTCTTCGTTGTCTTGGATCCAAGTCAGGTTGCCAAATAGGGCTTCATCGCTGGCGTCAACTTCGAACATCTCGAGCACGTTGAAATCTGCACCAGCATCGCTACGCATCAATTTGTTTTTGTTGGACAAGTCAATGATGGTTGCGTCAGCTCGACCACCCAGAAGTGCGGCAACCCTGTTGGACGAACCCGGCACATATGACCGCTCTCCGAACGTGATACCGACACGATCTTCGATAACGTTCGCGATTGAATCTGTACCGCCACCGCGCGAATGCAGCAGGATTGGTTCTCCATCCATCTCGTCCAGCGAACCGTATTTCTTAGTTGTTACCGGAAAGAACTTTAGCTTGGACAGTTGGAAAATGATCCTTAGCGGCGCCTTTGAGCGCTGCATGGCCGCGTAGGGTGTGCCGAAACCAATATCCATCTGACCGCTCAGTACGGACTGGATCGCCAGTTCTTCGTCTGAAAATGCGGTCCATTCATAGTCAAGGCCGTTTGCCTTGGCCCGGTCCAGTGCCACAAAGAATGCCGCGAGTTCATCGGACGGTGTTTCCGCAAGCGCGATGCGAATCTTTTCTGCCTGTGCCGGACCAGCGCTCAGGCCGATGGCAGAGGGCAGTACGAGAGCCGCAACTGCGGCTGCCTTGATAAAACGAAACATGTGTCTCCTCCCTGAGATCGTGTTGATCGTTGTCATTGCGGGCTTTGTGTTTGTTGTTCTCCCGCAGGTTATTCCTGTGTCGTCACACCTCCCCAAACAGTCGAGATGACACAGAGCCTAGATGCGCGCGCATTGCGTCTTGCGCTGCCTTTGGGTCGCGCGCTTCGATGGCTGCGACGATGGCGTCATGTTCGGTGAAACTCGAATGGGTGCGTGGTGGGCGGTTGGAGCTGCGGATCACCATATTCCACGCGACCGCACGGCGGACGGCGTTCAGGTGATCGAACAATGACAGCAACAGTACGTTGTCTGTGGCTTCGGCCAATTCGCGGTGGAAATTGTCGTCTTGCGCTTCGTATTCGTCCCAGTTCGGTGCCTCAACCGCAAGATCACGCGAGTGTTTTAGGCGCCGAACGGCCTCTTCGGACGCATGCAAAGCAGCTTCGCGGGCGATGGCCGGTTCCAATGATAAACGGGCACGCATAAGCTGTACGGGTGTGACTTGCTGGCTCAGTAGTTTGAGATTGTTTGGACCAGAGGTGACATTTGGCGACGCGATGAACGTGCCTTTGCCCACATGTCGCCAAATCGCCCCTTCATGCTCTAACGAATCCAGTGCTCGGCGTAGTCGGGCACGGGTCACGTTCAAGCGGACAATCAAATCGCGCTCTGATTCGAGCCGATCGCCGGGTTTGTATCCGCCTTCGGCGATGTACGAACGCAGTTTGGAAACCACGTCATCTGCATCCACCGTGACAGAGTTCATAAGCATGAATTGGCCTTCACATTGGTATACCAATTCTCACCAAAAGAGTGAGATTACCACTAGGCTAAGCCTAAATTGGGCGATCAATCAATGTTTTTTCTTGCAATTGGGTGGATGGTCTAGAATTGATTTACGCATGGCACTGAGCTAATCCACATCACGCCTTAAAAAAAATCCGGAGAACCGCATGACCCAATACGCAATCGAAACGCCGCCTGTCGTGGCACTTCCCGTGGCCGGGCAGGATACGATGTTCCCGGTTCGCCGGATTTATTGCATTGGCCGCAACTACGCGGCGCATGCCATTGAAATGGGTCACGATCCGGACCGGGAAGATCCGTTCTTCTTCCAGAAAAACCCCAACAATCTCAGTATGTCAGACGCCTTTCCTTATCCGCCGCATACTTCGGATGTTCATCATGAGGCAGAAATGCTTGTGGCGTTGAAAACGGGTGGAACAAACATTCCCCTTTCGTCTGCGCTGGATCATGTTTTCGGCTACGGCCTTGCGCTTGATATGACGCGCCGTGATTTGCAGGGAATCGCTAAGAAAGCCGGTCGTCCTTGGGAAATCGGTAAGGCGTTCGAACAGTCGGCACCCTGTGGACCCATTCACACCGTAGAGGAAGTGGGGCATCTCGACCAAGGGAGAGTTGAACTGAAGGTCAACGGCGATGTGCGTCAGGAAGGCGACCTGAACCAGATGATCTGGAAGGTGCCCGAGATGATTTCCTACCTGTCCGAATATTTCGAACTTGCACCGGGTGACGTCATTTTGTCCGGCACGCCGTCCGGTGTTGGCCCAGTTGTAAAGGGCGACATGATGGAACTAAGCATCGACGGATTGGGCAGCATCACGGTCACTGTCACCTAAGATTGTTGCTCATTTGAATTTTTAGGCATCCGCCGCCGCAACTGTGGTGGCGGATGCTGGTGTGTTTTCACAGGTTGAGTATTGTGCAGAAAACTGAGCTGACCAGCAGTAACGGCTGACCAGGCTGAAATTCAGGGAGACACTCTTTATGCCGAACCGAATCCACAGGCAATCCGAGGGGGTTTTCATCATCGCCGCGACACCCTTTGCAAGCGATGGCGCATTGGATTTGGACAGCACCGACCGCATGGTGGATTTCTACCTCGATTGCGGTGTGACGGGTATGACCATCCTTGGGATCATGGGGGAAGCGCCCAAGCTGTCGGGCGAGGAATCATCAGCTTTCGCCAAACATGTGTTGAACCGTGTGTCGGGCAGGGTGCCTGTGGTTGTCGGTGTTTCGGGTGCAGGTTTGGACAATATGGCACATCTGTCACACAGCGTGATGGACTCAGGTGCAGCTGGTGTCATGGTCGCCCCGATGCCGGGACTGGCGACCGAGGTAAAGCTTAAGGGATATTTTGCGCAGGTTTGTTCAGCACTGGGTCCGGACGTTCCGGTCTGTTTACAGGACTACCCGCAAACCACTGGCGTTCAGTTCAGCGTAGAAACCATTCTGCAACTTACGCGTGACCACGACCAGATTGTCATGCTCAAACACGAGGATTGGCCGGGCCTTAACAAGCTGTCCCGCGTGCGCGATGAAACAGGCACGGCGGAAACCCCGCGTCTGTCGATCCTCACCGGCAATGCAGCGCTGTTTCTGCCGCAGGAACTGGCACGCGGTGCTGATGGGGCAATGACCGGCTTTGCCTATCCGGAAATGTTGGTTCAGGTTGTCGAGCGGCACAAAGCGGGCGATGTCGATGGAGCGGAAGACCTGTTCGATGCCTACCTGCCCATGGTGCGTTATGAACAGCAGCTTGGTATTGGGCTCGCCATACGTAAGGAAATCTTGCACCGCCGCGGCGTTTTGGCGGCACCCAAGGTGCGCGCGCCGGGACCGTCAATGACCAAGGCTGACCATTCTGAGTTAAGCCGTTTGATGGATCGACTGGATCGCAAGCTGGCGGCGCTTGGGTGAACCCTGTGACGCGATTAAGGGGAAACGCATGAAGCATGATTTGGTCATCAAAGGTGGCACGCTTGCCACTGCGTCCGATACGTTTGCCGCCGATATCGGCGTTAGGGACGGCAAGATCGTCACTCTGGGGCACGACCTAAGCGGCGACGACGTGATCGACGCCACAGGCAAGTTGGTGCTACCCGGCGGGATCGAGGCGCATTGCCATATCGCACAGGAAAGCGGCATGGGTTTGATGACGTCGGATGACTACGAATCCGGGTCCATCTCGGCCGCGTTTGGCGGTAATTCCTGTTTCGTGCCGTTTGCCGCGCAGAAGCCGGGGCAAAGCGTGGCCGACACGTTGGCCACATATGACGGACGCGCCGCACCCAAATCGGTGATCGATTATTCCTACCATCTGATTCTGACCGACCCGAACCCGTCAGTTTTAGAAGAATTGCCGGGGGTTTTTGACCGGGGCATCACCTCGTTCAAGGTCTTTATGACCTATGCCACCCGCGTCAGCGATGCGCAGTTCCTTGACATCCTGACCGTTGCACGGCGGCACGGTGGGCTGACCATGGTGCATGCCGAAAACCACGACATGCTGACATGGATGGCGACCGCGCTTGCGGATAACGGCTACACGGAACCGAAATACCACGCCCCCGCGCGCCCCGGCTTGGCCGAGGAAGAAGCGATCAATCGCGCCATCGGCCTGTCCAAGCTGACCAATGCGCCGCTGATGATCGTGCATGTTTCAACGCCCAAAGGTGCTGAACTTGTTGCGCAGGCGCGGGCGGATGGGGCCTATGTTTTTGGTGAAACCTGCCCGCAATACCTGTTCTTGACAAAACATGATCTGGATCGCCCGGGCATGGAGGGCGCAAAGTATATCTGTTCGCCGCCGCTTCGCGACAGTCACACGCAAGAGGTGCTTTGGCGGCATATCGCGGGGGGGACGTTCAGCGTCGTGTCATCGGACCACGCGCCTTTCCGATATGATGACACAGGCAAGTTTTCGAACGGACGGGACGTGGATTTCCGAAAGATTGCCAACGGGATGCCGGGAATCGAGATGCGTCTGCCTTTGATGTTTTCCGAAGGCGTTGTGAAAGGGCGGATCAATCTGAACCAATTCGTTGCCTTGTCGTCGACCAATGCCGCGCGGCTTTACGGGATGCACCTAACCAAAGGCACTCTGGCGATTGGGGCGGACGCGGATATCGCGATTTGGGACCCGACTGAGACCCGCATCGCGGGCGAGATGCATGATGCAATGGACTATAACCCGTTCAAAGGCATGGAGGTTACAGGCTGGCCGGTGACTGTGCTCACACGGGGGCGGCGGATTGTTGATCGGGGCGCACTTGTTGCCAAACCGGGGAGTGGTGCCTTTGTCAAACGTGGCCGTAGCGATCTGTCGGGACTGACAGGAACGCGTCTGCCGGAAACCGATCCATCGACTAATTTCGGGGCGGAGATCTTGAAGTGACCGGACCCATCGTGGTCATCAATCCCAACTCCAATCAGGCTGTGACCGATGGATTGCGCGAGGCGCTGGCCACGTTCAGCCTGCAATGCGGTCCAGCCATCGAATGCCTGACATTGAAGGAAGGCCCGTTCGGCATCGAAAGCCAACGCGATTCCGACAGTGTCATATTGCCTTTGGCCACACTCATGCAATCGCGCCCCGATGCGGGGGCTTTCGTGATTGCCTGCTATTCAGATCCAGGTCTCGACACGTGTCGGTCAGTGGTACCGCAACCGGTGTTCGGCATACAGGAAAGTGGTGTGCTGTCCGCCATGGCGCGGGCGGACCGGTTCGGGGTCATTGCGCTGGCCGACGGGTCGATTCCGCGCCACCGTCGGTACATGGCACGGATGCAGGTTCTGGATCGGCTGGCCTGCGAGATCGCGTTGAACATGAGTGTCGATGAAAGCGCACGGGGGCAGGGCACCTTTGTCCGACTGGTTGAGGTTGGCACGTCCCTCAAGGCCCAAGGCGCGGGTGCTGTGATCCTTGGTTGTGCCGGGATGGCGCGGCATCGCGCAGCGCTTGAGGCAGAACTGGGCATACCTGTGATCGACCCAACGCAAGCAGCTGTTGCAATGGCGCTTGGTACACTGCTGGCAGGATAGGCTAGGCTGGGTCGGTCTCTTGTTTTTAGGTACAGTGCGCCTCTGATTTGCCTCAAATGTCCTTCACCAACCGCAGCGCATCATAAATTGCAGCGTGCGTGTTCCGCGCACTGACCGCGTCACCGATGCGGAACAACTGGAACGTGCCTGTTTCGTTGCGCGTTACGACCTGTGGCTGGCTTTCGATCAGCGCGTTGTAATCCACTGCGCCACCGTTCGAAGACAGCGGTTTGAGGTCGAAATACAAATCGTCAAGCGGCATGGTGCCGTAATTCACAACCACCTGATCATAGGTCTTTTCGCTGGTGTGATCGCTGTAATCCGTGCCGATCACTGCCTTCAGACGATTGCCTTCGCGCTGCACGTCCTTCAGCCGTTGGGTTACTGTGAAGGTGACATCCTTGTCTTGGAGCGCGCGCATGTAGGGGACGAGGTTCATCGCCATAACGTCGGGCGCAAAGGTGCGATCCGGGGTCATGACTTCAACGCTGCTGCCCGCGCTTGCGGCAACTTCGGCGGCCATGAGGGCAGGGTGATCGCCGCTTTCATCATAGATCAGCACTGACTGACCCGGCTTCACATCGCCTGATATCAGGTCCCAAGACGAGGTGACGAGGTCATTCTCGCTGCCGGTTTCGAAGAGTTCCAGATTCGGCAGGCCGCCAGTGGCGATGATGACAACGTCGGGTTTGAGGGCGGTCACATCCTCAGTTTCTGCCCAGGAATTAAAACGGAATTCCACGTCGCGGGCAGCGCATTGTGCCATACGCCAGTCTATGATGCTGATCATCTCTCGGCGGCGCGGGTTTCGCGCGGTTAGTCGCACCTGACCGCCGGGATCGGGCTGTGCCTCAAACACAGTCACGTTGTGGCCTCGTTCGGCAGCCACCCGCGCCGCTTCCAACCCTGCCGGACCAGCACCAACGATCACCACTTTTTTACGAGTTTCGGCAGGCGCGATCTCGTGTGGCATGGTCAGTTCGCGGCCAGTGGCAGGATTGTGAATGCACAGGGCCTCACCGGCCGCATAGATGCGATCAAGGCAGTAGGTCGCGCCGACGCAGGGGCGGATGTCGTCTTCGCGCCCCTCCATGATCTTTTTGACGATATGTGGATCTGCCATATGCGCGCGGGTCATGCCCACCATGTCCAATAGCCCAGCCTGAACCGCATGGCGCGCGGTTGCCACATCGGGGATTTTGGCGGCGTGAAAGGTGGGCATTCCTGTTGCAGCCCGCACAGCGCCTGCAAAATCCAAATGCGGGGCGTTCTTCATGCCCTGCACCGGGATCACATCGGTCATCGCCGGATCGGTGTGGATGCGGCCCCGGATCACGTTCAGGAAATCCACCATTCCTGTCGCCGCCAGCCGTTTGGAAATCTCGATCCCCTCGTCAGGGCTGATGCCACCCGCCTCGGCCTCGTCCGCAGTGTAACGCAGGCCTACGATGAAGTCGTCGCCCACCCGTTTGCGGATGCCGGTCAACACGTCCAGCAGCAGCTTCATCCGACTGTCTAGCGTCTGGCCCCCATAAGGCCCGTCCAGATCGTTGGTCAGGGGCGACCAGAACTGGTCAAGCAGGTGGCCGTAGACCTGCAATTCGATCCCATCCATACCGCCTTCTTTCATCCGCTCGGTGGCATCTGCGAAATCGGTGATGATGCGCTCAATGTCCCAATCTTCGGCCAGCTTGGGGAAGGCCCGATGCGCAGGTTCTCGGTGTTTCGATGACGATACGGACGGCAGCCAGTCACCCTTGTTCCAAGTCGTACGGCGCCCCAAATGCGTGAGCTGGATCATCACCGCGCAGCCATGGTCGTGGCAGGCGTCGGTCAGGTGTTTGATCCACGGCACCACTTCGTCTTTGTAAGCAAGGATGTTATTAAACACAGGCGGGCTGTCTTTTGACACAGCCGCGGACCCCGCCGTCATCGCAAGCGCCACACCGGCCTTAGCTCGTTCAGCGTGATAGGCGGCATAGCGTGCTTTTGGCATGCCGTCTTCTGGGTAGGCTGGTTCGTGGCTGGTGGTCATTATGCGGTTGCGCAGCGTCAAGTGCTTAAGTTGATAGGGTTGCAAAAGGGGATCGTTGGACATGGAAGCTCCGCATGGTTTTGGACAGCGTTGCGGGAAGTGGACCGATTTGTCCAGTTTGAGAGCAGTGCAGCAACTTTTGATTGTTACGGGCGACATTCCCGCACAAACCTGCGACACCTATCAACGACGCTAGCCTGAAAGGTCTACGCAAGACATCTCGATGCGGGCGCAGGATGATTTGAACACGTGACAGTCATGGGTAGCAAATGGGCGCGTATGACTGCACCGTCATAAAGCTAGCGCTGATCAAAGCGCCAAAATCATCCAAGCCCGCATAATGCGAGATAATCTAAGCTACTGCTTTCTTGGAAGTTTTGGCTCCGGCGGTAGGGATCGAACCTACGACCAATTGATTAACAGTCAACTGCTCTACCGCTGAGCTACGCCGGAACACGAGGCGGGGTTTAGCAACAGTGCAGGACCGCGTCCAGAGGGTTTTATGAAAAAAATGTAATCGCCGTCACGTCAGGACGAATTGTGCATCCGCGTGCAGTTCTCCAATCGGAGAAACCAAGGTTTTCCCATGTAGATCAATGAGATGCGCCAGAACATTTCGAGCAGCGGCGGGAATAAGCGCTGCGGGTGTATCGGTGTAGATCTGCGCGGCGAGGGCGGCGCTTGTGGCCGGGCCCCTCTGCAAAGCCTTAAGCACAGCGGCCTCGCGGGCCAACCGATGTGAAATCAGCCAGTCCAGCCGTGCAGCAGGGTCTTCAATCGGTGCGCCATGTCCCGAATGGAAAACTGACCAGCGTTCGGATTGTAATCGCCGACAAGACCCCATGAAATCTGTCAGATCGCCATCTGGCGGAGAGACAAGTGAACTGGCCCATCCCATCACCAGATCGCCGCAGAACAAAACATCGCCCCAAGCAAAGCTGAGATGGTTGCCGAAATGACCGGGCGTGTGAATCGCCCGCAGGTTCCAACCGTCGCCACTCACAACGTCCCCATCGGCAAGCTGGACGTCGGGTTGGAACGTTGCATCCACCCCTTCGCCACCCCCAACAAGACCACTTTTTGCGAGGTGCTGCATAACCGAGCTGCGCCCTCCTGATGCGTTCGAGAACGCATAGATTGGCGCGTTCACGTGGTCGGCCAGTTTGCGTGACAAGGGCGAATGATCGACATGCGCATGCGTGACAAACACAGCGGAAACCGTATCAGAACCAATTGCTTGAAGGATGGCGTTCAGGTGTTTGGCGTCGTCCGGTCCGGGATCGATAACTGCAAGATCACTGTCTCCCAGCAGGTAAGTGTTGGTGCCACGAAAGGTCATCGGTGAAGGATTCGGGGCAAGCACACGACGCAAACCCGGCGATAGGGGTTCGGCAACACCGGGTTCAGGGCGAAAATCGGGCTGAGGATCTTGCATCATGGGGCTACAGCATCAGTGTCGCTTGGGAAATGCAATCCCTGTCGCGCGGGGACGTTCCGTTTTACGATCTGGTAGAGTAGCGTCACCGCATGACATTCGAATGGCTCAAACGCTACATGCCGCGCGGGCTTTATGGACGCGCGGCACTTATCCTGCTCCTCCCTGTGGTTGCGCTGCAATTGGTCGTGTCTGTGGTTTTTGTCCAGCGTCATTTCGAAGGCGTCACCGAACAAATGAGCCGCGAAATTGCACGTCAGATCAACGCCACGCTGGATCCGAAGCGGGAACAAGATGAAGGCATCAACGACGCGCTGAGGTTTGATTTTCTTCCGACCTCGTCGGACGAGGTTCCGGATCGCGATCTGCGTCGCTGGTACGATTTTTCTGGCATCGTCGTTATCCGCACATTGAGAACTTATGTGATTGGCTTTGAACGCGCGCATCTGGTTGATGACTGGACAGTGTTGGTCTGGGTCCAGCGGGGTGACGGGCCACTTACCCTTATCGAGTTTGATCGCGAACGGGCGTCTGCGTCGAATCCGCACCAATTGCTGGTCAACATGGTGGTGTTTGGCGCGTTGCTCACGGTGATTGCGTACCTCTATCTGCGCAATCAGTTGCGCCCCATCACCCGGCTTGCACAGGCCGCCGAGGCCTTTGGACGTGGGCGGCATGTGCCGTATTCCCCGTCGGGTGCTGTTGAGGTTCGCTCGGCCGGGCACGCGTTTCTTGACATGCGGGCCCGGATCGAACGCCAGATTGAACAGCGCACGATGATGCTTTCGGGGATCAGCCATGATCTGCGGACGCCACTCACACGGTTGCGGCTGGCCGTATCTATGCTGGAGGATGATGATCGCGAACCGCTTGAACGTGATATTGACGACATGCAAAAACTGATCGACGCCTTCCTTGATTTCGCGCGGGGCAACGCCGACAGTGCCCAACCTGAAGCGACGGACATTCCAGATTTTGTGCAGCGCGTTGTAAACGATTGCTCGCGCAGTGGTACTCCGGTGCGCTTGGTGGAAACGTTGGGGGCAGGGCGTGTGATGTTGCGTCAGATGGCGATGCGCCGCGCGATTGAGAACTTGATCGGCAATGCTGAACGCTATGGTTCGCGGTGCGAGGTGTCTGTGGTTTTGACAGAAAAGTCGCTACGCATCCGTATCGAGGACGATGGCCCCGGTATTGCGACAGACCAGCGTGATGCGGCGCTGCGCCCTTTTGTGCGGTTGGACCCGGCCCGAAATCAGGACAAGGGGTCGGGCGTTGGATTAGGTCTGGCCATCGCCGCTGATATTGCGCGGGCACATGGTGGGGTGCTGCGACTGGGCAAAAGCGAAAGCATGGGCGGTCTACGCGCGGATATTGTTGTAGCGCGGTAAGCCTGGTTCGAATTCTTATCTACGACTTTTGTCGCGCCTCAGAAATGAGCGTTCGTGACTAAAATTGTTGAAAAGAGCATCGTTCTTCTGGAATACATTGGCATACTAATGCGAAATTGGCTGTTTCGAACAGACGAGTGCGACGATCACAGGACGAACCGGAATGCCGGCATATCAATATGTTCACGATGTCATGCTTCGCGATTGCGAACCTTCTGGCATTGTCTTCCTTCCTCGATATTTCGAAATGGTGCACACCGTTATCGAAAATTGGCTTGATGAGGCGCTAGATTGGCCGATGAGCCAGATCCAAGGCAGCGATGGTCTGTCGTTGCCTTTTGTAAATATCAGCGCTGAATTTCCGGCCCCCAGTCGTTTGGGTGACCGACTGACATGGCGCCTGTCTGTACGTGAATTGCGCCGAAGCAGCATGTGGCTGGAACTGTCTGCAACGACAGGGGCGGAAAGCCGTGTGACAATCACGGGAACCTTGGTGTTGTCCGAGGCGGTTGCTTTGCGGACGCGGCGCTGGCCTGACACCATTGCGGAACGGGTGAAGGACTATCTCGTCGCGCCGGGCATCAGTGCCGAAAAAAAGGTGGCGGAGTAGCGATCAGCTTGCGATTTCTCGCGCGGCCGCGTGCAGGAATTCGACCAGCTTTGCCCGATCCAAAGGTTTCAGAAGCAACTCTATCTCAAGGCGCTTTGTTTCCTGCCGTAAGTGTGACGACCGCTCTGCGGATACGATGGCACAGGGCAGGCGACCCAACCTGCGTGTCAGCTCTTCGTACAGCTCTGTTCCAGAAGCACCTTCGCCCAATTGGTAATCCAACAACAACGCATCAGGTGTGATTTGAAGGTCTTCCATCAAGTCCAGCGCGTCTTCGGCGTTTTCGCTTTCAATGACGCTGACGCCCCAGCTTTCAATCAAGATGGACATCGCACGGCGCAATTGCGGATCGTTTTCCACAAGCAAGACAATCAACCCCGATTTCAGCAGGTTCATGGCCGACGCACTGCTTGATTTGACAGGCATGTGTGGCTGTGCGTGCCTTGCAAGCGGCACGTTTAGCATAAAGCACGACCCACGCCCCGGTTCAGACCACAAGCCAAGCGGATGTCCCAACCGGGCACACGCGCGTTCTACAATGGCCAGACCGAGCCCGAGACCATCATTGTTGCTGGCTTTGGTGTCCAGTCGGCGGAATTCTTCGAAGATCGAGTTCTGATCCTCCTCGGCGATGCCCGGCCCAGTGTCCCAGACTTCAATTCGCGCGGAGTCACCATTGCGACGCGCGCCGACGACCACCCGACCCGTATCAGTATACCGAATAGCGTTGGTCAGCAGGTTTTGTACGATCCGCCGCAGATAAGCTGGATCGGACTCGACCACGTGCGAGCTGTCGACAATCCGCAAAGTCAGGCCGTTTTTCTCGGCCATCATTTCCATCTCATCACGCAAAGGATCGAAGATTTCGCGCAGTGCCACGGGGCGGATGTCAAAGCTCAATCCATCGGATTCCAGCTTTGAAATGTTAAGCAGCGCGTCGATAATTTGTTCCGCTGCGCCCAAGGCGGTTTCAGCTTTGGCCAACACAGCTTGTTCGTTGGGTGTCTCGATCTTGTCGGATAGTGACGCCATAAAAAGTTTGGCCGCCGATAGGGGCTGAAGCAGGTCGTGGCTTGCTGCGGCCACAAAGCGGGATTTGGATGCGTTTGCCCGCTCGGCCGCACTCAACGCATCCTCCAGTTCCAACGTGCGTTCCATAACCCGCTGTTCAAGGATCTCGTTCAATTCGTAAAGTTTTTGTGCTGCCTCGCGTTCCGCGGTGACGTCCGTACACGAAATCACAAATCCCCGGTCCGGCATCGCGCGCCCAAAGATGTGAAGTACGATGTTGTCACCACGTTGCACTTCAAAAGACACCGGTTGGCGCAAACCTTCCGAGGTCGCCCAACGCCGGAAAGACGTTCTGTCGATTCCTCGGGTGAATTGGAACGTGTCATCCAGATCATCCAATAGCCCGATGAATGATGCACCAATGCGCAGCCGACGCGCGGGAATCGACAGCAGGCTGCCCAGTTTTTGGTTCCAGCCCACCAGTTGTGCGTTTTCGTCGAATATGCACACACCCTGATTCAGGTGGTCCAAGGTAGCACGGATCATTCGTGTCTGTTTGTCTCGCAGCTTGGCTTGTTCCTGCCGCTCGACCCGCATGATGTCGGTGATGTCGGTCTGTAAAACCACCGTTCCACCGTTGGCCGTGCGGTGTTCTGACACCTGCAACCACCGATCGTGGGTCAGTTGCACGTTGAACATCACCCGTCGGTCCTTATGGCGTTGACGGCGCAGTTTGGCCCAAGTGTTTCGGTCCTGATGCTCAGGGAGGTGCAGATATTCGGACCGGCTGACCCGATCCACGTAGCTATCAAACGCCAGACCGGGTTTCAGATCGTTCGCCGTATCCCGGAAATCACGGCAAAAACGCGAGTTGCACATCACGAGATCATCGTTTGGATCAAACAGCGCAAAACCTTCTGAAATTGTCTTAATCGCATCCGCCAAGTTCCGGCGCGCCGCTTCGGTCTCGGCATTTGCGCGGCCAAGCTGGGCATTTGCGTCATGCAAAAGATCCAGAGTCCGCTCAAGCTCAAGCGTCCGTTCGCGAACACGTTTTTCCAGCAATGCAGCGCGTTCAAACTGAGCATAGGCGGCGCCGGACTGCGATGTGCCATATTCAACTCGCCGCATCAGACTATCGGCAATCTTGAGCAGCTTCTCGTTCTGGCGTTCTAAACTGTCACTGGGGTCAATCAGGGACACTGGTGGCCTCGTCGATGGATGGGGGGTAGATCGCCACGCCAGTTAAGGTCTGGTTCACATGCAAGGCACCGATCTGTTCGCCGTAGGTGGAGAACCCTACAACGTGATGTGCACTTAGCACGTCCGAAACGGCACGCGCTTTTTGCAAACGCCCCGCCTCAATTCGGCGTAGGATGCAATCGCAGCCCAAGATGAACTCGGGCTTGTCAAGTTTACCCAAGTCGCTCAGCCCTCGGTCCAGATGGGCGACGATGTCATCATGGGTTGCCAACGTCAGGACCATTCCTTCGTTGATGGCCGAAAAGAACACCAGATCGTGGTTTTCCTTGACCTGCTGAATGGCGCGGACGTGGTGCGCATCTCCCAGGCGCACGACCACCGGGTGTTCTGCAAAGGTGAATTGGTCCAGTTGATGCGGATCCAATCCCAACAGGCGGGCGTATTCAAGTGCAGCCGGCTCTGCGTTGATCTCGTGCACAATTCGCTCTTCGGGGGATGCCGACGTCACCACCATTCGCTGCTCGGTCGGCACGAGGTGATCAAGGCTGAACACTCTTACCGGCCTGTCACAGCGCACCACAACAACGATCGCCGCGTTTTGAAGGACATCGCCATTCCGTGCGAGCCATGTCTGGCCAAAGCGCGTCCCATCCCCAGACGATCCGCCAAACAACGGTGTTGGCCCCAGACCAGCAGACAGGAATGCGGTCAGTTGCTCTTCGCGCAGGCTAAGACCATCCACCATCAGGAATGCGAATTCAGAACTCCAGTCTTGGGTTTTCTGGGTCAGCGTCAGTCGCGCTTGGATCAATGCGTCTGCGACGGCCTGTTCTTCTATTTTATCAAGGTCTTCAATTGCATATGTCAGGGCTTTAAAGTGTTTTTTGCGAAAGGCGACCGCAATGATTTGGTCTTCCTCATAGCCCGCGCGCCCGATTTCTCCGGCTGTTGTGCACGCCAAAACGTCCGCGTCCCCAAACAGGTGTGCGGTGGCATTGACCAACGCCGTGAAATCCGCCTCCGGAGACACAAACAGACAGACAAGCTCGAAAGGTCCCGGTCCAAGTTGTCTGACTATTTGGTCTGCAGAGTCGGGGTCATCGCAACGCACTTGCGCAACTGCTATGACCTCCACGGCGGTCTCAGAACGTTCGGCCTCAGGAAAAACCTGGCTTCCTTCCATTCTTTGGTTCCCACGTGTTGGCTGTCGTGGATGATAGGAGGATCATGCGTCGCTTGGCAAGACTCGGTTGAAGCGGGCCTCTTGTGCGATGAGCACCGCCTGCGTCCGGCTGTGTACCCCCAGCTTGCGCATGATGGCTGTGACATGTGCTTTTACAGTGGTTTCGGCAATCGACAGATCAAATGCGATCTGTTTGTTCAGCTTACCTTCGCAGATCAGATTAAGAATCCGGGCCTGCTGATTGGTAAGCGATGCCAGACGCGATAGTGCTTCTTCCGGTGCATCGCGGCCTGTGTCCTGTCCCTGAGGGTCAATGTAGCCGTCTGGCACAAAGGATTGCCCCTCGCGTACCGCATCAAACGCTTTGCGAAACACCGCGCGCTGTGAGTGCTTGGGTACAAACCCATTTGCTCCAGCTTTAAGCGCATGGCTGATCATACGGTTATCTGCCATAGATGACACGATGAGGATGGTGGATTTCGGTGCCGCAGTTCGCAATCGTACCAATCCGTCCAGTCCGTTGACATCCGGCAAGTTCAGATCAAGCAGAACGAGGTCAAAATCTGTATCAGTGCTAACTTTGTCCAGTGCGGCGTCCATTGTGCCGGCGGTTTGAATTTCAGCAAAATCGGCGATCGAGCGGAGCGTCAACATTAGCGCATCGCAAAAAAGTGGATGGTCATCCACCACAAGTGCGGTCAGCTCGGTTGTTGGAATGTCACGCATGGGACTGCTCTCTTCTGCCATCAGTAAGGCAAACGCGGCGAACATCTGCCTGTAAGGTCAGACTAAGGGCATATCTCCGCGCCGTCTCTTGGCGAAAGGTCTCATACGACGCGGAGGTCAATTAGCGTTCCGGCAACAACCCTCTGGGGTTCAGCCGTAGAACCAGCAGTAGGATGATTCCCATGGTCAACAGGCGCATATGCTGCACGCTGTCCAAAAGATGCGCCTTGAGCCAAGACCCGTCCGCCATACCCGCTGTAATCAGCGACATCAGCAAATGGCCCATTGGTTCCACCTGTACCCAAAGGAACCAGATCAGGAACCCGCCCAGCACCGCGCCTAGGTTGTTGCCCGATCCGCCGACGATCACCATCACCCAGATCAAGAAAGTATAGCGCAGCGGTTGGTAGCTTCCCGGCGTCAATTGCCCGTCCAGCGTTGTCATCATCGCGCCAGCGATGCCGCAAATGGCCGAACCCAGCACAAATACCTGTAGGTGCCGCGCGGTCACATCCTTGCCCATTGCGCGGGCTGCGGTTTCATTGTCGCGGATGGCGCGCATCATCCGGCCCCACGGGCTGTTTAGGGCAAGCTGAGACAGCACCAGCAGCACGATAAGCACTGCCGCGAACAGCAGCCCGTATTCGATCTTGACGTAAAGCGTCGAGGCCGTTGTCCCATCCAACCCAAAGCCGGCTGCGCGTTCCACAAAGGCGGGATCGTTTTGCAAATCGACCTCGTATGGCACCGGACGGGGTAGGCCAATGACGTTCTTAACCCCACGCGCCAGCCAGTCTTCGTTCTTGAGGATGGCAATCACGATTTCGGCAATCCCCAGCGTCGCAATGGCTAGGTAGTCTGATCGCAAGCCCAGCGCCGTCTTGCCGATCACATAGGCCGCTCCCGCCGCCAGAACGCCACCGACAGGCCACGCCAGCAACACCGGCAGGCCCAACCCGCCCAAGTATCCCGCCAGCGCCGGATCCACCGCTTCGACCGCTTCGACCGAAGGATCAAGCACCATCCGGTAGATCACCATGCCGATCAGCATCACCCCCGCTGTGCCCCAGCCGCGCAGCTTGCCCGATGTGCGCGCCCAGAACAGCACTGCCGCCACAATGGTCGCAGCGCCCAACACAAGGCCAAGCAGGATGCCGCCGCCACCAGCCTGCCATGCAGCACCCACAGGCGGCATCGAAATCAGCACAACCGCCAAACCGCCAAGCGCCACAAAGCCCATAACACCAACGTTGAACAGCCCCGCCAGCCCCCATTGCAGGTTCACGCCCAGCGCCATCACAGCGCTGATCAAACCCATGTTCAGGATCAGCAACGCAGAGTTCCAGCTTTGCAGAAACCCGGTTCCCAGTATGAGACAGGCCACAGCCGCGAAAAGCAGAACAGTTCTCATAGCGATTTCCCCCGGAACAGACCGGTCGGTCGGAACAGCAGCACAATCACAAGGATCACAAAGCTGACTGCAAATTTGTATTCTGTGCTCAGGATCTGCACCAAGCCGTCCGGCTCAAGGGCAGGGGGCATTAGATAGACCATGACCTTTTTCCACGCATAGGTGATCCCCACCTCCGAAAACGCGATCACAAATCCGCCTGCAATCGCACCCAGCGGATTGCCCAAGCCTCCTACAATGGCCGCAGCGAAGATTGGCAGCAAAAGTTGAAAGTAGGTGAAGGCCTTGAATGATTTGTCGAGCCCGTAAAGAACCCCTGCAACTGTGGCCAACGACGCCACGATCAACCACGTCACCAACACGACGCGTTCGGGGTTGATGCCAGACAAAAGCGCCAGATCCTCATTGTCGGAAAACGCCCGCATGGACTTTCCAGTGCGCGTCTTATTCAGGAACCAAAAAAGCGCGGCCACCACGACCACTGCAGTGATTACGGTAATCACCTGCGTCGTGCGCAACGCAAGACCCTCGGCAAGTCCTGTCATTTCGCGGAACGTCCGTGCCGAAATCACGAACCGTTCACCATCTGCAAAGCGGTAATCGTCTGGCCCAATGATGATGCGCGTGAACCCATTGTAGATAAACATCACCCCCATCGACACGATCACAAGAATAACCGGCTTGGCCTTTTGCGCGCGGTAGAACTTGTAGACATACTTGTCCGTCAGCAGCACCAGCGCGGTGGCCCCGAGGATACCTACCGGGATCGCCAACAATGCTGTCGGAAGCGGCCCAAGACTGACGCCCATCGCCTGCAAGCCCCATGTGGCCAGCACCGTAACCATTGTGCCCACCGCCATCGTGTCTCCATGGGCAAAGTTGGAAAACCGCAGGATGCCGTAGATCAGCGTCACCCCAAGCGCGCCCAGCGCCAACTGGCTGCCATAGGCAATCGCTGGGATCAGGACGAAATTGGCCAGTGCCACGATACCGTTCAGGAAATCCATTATTCGATCACCTCGCATGTGCCTACGTCGGAGTCTGATCGCAATTCTGTGTCAGAATTTGCGGGGTCTCCCCAATGCGATGTTTTCACACCCCTCCCGTCAGGCAGAACAGTGACAATACTGACGAACGTTTCGCGGCTTTGTTGAACTAGCAAGAAATGCCGCACACCCTCGTCGCCGGGAATTTCGAGTAACCCTTCATGTGGTTTCCGCTCCACAACCAGTGGTGGGAGGTTCGAACCAATGGCGGTAATGGGTCCCGGAAATGAACTCTCAACCGCGTCGCTCGATTTGGTCATTAAGCTGAAATTGCACACGATCTCGATCTCCGCATGAACTGGGCTCGAATAAAGAAAAGCCGAAAGCGTAGTGATGTAGAGCCGTTTCTGCATATTAACCCCCGAGGAACGACCGACGCACATCCGGATCGGCCAGCAAATCCTTGCCGGTGCCGGAATAGCCGTTCGCACCCTGAACCAGCACATACCCCTTGTCCGCGATCTCCAGCGCCTGCCGCGCGTTCTGTTCCACCATCAGAATGGAAATGCCCGTACGTGCCACTTCGATGATCCGGTCGAACAGCTCGTCCATCACGATGGGCGACACACCCGCCGTCGGCTCATCCAGCATCAGCACCTTGGGCTGGGTCATCAAGGCACGACCGACGGCCACTTGCTGGCGCTGTCCACCCGACAATTCGCCAGCGGGTTGGTTTCGCTTGTCGCGCAGAATGGGGAATAGATCGTAGACCTGTTCCATTGTCTTGCGGAAATCATCTTCGCGGATGAACGCCCCCATCTCGAGGTTCTCTTCCACCGTCATCGACGTAAAGATGTTCGAGGTCTGCGGCACAAACCCCATGCCATGCCGCACCCGCGCCTGTGGCGTCAGTTGGGTGATGTCTTCACCATCCAGCAGCACGCGGCCTTCGCGCAGGTCCAGCATTCCGAAGACCGCCTTCATCGCGGTCGATTTTCCTGCCCCATTGGGGCCGACGATCACCGCGATTTCGCCTTTCTCCACGGCAATGGTACAGCCGTGCAGGATATCGGGTCCGGCCTTGCCGTATCCACCGGTCATGTTCTCGCCGATCAGGAATGGCCCATCACCGCCCGGCATAGCCCGCACGTGCGTGCCCGAGGCGGTTAGCGAGCCCTGACCGTGTGGGTTGGTGATCGACGCGTCCTTGTTGCCACGGTCGTCCTGATACGGGTTGCCGCTCATCCCACCGCTTCCTTGTTCTTGAGACCGGTGCCCAGATAGGCCTCGATCACGCGTTCGTCCGCTTTGATCTCGTCAATCGTGCCTTTTGACAGCACTTTGCCTTCGGCCATGACGATCACCGGGTCACACAGCCGCCCGATGAAATCCATGTCGTGCTCAATCATGCAGAACGTATAGCCGCGTTCCTTGTTGAGCCGGATAATCGCGTCGCCAATGGTGTTAAGCAGGGTGCGGTTCACACCTGCGCCGACCTCGTCGAGGAAAACAATCCGCGCATCCACCATCATGGTGCGGCCCAGTTCCAGCAGCTTCTTCTGACCCCCAGACACCTGACCCGCCTTGTGATCGGCCAGATGTTCGATGGTCAGGAATTCCAACACCTCATCCGCTTTGGCCCGCAAAGCGCGCTCTTCGTCGGCAATGCGTTTGCGCCCGAACCATGTGTTCCAGAGCGTCTCGCCCGTCTGTCCGCCCGGAACCATCATCAGGTTCTCGCGGCAGGACATGGAACTGAACTCATGCGCGATCTGGAAGGTGCGGAGCAGCCCTTTGTGAAACAGCGTGTGCGGCGGCAATCCAGTGATGTCCTCACCTGCCATGAAGACTTGCCCTGAGGTTGGTGGAAGAACGCCCGCCACGACATTGAAAAGCGTGGTTTTTCCTGCGCCATTTGGACCAACCAGTCCGGTGATGGACCCGGTCTCGATTTCGAGCGTCGCGCCATCAACGGCTCGGAAACCGCCGAAATGGCGGTGAAGGTTTTTCACCTCGATCATCGTGTATCCCTGTGGCGGTGTTGTCCGGCCCGCCTTTTAATAGTGAAGCGGCGCGAGAAACCTCCCGCGCCGCTTGGTGTTGGTTGCCATAGACGGCTTAGCGGTAGCCAACGACCTTCAGCGCGCCGCCTTCAACGGTGTATTCCGCGTAAGAGCCAGCGGCTTCGCCCGGTTCAACCAGCTCGACGCCTGTTGCACCTTGGTAATCCACATCGCCGCCACCCGCGATGATGTCGAGCGCCTTGCCCAATTCACCCGGAAGGATCGGCTCGCCCGGTGCGTTTGCCACATGGAAGACATGCGACTGGTAGTCAGCAGGGTCTTTTGAGTCAGCCGCCGCCATTGCCAACAGCATCAGCGCTGCAGCGTCATACGATTCACCAGAGTAAACCGATGTGCCGTCGATCCCTGCGGCTGTTGCCATTTCAGCGAACATTGCGGCGCCCTCATTGTCAGACCCCGGCGCGGTGCCGATCATGCCTGCAACATCGTCACCAAAACGCTCGGTAAGCGCATCGCCGATCATGCCGTCGCCCATTGCAAACATGTCGAACGCGCCAGTATCGAGCGCGCCTTGAATGACGCCTGCGCCGCCTTGGTCGACATAGCCCAGAACAACCAGAGCATCGCCACCGGCAGAGGCCAGAGCACCCACTTCGGCCGAATAGTCCGCTTTGCCGTCCTCATGCGGTGCCGAAAGGGTCACCGATCCGCCAGCCGCTTCGTATGCAGCCTGGAACGCATCCGCAAAACCTTTGCCGTAGTCGTTGTTGGTATAGGTCACCGCGGCGCTGGTGATGCCTTTTTCGATCATGATATCCGCCAGAACGGCACCCTGACGTGCGTCAGAGGGCGCTGTGCGGAAGAAGAGGCCGTTGTCTTCGGCAACCGACAGCGCGGGCGAAGTGGCGGACGGCGAAATCATTACCATGCCATTGGGAACGGACACGTTGGCAAGAACGGCACCTGTCACACCCGAACAATCCGGGCCCATCATCGCGCTGATGCCGTCAGAGGTGATCAGACGCTCAGCTGCGGCAGTTGCCGCTGCGCTGTCGACGCAGGTCGAATCTGCACGGACTGCTGAAACGGTCGCCCCGCCCAACAGCTTGCCGCTGTCAGACACTTCCTGGATCGCCATTTCGGCACCAGTTGCCATGGCAGGGGTGATGGATTCAATCGGGCCGGTGAAACCCAGAATGATACCCATCTTGATCTCGTTCGAATGGCTGCCTGCAAAAGCAGTGCTTGCCATCAATGCGCCAGCCGCTGTGGCTGTCAGAAACTTTTTCATAATTGTTCTCCCATGTTGGAACATCGCTGTGTTCTGGCGCGAACGATATTCAGATGCCAGGGAAAAGAAAAGACCCATCGCATTCTTGGGGGCAGCCCACGTTTTATTGTTTTTCAGGTATTTATTTGAAAAACTTGACCCACTCTAATTCTTTTTCAGTTGCGCTGGAGCCGCTCACGACTTCGTAAGCGCGGTTGCCGTTGGGGCAGCTACACTTATTTCAAGCAAGCGCAACCCGAATGGAGACATGCCCGATGTATACCTTTCGCAGTCTGACCCTTTCCCTGGCGATCTTGATCTCATTTGCAGCGTTTTCACCTGCGCTTGCACAGGTGTCGACGGAAACCATTCAGACCAGTGCTGGCAAAATGGAGGTTTCTGCGGTTGTGACCGGGCTTGATGAACCGTGGGGGTTCGGTTTTTTACCGGATGGTAAAATCGTGCTGACAGAGCGCGAGGGTCGCGTTCTTTTGGTGACGCCGGGCGCAGGGGTGGTGGTGCTGCGCAATCCACCGCAGGTTCTAGCGGACGGGCAGGGCGGTTTGTTGGACGTTTTGGTCCCGCGCGACTTCGCGCAAAGCCGCACGCTGTTCTTTTCCCATGCCAAAAGGCAGGGGCGCGGTAGCGGTACGGCGGTCACCAAGGCTGTGTTGAGCGCGGACGGCGCGTCGCTGAGCGATCATGCCACGATTTTCGAGATCGCACCGGGCTCCAGCGGTGGTCGGCACTTCGGGTCACGTCTTGTCGAGGCGCAGGATGGTACGTTGTTTGTCACGGTCGGGGATCGTGGGTCTGACGACACCGCACAGGATCGCAGCCTGCACAACGGATCGATCTTGCGCATCACAAAGACCGGTGCGGTGCCTTCGGACAACCCGTTCGTGAACACCGCAAGCGTTCAGCCCGAGATCTGGTCATACGGCCACCGCAACCCGCAAGGTGCCGCTTTGGATAGAAACGGTCAGCTTTGGATTACCGAACACGGCGCACGCGGCGGGGACGAGGTGAACCGTATTCAAAAGGGTGCGAATTTCGGCTGGCCAGTGATCTCCTACGGTACGCACTATTCGGGTCGTAAAATTGGCGAAGGCACCGCAAAACCGGGATTGGAACAGCCTGTGACCCATTGGGACCCGTCTATCGCCCCTTCAGGATTGAGCTTTTATAATGACGGTCCGATCCGGGGCTGGTCTGGTGATATGTTCGCAGGGTCGTTGAAATTCGACTACATCGCCCGATTGTCAGGTTCCCCCCTGCGCGAGGTAGAACAGATCCGTGGCGACAGCA
This sequence comes from Paracoccaceae bacterium, assembly GCA_024742575.1. Classification (GTDB taxonomy): domain Bacteria; phylum Pseudomonadota; class Alphaproteobacteria; order Rhodobacterales; family Rhodobacteraceae; genus Marivita. The sequence continues at coordinate 13,643 of JANSYF010000002.1, read as the reverse complement.
CCCAGCGCGTTCGCGATGTCCGGCAAGGACCAGACGGGGCGCTGTGGTTCCTGAGCGTGGGCAATGGTGCGCTTTATCGGATGGCTGGTCCAAGAAGCTAGTTTTTCGAATTCGCATACGGTGCGAAAGCTCATAGGGCCTGAGCGCGTCAGCCCCGAGATCCGGGCCTCGGAACAGCCCGTGGCATGGAAGTGCCGCAAATTGTGCGATCGTTTTTCTTGTGACGTCGCGCAAGTTTTTCCGCTTTCGGCCCAGTTGCAAAAATACGGGCTGGTCGAAAGGTCTGCGCACCATCTGCAATCCCAGCCACGCTGTTGCCCGCTGTCTGAACGATCTCGTTCAGCGTCCTGATCGCTTGCGGGCCTGGATAAAGGCTTTCGCACAAGGCGCCGTTCGCAAAAATAATCTCGTGACGATCGAACATCAGGTGGTGATAGCTGAGTGGCGCAAAGGATTGTGACACCGCGATCCCGTCAAGTCCGACCAATTTCTTGGCCGCAACCAGAACCTCCCGGTTGCCGAACATTCTTTCGGCGATGCTCGAGCGAACAAGAACGCGATGTTGCTGCGAGACGAACAAATCAAGCTTGGGTGTTCCTTGACCAAGCGCGCCTTGGCAAATGCGTACGGGCCGCAAGTGAGGCAGGCCCATAAGTTGGGCCACGCCAATCGACCGAAACCCGGTCCAAGTTATGGGCTGTAATCCATGATCCAGCGTACGCACCTTGTCGCCTGCTTTCAAAGCCTCGATGGGAAAGTGGCGCCCGTCTGCACTTTCGATCAAGGTCCCATTGGCAAAGCACACGACCGACACAGAATGGTCCGTGGTCGAGATGATGGCAGCGTCATTTCCCCCCACGTCGTCTAGACTGCCTGTGCGGATTTCGCTGATCGACATGTCGCCGTAGCTGTCGTTCGGGACGATGAAGTATCGTGTATCTACCCCGTTGGACAGCGTCAGAAAGACAGCATCGAGGTTTGACTCCGATTGCTTATTGAAGCTGAGGTTGGTGCCATCCGTCGTTGTGAAGCGGCCACTGCTGGTGGGTTCCTGGATAAGGGTAATCGCGTATTTGACGCCACCGATCGTGACGATGTCGCCTTCATCGAATTCGCCGTCATCGAGTTCGGCTGACACCATGCCATCGACAACCCCAAGGTAGTTTCCCTGAAGAGCCGAATATGTTGTGTCAGGACTGATATTTGTGACCTCGATGAGGTCAAAAATCGTGGCCATACGGAGCGCCTAATTAGCATTTCACGAGTGTGTGCTTTTTTAACGACGGAATATGACTGAATTGTAGTCTAGCACCGCCAGTTGCGGGTTGCGCCGACAGGCAGATCGCCACACCCACGGCGTCAGTCGAGAATGACTATTCCGGTGTGTTTCTGTTTGTGCTCAGGCTCGACATGGATGGTGACCCGACTGTCTGGCACCGCTTTGCCGATGGCCGCTTCGATGCGGTCGCAGATCTCGTGTGCGTCGAACACGGTCATGTCCCCGGGCACGACGAGGTGAAATTCGACAAACGTCACTTTGCCTGCATGTCGGGTCCGAAGATCATGCGCTTCAACTGCGCCGTGGGCTTTTGCTGAAATGGCCTTGCGGATTTGCAATAGCGTGGTTTCGGGCACAGCTTCGTCCATAAGACCGCTTAGTGACTCTTTCACCACCCGCGATCCGGACCACAGGATGTTGACCGCCACCAGCGCCGCCATGATCGGATCGAACACCCACCAGCCGGTGACAAAGGCCGCAAGCACACCGATGGCGACCCCACACGAGGTCAAAACATCAGTCCATAGGTGTTTGCCATCGGCCACAAGGGCAGGGGATTTGAGCCTCCGTCCCTGACGCACCAGAACCATTGCCCAAGCTGCGTTTAGGGCTGTGGCAACCCCGTTGACGAGCAGGCCTTCAATAGGCGCATCAAGCGCGCGGGGGGACATCAACCCGTCATAGGCTTCGCGTAGGATGAACAAGGCGGCAATGATGATCATCACGCCTTCCAACACCGCGCTGAAGAATTCGGCCTTGTGATGACCAAAAGGATGATTGGCATCGGCTGGACGTTGCGCCACCTTTATGGCGATCAGTGCCGCGAAGGCGGTGGTCAGGTTCACGGTGCTTTCCAGCGCGTCGGACAAAAGTGCCACAGACCCGGTGATCCACCAAGCGATTGCCTTCAGACCCAGCACGACGACCCCGACGAGCAGGCTACCAACAGCGAGTTTGATCGCGGCAGACATGGCGTTCCCCTTTGGCTAGGGGCGCTTTACAAGTCGTGGGCAGATCGCTCAAGCCCTTGAATTTGCGGTTGATACTGACTTGCAACTGACGTGCAGAGCCACGTGTCTTAGCATGTTGGCTTTTCGTCGGCGAAACGCAGTGTCAAACAGATAGCCTGGACGCGTGTGCGCCGCGTTCCCGGTAGGGCGTCGTTTCGTAATGCGCACGGTAGCATTTAGAAAAATGCGACGGAGACGCAAAGCCACAGGCAAGCGCGACGTTGATTACGCTCATGTCCGTTTGCATCAACAGGTTGCGCGCCTTTTGTAACCGCAGTTCCATGTAATAGCGCTTGGGGCTGCGGCTGAGGTAACGGCGGAACAAACGCTCCAATTGGCGGGTCGACATGCCGACCTGCTGGGCCAGCACCGACGGGCTGATTGGTTCTTCGATGTTTTGCTCCATCATCTGAATGACTTTGGACAGTTTCGGATGGCGCACGCCAATGCGGGTCGGAACGGAAAGGCGTTGCGTGTCCTGATCGGTTCGGATCGAGTTGTAGATCAATTGATCGGCAACCGCCCCCGCCAGTTCTTCGCCGTGATCGTCTGCGATCATCTTGAGCATCAGGTCCACAGATGCTGTGCCGCCAGCGGTGGTGATGCGGCTGCCATCGACCACGAAGATCGATTTGGTCAGCGTCACTTCGGGGAATTCTTCGGTAAAGCTGTCCTGATTTTCCCAGTGGATGGTCGCGCGTTTGCCATCCAGCAATCCAGCAGCGGCAAGCGAATAGGCCGCGGTGCACAATCCGCCGATCGCAATGCCGCGACGGGCTTCGCGGCGCAGCCAGTTGATCACGCGTTTGGTGGTGGCTTTTTGCACGTCGATGCCACCGCAAAGGATGACAACGTCATCACGGCTCATCTCGATCAGGTCGGAATCCAGTCGAAAAGACACGCCTGCCGAGCAGGTGATTTCGTCTCCGCCTTCGCCAATGATGGTCCAGTCGTAAAGTTTACGGTTCGCCATGCGATTGGCGATCCGAAGGGATTCCACCGCCGCCGAAAAACAAAGCATGGTAAATTCAGGCAACAAGACGAACGCAAACCGTCGCGGACGGCTTGGGACATGGTCGAGTTCAACAGTCTGGCGTGTCGGTAACATTGAATTTTGAACCTTCAGCGGTGCTCTTCGGCACGTTGCAGGTCACAAGGTCAGAAGTGACGCGCCGGGTCAAGGCATCGGAGGGCGATTCCTGTCTGGTCAGACCGGGGTGGTTTCTGTATAGCAGGCCCGCTAACGCTAACTTACTTGGATTGACCGGAGTAGAGACGATGACCGAGTGGCAAAAATCAGGCTGGCGCGCAAAACCGCGGGTGCAGATGCCTGACTATATGGATCAGGCAAAGCTGGAGGCTGTAGAGGCCCAGCTGTCGAAGTATCCGCCGCTCGTATTTGCGGGCGAAGCGCGGAAGCTTAAAAAGGCACTTGGCGCTGCGTCGCGTGGCGATGCGTTCCTTCTGCAAGGCGGCGACTGTGCCGAGGCGTTCGATCAGTTCAGCGCAAACGCGATCCGCGACACATTCAAGGTGATGTTGCAGATGGCGATGGTTCTAACCTTCGGTGCCAAGGTGCCCGTGGTCAAGGTGGGCCGCATGGCGGGCCAATTCGCCAAGCCGCGCTCGGCGCCGACCGAAGTCGTCGATGGCGTGGAACTGCCCAGCTACCGTGGTGATATCATCAACGAACTCGCCTTCACACCCGATGCGCGGATTCCCGATCCCGCCAAGATGCTGCAGGCCTACACGCAGGCAGCCGCAACGCTGAACCTGCTGCGCGCGTTTTCGACAGGTGGCTATGCCGATGTCCATCAAGTCCACCAGTGGACTCTGGGCTTCACTGACCGCGAGGAATCGGAAAAGTACCGCGATATGGCCAACCGGATTGGCGATACGCTGGACTTCATGAAGGCAGCGGGTCTGGATTCCGACCGCGAGCCATCGCTGCAGACGGTGGATTTCTACACCAGCCATGAGTCGCTTTTGCTTGAGTATGAAGAAGCGCTGACCCGTCAGGATTCGACCTCTGGCAAATGGTTGGCCGGCTCGGGTCACATGATCTGGATCGGTGACCGTACCCGTCAGCCGGATGGCGCGCATGTTGAATTCGCGCGTGGCGTGCTGAACCCGGTTGGGTTGAAATGTGGTCCGACAACCACTGCTGAAGACCTCAAAGTGCTGATGTCCAAATTGAATCCCGAAAACGAAGCGGGCAAACTGACCCTGATCGCGCGTTTCGGTGCGGGCAAGGTGGGCGAACATCTGCCGCGCTTAATTAAGGCCGTGGCCGAAGAAGGCGCAAACGTCACGTGGGTCTGTGATCCGATGCATGGCAACACGATCAAGTCTTCGACCGGCTATAAGACACGTCCGTTCGAGTCGGTTCTGCGCGAAGTCAAAGAATTCTTTGCAATCCATAACGCTGAGGGCACCGTTCCCGGTGGTGTGCATTTCGAAATGACCGGTCAAGATGTGACCGAATGCACCGGAGGTGTCCGGGCGGTGAGCGAGGAAAACCTGAGCGACCGCTACCACACAGCCTGCGATCCGCGCCTCAACGCGTCTCAGTCGCTGGAACTTGCGTTCCTCGTTGCTGAAGAACTGACATCGCGCCGCGAAGCACAGGTCGCGTCCAAGGCGGGCTGATCGTCCAAAACGACTTTGAAATGGGGCGGCTCTTCGGGGCCGCCCTTTGCATTTCATTGTGCATCCTCCAGCGAGGTCAGGTTTCTTGAGTACCGCTGTGTTAAGCAAAAACTTCTGGAAGATATCCTTGGGAGTATATGTGTGTTTTGCCTGTGTTGCTGCCAAAGCCGGCGTTGAGAAATCGCCGCAACAGTGGCATTCGTTCGTTGCGATTTGTTTTTGGAAGGTAACAAACTTTGTCCCTCGGCAATGCTATTGATCATGGTCCTTGGGACTTTCCTGAAAAAACAAACCTTTCTGGTAAGTATGTGCACTTGGAACCGCTTTCTGAAGTGCACATTGACGACCTTTGGTTTTACGCGAGTGCTGCGCCGGATAGCTTCACCTACCTGCGCTACGGACCGTTTCAAACGCGTGAACACCTTTCCGAGCTTATTGCGGACTTGAGTGCGCGTGAGGACCAACCGTTCTGGGCGGTGATCGGCAAGGAAAGCCGTGCGGAAGGTTGGCTGTCAATTTGCGATGTTTATCAGAATGATGGTGCATTTGAGATAGGCAGCATCTGGTTTGCGCCGTCCCTTCAAGGGTCACGCGAAGCGCGTGAGGCAATCTTTCTGCTGATGTGTTTGGGAATGGATGACTTGCGGTATGAGCGGCTTGTCTGGCGCTGTCAGGCTCAAAACGAAGGCTCGTTCCGCGCGGCACTTAACCTTGGTTTCAAACATGAGGGAACGTGGCGAAACGCACTGGTCTATGACAACTGGCAGCGCGATATTGCATGGTTTTCCATTCTACGAAGCGAGTGGCCTCTGTGTCGGTCCGCCTTCAAAGAGTGGCTCTCGCCGGAAAACTTTGACGAAGAAGGGCGGCAGAAGGTTCGGCTGCAAGACCTTCGTCGCCAAGCAGAAACCAGCTAAGTCTGGGCTCGAACCCGACATTGCGTTCGGAAGTTCTTATGTGTTTTGCTTCGACACCAAGTGCGAAGGCCAGCTCTGCCGGGATTACCATGTTCATTTGTTGTCGACGACAAGCCGCAGATGCGGGCGGCGTGTCGGGGCTGGGTGGAAGGTGACCGTTTCCATGCCAAACTGACCGGATTTTGCAATCGCGTCGCCCACCGGTGCCAGCCCACCAAGGAACTGCGTGACACGCCCTGTGGTGTCGCGCAGCGGGTATAGAACCATTCGGGCCGACACATCGCCATTGTCCACGTCAGGGCAGGATGTCAGGGCTATTTCTAGCGGGTAACCTGTGGTGCAACAGGTGCTCACGGCGTCGGTGAATGCAGCACGGTCACTGGCGCGGATCAGCAGGCTAAGGGGAAGGCCAGAGCAGGGCTTGCCCGCCATGTCCTCGACCCCGCCGCCTGCCACTCGGATGCGGGCATGGCACTGCCCAAATCGTTCCGCCAAGAACGCATGATCCAGCGCGTCTTGGATTTGGCTGGGGTCCACATCGGACCACAAAGGCAACTCGCCTTGCGTGGCCAAACTTGCCCAATATGCCCCTAAGATTCCAAGCGCCCGTGCGGCATGTCGGTTCAGCGTGTGTTGCGTCAACGATTTGATGATCATCCCCGTCGTCCCATCCCAATTTCCCAGACAGGGAGTAGCACAATGTTGCCGCAATTTGGTCTCGGATCTTAACAAATGGTTAACTTCGCGAGAGCCGCCATAGGCTTGCATCGATCCGGCGCACAGCGTAACCCACGCCTTGAGACAGGACAGCGAGGACAGTGCTATGCGTCAATCCATGACGGGGTTTGCGTCCGGGCAGGGAGAGGCTTTGGGCCTGACCTGGACTTGGGATCTACGCAGTGTCAATGCACGCGGACTTGATATCCGTTTGCGTGTGCCGGATTGGGTGGACGGCTTGGAGCAAGCCCTGCGCGCATCACTCACCAAGCGTCTGTCGCGGGGCAGCGTGACGGTCTCGCTCCGACTGCATTCAAATGGCGCCGAGGCGGTGCAGGAACTGAACGAAGCGCAGCTTGACCGCGTTCTTACCGCCATGTTGCAGATCGAATCCGAAGCGATGGCACGAGGCTTGTCGCTGACCGCGTCTTCGGCGGCTGATCTGATCACCGTGCGCGGCGTCATGGATGCGCCGCAACAGCAATCCGATCCTGCCGAAGTGCGGACCGTTTTGATCGCGGATTTTAGCCCGGTGTTGGACAGCTTTATTCAGTCACGCCAATCCGAAGGCGCGGCCCTGGTAGATGTGCTGAACGGACAGGTGGATCAGATCGCCGAACTGGTGTCGCAGGCTGACACGGTTGCCGAAGCCCGCAAGGAAGAACAAGCCACGCGGATGCGCGCAGCGATGGCGCGTGTGTTGGAGGCTCAGGACGGCGTCGATGAGCAGCGCATCGCGCAGGAACTTGCCCTGATCGCGGTCAAGGCTGATGTGACCGAAGAAATCGACCGCCTGCGCACTCATGTCGACGCCGCGCGTGACCTGCTCCAAGCCAAGGGGGCGGTTGGGCGCAAACTTGATTTCCTGATGCAGGAATTTAATCGCGAAGCAAATACGCTTTGTTCCAAGGCCCAATCGTCGCCTTTAACGGCGGTGGGTCTCGAATTGAAAACCGTCATCGAACAGATGCGGGAACAAGTTCAGAATGTGGAGTAAACCATGATCCAACGGCGCGGATTGCTGATCATTCTGTCGTCGCCTTCGGGCGCTGGGAAAACGACGCTGTCACGGCGTTTGCTGGATTGGGATGACAGCCTTAGTTTTTCTGTCTCTGCCACCACGCGCGCGCCTCGTCCGGGCGAAGTGGATGGTCAACACTACCATTTCCTGAGCGAAGATTCCTTTAAACGGGATGTGAACGATGGAGACATGCTTGAACATGCGCATGTGTTCGGCAATTTCTACGGCAGCCCGCGCAAACCCGTTCAAACGGCGATAGACGCTGGCCGCGATGTGCTTTTTGACATCGACTGGCAGGGCGCACAGCAGATCGTTAATTCGGCCCTTGGGCCACACACGCTGTCGATTTTCATTCTGCCACCGTCGATAGCCGAACTGCGCCGCCGCCTTGAGGGCCGCGGTCAGGACAGTGTGGAAACCATCGGTAAGCGGATGCTCAAAAGCTGGGATGAGATCAGCCATTGGGGCAGCTATGACTACGTGCTGATCAATGACGATCTGGACCAGACCTTTGAACGGCTGAAAACGATCGTCACCGCCACCCGACTGCGTCGCTTGCAGCAACCGGGGTTGGTTGATCATGTACGCAAGTTGCAGCAGGAATTCGAGGATTTGACATGACGCTTTACGCTCTGGATGGCATCGCCCCGGAAATCGCCGAGGACACGTGGATCGCGCCGGATGCTAACCTGATCGGACGCATTGTGGTGGAGCAAGCGGCCAGCGTCTGGTTCTGTTCCACATTGCGCGGCGACAACGAGGTGATCACCGTCGGCGAAGGCAGCAACATTCAGGAAAACTGTGTGCTGCATACCGATATGGGCTACCCGCTGACCATCGGCAAAGGTTGCACCATAGGTCACAAGGTCATGCTACATGGCTGCACGATTGGCGACAATTCCCTTATCGGCATGGGGGCCACCGTTTTGAACGGTGCCAAGATCGGTAACAACTGCCTAATCGGGGCAGGGGCCTTGATCACCGAAGGCAAAGAAATCCCTGACGGGTCTTTGGTGATGGGGGTGCCCGGCAAGGTCGTGCGCGGGCTGGATGAAGCGGCGATCGAAGGCTTGCGTAAAAGCGCCCTTGGCTATCAAGCCAACATGCGGCGCTTCCGCAAAGGTCTAAAAGCAATCTAAGCGAATAAAAACGCTCCGTTTCTTGAAACTTTCACTTGAAGCCGTGCGTGACTGCATCAGTCTTTGCCCTGCGGTTTAAGGAATATGCACGATGAAAGCGATTTGGGTTAGTTTGTGTCTGATGGTCGTTGCGGCGATGGTGTCCGCCCACGAGGTGCGACCGGCGATTGGTGACCTTGAGGTTGCCGAAGGTCAGGTCGAGATCACCCTGACCCTGAATGGCGAAGCACTGGTGGCCGATGTCAGCCTTGAAGGGATCGACAACACTGACGCTCTGGACGCATCCGAAGAGGTGGACCGTCTTCGCGCGATGGAGCCTGACGCCCTGAAGACCGAGCTTGAACAGCGCATGGCGGACTTCATCCAAAGCCTGAACGTGACCGCTGGTGGCAAGCCGATTGGTTTGACAGCAAACCAGATCGACGTGGGCGAAGTGGGCAATACCGAACTGCCGCGCGACACCGTTCTGAACCTGAGCGGCCCACTGCCGGATGAGGCTGAAACCATCAATCTCACATGGCCCGCCGCATATGGCGCGCTGGTATTGCGCCAACAAGGCGTCGATGAGCCCTATACAGGCTATCTCGAAGGCGGGCAGAGCAGCGGACCGATCGCCATTGGCGGCGGTGACGAAGCCAGCGGTTGGGCCACTTTCGCCACATACATCCCGGTTGGCTTTGACCACATTCTGCCGAAAGGTCTGGATCACATCCTGTTCGTGTTGGGTCTGTTTTTCCTGTCCACGCGGTTAACGCCGCTGCTATGGCAGGTGACGTCTTTCACTCTGGCCCACACGGTCACGCTTGCCATGGCTGTCCTTGGCATCGTGACGGTACCGGGCAGCATCGTAGAGCCGTTGATCGCGGCCTCCATTGTCTATGTCGCGGTGGAAAACATCGTGTCCGACAAGCTGCATCGCTGGCGACCTTTTGTGATCTTTGGCTTTGGCCTGCTGCACGGTTTGGGGTTTGCCAGCGTGTTGGGTGAATTTGGCTTGCCGGACGGGCAGGTGGTGCCAGCGCTGATTGGCTTCAACATTGGCGTGGAATTTGGCCAGCTGACCGTGATTGCGATTGCGTTTATCCTTGTCTGGTTTGCGATCCGAGTGGACCGCGGCGAAGCGGACGTTGCCCCGGCGCAAGGCGTATACGGAATGCTAGCAGTGGTTTTCGTGGGCCTTGGTGTCGCGATGAACACGCCCGGTTTCCAAGAGGTGATGGGCGCGACTGCGATGGTATTCTTCTGGCCGCTTGCGGCTCTTTCCGTGTTGTGCGCTGTGTCAGCCACCCTCGTGGATCAACTGGATGCCTATCGCCGCTATGTTGCCGTGCCTGCCTCGGCTGCGATTGCATTGGTCGGGGCGTACTGGGTCGTAGAACGGGTTTTCCTGTAATCGGCAATCAAACGTGTTGGGTCGACCCAAAGGCCACAGGACGATTCGTTGCCCGGAACATATGTTGTGTGCTGCACGGGTCCTGCGATAGCGTGGTCAAACCGAGCAGTCGAAAACGGCAATCAAGATGACAGGCGATCCCACGGCACCCACCTCTGGGCTGGTAAGCTGCATGCGAAACGAAGCACCTTTCTTGCTGGAATGGGTGGCGTATCATAGCACATTGGGGTTCGACCGCATCTTCGTTTACACCAATGCCTGCACCGACGGCACCGATCTTATGCTCGAACGATTGCAGCAGATGGGCGTGGTGACCCATGTTCACAACCCCATGACAGAGGGGCTGGGCCCGCAAGCATCCGCGATGCAGCACTTCATGTCGCAAGATGAAGTGCAACGTCTTGATTGGGTTCTGCACATTGATGCGGACGAATTTCTTAACGTCCGTTTGGGGCAGGGCAGTATCGCTGACCTGCTGGTCGTTGCGGATACCGCGGATGTCATGGCCTTGATGTGGCGACCTTTCGGCAACAACGGATTGACCCGTTGGACGGGCGGTAGCGTTCTTGAGACTTTCACAGCAACACAAGCCCGACCTCGCGCACCGAACGCACAACACAAAAGCCTGTTTCGTCCAAGCAGTTTTGGCGCTGCGATCGACCACATGCCGAAAGAACCGCTGTGCAAAGATGTGCGTCTGATCAACAGTGCCGGGATGGCGTGCGAACCGCACGCACTGTTCGCACGCCATCAGTCACGCTACCGTCTACCTGTCGAACAACTGAGCTGGGAAAACGCCTATATCAATCACTATGCGGTCCGGTCCGACGACATTTTTTTGATGAAGAATGTGCGCGGCGATGGCATGGGGCGTGTAAGTGAGAAGTACTTTCTCAATTCCAATTTTTATCGCCGCCAGAACAAAAATGGCGGGCAGGACACCTCGATCCTACAGCATAAGGATGCGCTCAATGCGCGGCTGTCCGAGTTCATGGCAGATCCGGTTCTCAACTTTCTGCACACCCAATCGCTTGAGGCGTTCTTTCGAATGCGCGACCGGGTTCTCACGCCGGAACGGATCGAAGAATGGACAGTGGCAATGGCCCCGGTTCCACCTGTCTGATTGGCCGATCAACGCGCGGCTAGTGGCAGGTTGAGTAGGGCTTGCACATATTTTCAACCCCAGCTATACGCGCGCCACTGACACCACAGGCGGGGTCGGGCTTTTGGGGGAGACATCCCTGAACGTCCACCGGTTGGCCACATGGCTGATACCCCCGCTGAGGATTGAAACCGGAAAGGATAACGACAATGGCTCTTCCAGAGTTCACATTGCGCCAACTGCTTGAAGCAGGCGTACACTTCGGCCACCAGACGCAGCGTTGGAACCCCCGCATGGGCGAGTTCATCTATGGTGCGCGCAACGGCATCCACATCATGGACCTCACGCAGACCGTTCCGATGCTCGACGCAGCATTGAACGTGATCCGCGAAACTGTCGCGAAGAATGGCCGCATTCTGTTCGTTGGTACAAAGCGTCAGGCGCAGCAGCCGATCGCCGAAGCCGCTGAAAAGTGCGCGCAGTATTACATGAACCACCGTTGGCTGGGCGGCACGCTCACCAACTGGCAGACCGTCTCCAAATCGATCCAGCGTTTGAAGCAGATCGACGAGCAGATGGCGAACGGTGCCGAAGGCCTGACCAAGAAAGAACGTCTGGGCATGGAACGTGAGCAGGGCAAACTGCAAGCGTCGCTTGGCGGTATTCGCGAAATGGGCGGTGTGCCGGACCTGCTGTTCGTCATCGACGTCAAGAAAGAAGCACTGGCCGTGGCCGAAGCTAACAAATTGGGTATCCCAGTTGTGGCAATCGTCGATACCAACTGCTCGCCCGCAGGTGTGGATTACATCATCCCGGGCAACGACGATGCCGCTCGTGCGATCAGCCTCTACTGTGACCTCGTGTCCCGCGCGGCACTTGACGGTATGACTGCCCAGATGGGTGCCGCTGGTGTTGACCTTGGTGCGCTTGAAGAAGCCCCAGCCGAGGAAGTTCTGGCCGAAGCCGCAGCAGAAGAAGCGCCCGCAAGCTAAGCGTTACCGCGTCGTTACATCGATATGACAGGGCAGGGCCGTTAGGTATAACGGCCCACCACGCCCGAATTTGAAATGAGGAGAGCCAAGATGGCGATCACAGCAGCACTCGTGAAAGAACTGCGCGAACTGACCAGCGCAGGTATGATGGATGCGAAAAAAGCGCTCGTCGAAACCGACGGCGATATGGAAGCTGCAGCAGACTGGCTGCGCACCAAGGGTCTGGCCAAAGCCGCCAAGAAATCCGACCGTACCGCGGCAGAAGGTCTTGTGGCCGTGAAGGTTGATGGCGGCAAAGGCGTTGCTGTCGAAGTGAACTCGGAAACCGATTTCGTCGGCAAGAATGCGGAATTCCAGGCGATGGTAGATGCCATTTCCGGTGCCGCTTTGACCGCCAGCGATGTTGAAGACCTCAAGACCAAGGACATCGGCGGCAAGTCGGTTCAGGACACCATCACCGACAAGATCGCCACCATCGGCGAGAACATGTCGCTGCGCCGTATGTCCACGCTCGAAGGCGTCCAGGTTGTGTCCTATGTCCACAACGCTGCGGCAGACGGCATGGGCAAGATTGGCGTTCTGGTCGCATTGTCCGGTGAGAACGAGGCATTCGGCAAGCAGGTTGCGATGCACATCGCAGCTGTGAACCCGGCGTCGCTGTCCTCGGCAGACCTTGATCCGGCCGTCGTTGAAAAAGAGCGTCAGATCCAGATCGACATCGCACGCGAGTCGGGCAAGCCCGAGCAGGTCATCGAAAAGATGATCGAAGGCCGCATGAAGAAGTTCCTCAGCGAAATCACGCTGTTGGGCCAGTCCTTTGTGGTCAATCCGGACCTGACTGTCGAAGACGCGGCCAAAGAAGCCGGTGTTGAAATCACCGGTTTTGTCCGCCTCGAAGTTGGTGAAGGTATCGAGAAAAAGGTCGAAGATTTTGCAGCAGAGGTTGCAAAGGCTGCTCAGGGCTAAGTCTCTGATCATAAGTTAAAAAGGAAGCGGCGCTGTTAAATAAACAGCGCCGCTTTTTTGCAGGAGCAATGGACCCGCGTCATGTTGGGGATAACGCTGTCCCTTGGTGCGATCTGACAAAGTACCCGGGACTGGGCTTCATCGTGACACGCCAAGTGTCTTTCAAATGAGACCCGCAGAGCCAAAGTAATATCATGGGTGCGGGTCCCGTGTTCCTTGGCCGAAATTGCCACCACTCACGGAACACCACCACCTTGCCAATTTACGCTGGGTCAAGGAAGTCCGGAATTCCAGACCTCACAGTTTTTTCACGCAGTTATACCAACGGCCTGATTGTTTGACTCGCAGAGGATTCCCTTCTGCAGAAAAATCTGAATCACTGTCTTCAAACGATGGAGGCTTTGATGGCAGTTGAAATCACACGGAAAGACGTGTCGGCGGGCGATCTTCGAGCGATG
>JANSYF010000092.1 GCA_024742575.1 Paracoccaceae bacterium | reverse complement strand
TTGATCTCGGTTACCATCATGCCGCGGACGCCAATGTCTGTGAGCGCCTCGCGGACTTCTTCAAGCTTGAATGGCTTGATTGTCGCTATGATGAACTTCACCTTGGTCCCTTTCCCTTGCAGGTCGATCTTGTTTGCATGCGCAGAAAAGAGGCACGCAGGTGGGGAAGGGAAGATTCCACGCTGGCAGGACGGGGTCGCGTTGTGCCAAATTGCACAAATTTTGCACAATTATTCCCATTTGCTTATTTTTTCGGCAATTAAAAAACGAAGTAACGTGTTCTTGACCAGTCCACATCCACTGTGAAACTCACTAAATTAATAAAAAAGAGCAGCATCACAGGCGGGGGCCATGACTGATTCACGACGCGGGAAGAGCCGTCTGGTCGCAGACCGGCGTTATCCCAAGACGAAACCAAAGGCGTCCAAACCCCGCAAGGCTGCGACCGCCAAGCGGAAGACAACGCGCACCAAGGCGAAACGCGGCGGGATCATTGGCTTTTTCACCGGCATCATCGGCTGGGTGTTTCGCTTTTTCTTTCGCCTGTTCCTACGCGCCGGGATTGTAGCTGCGATTATCATCGCGGGGTTTGTGGGGTACGAATACACGACACTGCCCCCGGTTTCCGAAGCCTTGGACGGTCGCGCGCGCGGTTCTGTTCAGCTTTTGGACCGTGATGGCGTGGCTTTTGCGTGGCGCGGCGATCAGTTTGGTGGGGTGGTGACCGCCGATACCGTTTCCCCGCACCTTAGGAATGCAGTGATCGCCACTGAGGATCGGCGCTTTTACAGCCATTTCGGCATTTCGCCTCGCGGCGTGGCCTCGGCCGTGCGGATCAACCTGTCCGAAGGCCGCGGCCCCTTGTCGGGACATGGCGGGTCCACGATCACACAGCAAACTGCAAAGCTTTTGTGCCTTGGCGTGACGTTCGATCCCAATGAATGGAAGAATGAAGCAGAATACGTCGCCGATTGTCGACGCGGTTCGTTGTACCGCAAGGGCAAAGAGGCCGTCTATTCGTTAGCGATGGAGTTGAAATACACCAAAAACGAGATCCTTTCGATCTACTTGAACCGCGCCTATATGGGTGGCGGTGCCTATGGTGCGGCGGCTGCGGCCGAGCGTTATTTCTCGAAACCGGCCTCTGCGCTCACCCCGCAAGAAGGCGCGATGATCGCAGGTTTGCTGACTGCACCATCCAGCCTTGCCCCGACATCAAACCTAGAACGGTCACAGGCGCGGGCGGCGACCGTTCTGCGATTGATGAACGAGCAAGGTTATCTCAACGATGAACAAACACGAGCTGCGCAAGCCAATCCTGCGACGCTGTCGGACAAAGCAAAGACGCAAACCGGTGGCTATTTTGCAGATTGGGTCATGCAGTCCGGTCCAGATTTCTTTACCCGCGACACAACCGAAGACGTAGTGATTTCCACAACGCTTGATCAGCGCATCCAGAAAGCGGCGGAAGAGGCCATCAAGACTGTCTTTGCCACCAAGGTGCGCGAAGGCTCTAAGGCGCAGGCAGCGATTGTGGTTATGTCCTCGGACGGCGCAGTGCGCGGTATGGTGGGCGGTCGACAGACCAACGTGTCGGGCGTCTTTAACCGCGCATCACAAGCCAAGCGGCAAACAGGGTCAGCGTTCAAGCCCTTCGTCTATGCGACCGCGTTGGAACTGGGTTACAGCCCGTATGACAGGGTCACAGACGAGCCGTTCTGCATGAACATTCCCGGCTCTGGCCAATGGTGCCCCGAGAACTATTCAAGGGACTATTTTGGGTCGGTCACGCTGACCGAAGCGCTGGCCAAAAGCCTGAACATTCCGGCGGTGAAGATATCGGAATCCGTGGGCCGCGATCTCGTGCGCAAGGTTTCCGAAGATTTTGGCATTCAAAGCACACTAACCGATACCCCGGCTTTGGCACTTGGCGCTTCTGAGGCCTCGTTGCTTGAGATGACCGGGGCCTATGCGGGTATCCTGAACGGTGGATCGTCTGTAACACCCTATGGCCTTCGGGAATTGCGTTTGGTCGGAGAGCAGCAACCCTTGATGGGGACGGGTGGCGGTATTGGCGAACGCGTCATCAACGAAGAGGCTGCGCGTCAACTAATCTGGATGATGGAAAAGGTCATCACCCAAGGGACAGGGGGCCGGGCAAAGCTGGGAGACCGTCAGGTGGCCGGCAAGACCGGCACGTCGCAAGAGGCGCGCGACGCTTGGTTCATCGGCTTTACCGCAGATTACGTAACCGGCGTCTGGATGGGCTATGACGACAACACGCCGTTGGCCGGGGTGACAGGCAGCGGTCTGCCCGCCGAAATCTGGCACGAGGCAATGGTGCGCGTTCACGACGGTTTGCCAGTCCGGCCCCTGCCGATGATCGAACCGACCCCGCCGCGACAGGTTGCACAACCGCAGCCACAAGCGCAGCAGCCAGCCCCACAAAACGGTCGGAGAGGTAATGCGCTTGAGAATGCGCTGAACCAGCTTTTGCGCGATATTCTCGGCCAAAACTGACAGCAGGTGGTCAAACGGGAAGGCGTCGTCTTTCCCCTTCCCATTTCCGGCGGTGCGCAATAGCGTCCGTGCAAATGAAAAAGGGGAGACATCATGACCAACGCAATCGACGCCCGCCTTACCGAACTAGGCCTGACCTTGCCGGATGCTCCGGCACCGGCGGCCAACTACGTTCCGTTCGTACAGACCGGAAACCAAGTCTATGTCTCGGGTCAATTGCCGACCGGACCAGACGGCTTGATCAAGGGCAAGCTGGGCGATGATCTGGATGCAGACGCTGGTGCCGAAGCCGCAAAATACTGTGCTCTGGCGCTATTGTCTCAGGCGCGCAAAGCAGCGGGCGGTGATTTGAGCCGGGTTCGCGTGGTCAAGCTGGTCGGCTTTGTGAACTCCACCGCTGATTTCGGTGACCAACCCAAAGTGGTGAACGGGGCGTCGGACCTGATGGTCAATGTGCTTGGCGACAATGGCCGTCACGCACGGTCGGCCGTGTCGGCAGCTTCCCTGCCATTTGGCGTTGCTGTCGAAATCGAAGGGATTTTCGAACTGCTATGACACGGCTGTCGTCCGCGTTTCTGACACGCCCGATTGCGCATCGCGGGTATCACAACAAGGCCGAAGGGGTGATCGAAAACAGCCCCTCAGCCTTTGCTGCCGCGATCGCTGCCGGATATCCTATCGAACTTGACCTGCAACTGTCGCGCGATGGCGTGCCGATGGTGTTTCACGACGACACGCTGAACCGACTGACTGCGGAAACGGGCGCAGTGCGGGACCGGGATGCTGCCAAGCTTGAGACATTCACGCTCAAGGGTGGCACCGATCGGATTCCGACACTGGCGCGCGTGCTGCAGCAGATCGACGCGGCTGTCCCCCTGTTGATCGAACTAAAAGACCAGCACGGCACGATGGGTGACACCGATGGCGTTCTGGAACGGGCGGCTTTGGATGTTCTGAGGGACTATGCGGGTCCATTTGCCCTCATGTCCTTCAACCCAAGCATGGTTGCCAAAGTGGCTGAGCTGTCGCCAGACACGCCGCGCGGTTTCATTGGAAGCGCCTGGCGGAAAGTCGACGAGCCCCATGTTCCGGTTGACCGTCGTGCGGAACTGGCAACGATCCCGGATTTTGAGAGAATTGGAGCCGATTTCCTAAGCCACGACCACACCAATCTTGAATCTCCCCGCGTAGAACAGCTCAAGGCACAGGGCGTGCCGATCCTGTGTTGGACGATCCGTAGCCCAGAACAAGAGAACCAAGCCCGAAAGTTCGCAAACAATATAACCTTTGAAGGCTACGCGGCTTGATCCGCGCCTGATCAGACCCACGTAGAATTGCGAAACCAAGGAACGGACATGTCCGACCCAGCCGACTCGCCTACAATCGCCATTTCGATGCACGGCTCCCTGTCGCAGATCCCGGCAGAGGAATGGGACGCCTGCGCCTGCCCCGAAGTGGCCGATGGCAGGCGGGCGTATGATCCGTTTACCACCTATCGTTGGCTTAAGGCTTTTGAAGACAGTCGTTCGGTCGGGACCGGCACGGGATGGGATCCGCGCTATATGACCGCCGAAATGGACGGGCAAATCATCGCCTGTGCACCCTTATATGCAAAAAGCCACAGTCAGGGCGAATACATCTTTGATCACAACTGGGCACATGCATGGGAACGCGCAGGCGGGCGGTACTACCCGAAACTACAAATGGCGGTCCCGTTCACACCTGCCACTGGCCGCCGTTTTCTGACCCGTCCGGGGTTCGAGGCCGAGGGCATCAGCGCTTTGGTGCAAGGTGCCGTTCAAGTAGCGTCCGACAATGAACTATCGTCGTTCCACATCACCTTCTGCACCGAAGCCGAGGCGATTGCGGGCGAACAAATCGGCCTGCTGCGCCGCCGCACACAGCAATACCATTGGGAAAACCGGAAATATGCCGATTTTGATGCGTTCCTTGCCGACCTGAGTTCACGCAAGCGCAAGACCATCCGTAAGGAACGCGAACGGGCGCAGACGTTTGGCGGCACGATCCAGCACTTCACAGGAGATCAGATCCAGCCAGAACACTGGGATGCGTTCTGGGAATTTTATCAGGACACCGGTGCGCGCAAGTGGGGAACGCCTTACCTCACTCGCAAGTTCTTCGACTTGGCACAAGATCAGCTGCGGGATGACATTCTGCTGGTTCTGGCCCAGCACGATGGCCGCTGGGTGGCAGGTGCCATGAACGTCATCGGGCGCGACACGCTTTTTGGTCGCTACTGGGGCTGTGTCGAAGACCACCCCTGCCTTCATTTTGAACTGTGCTATTATCAGGCCATGGATTACGCGATTGCGCATGGCCAATCTCGAGTCGAGGCCGGTGCACAGGGTGAACATAAGCTGGCACGCGGATATCTGCCGGTTTACACTCATTCCCTACACTGGGTTCGCGACCCAGGTTTCTCGGACGCCATCGCGCGTTATCTCGAAGCCGAAGCAGAGGCGGTCGGTCAAGACATCGAAGTTCTCACCAACTATGGCCCCTTTCGCAAAGACACCACGGAGGACCACCAATGACCGAGAAACTTTCCGACACGGCCCGCAAGACTGTTCTTGGACCTTTGCTGGAAACAGGGTGGTCAATGATCGAAGACCGGGACGCGATCACCAAGACCTATAAGTTCAAGGACTTCACAGAAGCCTTTGGCTGGATGGCACGCGCCGCCCTATGGGCAGAAAAATGGAACCACCATCCCGAGTGGTTCAACGTTTACAATAAGGTTGAGGTTACGCTGACGACACATGACGTCGACGGTTTGTCCTCGCTGGACGCAAAACTGGCCCGAAAGCTGGATACTCTTTGATTGTTTAGAGTTAATTGGGTGACAGCCGCGCTTTTTCTGCGTTCCCTTGCCCAAAGCCTTCGCCTAACCTGCCGGCGATGCTGGGCTATATCCTCAAACGACTGATCTCGCTTGCCATAAGCCTGATTGTGGCCTCGGTGGTTATTTTCGTTGTGGTCGAAATTGCACCCGGCGATCCCGCCAGTTTCATGCTTGGCATCAACGCGCAGCCAGATACTGTGGCTGCTTTGCGCACCGAACTTGGCCTCGACCAGTCAAAACTCGACCGTTATCTTAGTTGGGTCAGCGGGATGCTGACCGGGGATTTTGGCACGTCCTATACATACCGCACACCTGTATCCCAAATGATTGCGGACCGGATGTGGGTGTCGTTGCCGCTCGCGCTCTATGCTCTGACACTGTCCACGCTTATTGCTTTTCCTGCTGGGATTTTTGCAGCTGCGCGCAGAGGGGGGGCCGGCGATCTGGCGGTTACGGGCGCGACCCAGCTAGGCGTTGCGATCCCAAACTTTTGGTTCGCGATGATGCTGGTGCTGATCTTTGCGATCAATTTGCGGTGGTTCAGTGCAGGCGGCTTTCCAGGATGGGACAAAGGATTCTGGGGCGGGATGAAAGCGTTGACGCTGCCCGCCATTGCCCTTGCCCTACCCCAAGCCGCGATCCTCACCCGCGTGATGCGGTCATCCCTGCTTGACATTCTGGGCGAAGATTTCATGCGCACTGCTCGCGCCAAGGGACTTTCATCGCGGCAGGCTTTGTGGCGGCACGGCCTGCGCAATGCGCTGATCCCGGTGCTGACGATCATCGGCCTACAATTCGCCTTCCTACTGGCAGGGGCCATCATCATCGAACAGGTCTTTTTTCTGCCCGGCCTTGGGCGGCTGATCTTTCAAGCCATCACGCAGCGCGATCTGATCGTGGTCGAGTCGGTGGTTATGCTCTTGGTCTTTGCTGTGATCGTGGTGAATTTCCTTGTAGATCTGGCCTATGCCGCGGTCGATCCCCGGCTGAGGACACGGACATGAGCCGTAACCTGATCCTTGGTGGACTTCTCACCAGCGTCTTCGTCATTGCAGCTTTGCTGTCCTTCGTCTGGACCCCGGACAGCGTTGAGGCAATGAACATCGCCAATCGGTTGAAAGCACCCAGCGCGGACAATCTGTTGGGCACCGATCACTTTGGCCGGGATATCCTGTCGATGTTGATGGTCGGCGCACGTACGTCGATTGCCGTCGCTTTGGTGGCGGTGGGCATCGGCATGGGTCTTGGCGTGCCTTTGGGTCTGGCCGCTGCCGCGCGGCGCGGCGGGATGCTGGACGAAGTCATCATGCGGATGAACGACTTGATCTTCGCCTTCCCATCGCTGGTCATTGCCATCCTGATCACCGCCGTCTTCGGCCCTTCTGCCACCAACGCGATCATCGCTATCGGCATCTTCAACATCCCGGTCTTCGCCCGCATCACACGCGGCGCGGCGCTCAGCCTGTGGAAGCGCGAATTCATCATGGCGGCACAGGTCGCGGGCAAGACCCGCACCCGCATCAGCGTCGAACATATCCTGCCAAACGTTGCCAATCTGCTGATCGTTCAAGGCACCATCCAGTTCAGCCTTGGTATTTTGGCCGAAGCAGGCCTGAGCTATGTCGGCCTTGGCGCGCAGCCGCCGATCCCAAGCTGGGGACGGATGCTCGCCGATGCGCAGACGATGGTGTCGCTGGCGCCCCATGTGGCGCTGATCCCGGGCCTGACTATCGTTGCGATGGTGCTGGGCCTGAACCTGTTGGGCGACGGATTACGAGATGCGCTTGATCCACGCCTCAAGGTGGTGCGCGCATGACTTTGTTAAGCATAGAGAACCTAACGCTTGCGATCCACGGCACGCCGATCCTCAAAGGGATTTCGCTGGACATTCCCGAGGGTGAGATCACGGCTCTAACAGGGGAAAGTGGGTCCGGGAAATCCATGACCGCACTCGCAACCATCGGCCTATTGCCGAAAGGAGAGACCACAACCGGTACCATCACCTTTGATGGCGCAAACCTGCTGTTCCTACCTGAATCCCAGATGTGCGACCTGCGTGGGCGTGAAATCGGAATGGTGTTCCAGGAACCCATGACCGCGCTCAATCCGGTCCAGACCATCGGCGCACAGGTGATGGAAACCATCCTCATCCATAAAGCGATGCCGCCTGATAAGGCGGAAGAGCGCGCCCGCGAGGTTCTCGCCCGCGTGGGCCTGCCGCCTGACCGCTTCCCCCTGTCCCGCTACCCGCATGAACTTAGCGGCGGACAGCGCCAGCGCGTCGTCATCGCCATGGCCATCGCCCTGAGGCCCCGCCTGCTGATCGCGGACGAGCCGACAACCGCGCTTGATGTCACCACTCAGGCGCAAATCCTCGACCTGCTCAAGCGGCTGGTCAAGGAAGACGGTATGGCGCTGATGATGATCACGCACGACCTTGCCGTGGTGAGCGATATGGCCGACACCCTCAACGTCATGCGCCATGGCGAGATCGTTGAGGCGGGCCCGACTGTCGAGGTCCTGCGCGAGATGCGCCATCCTTATACGAGGGCCTTGTTCGAGGCGTCTCGTCATCAGGCCGATCTGGGTGATGCCAAGGCCGACGCTCCTTTGCTGTCCGTACAGAACGTCAGCCGCGACTACCCCCTTCCCCGTTCATCGCTCTTCGGCACACGGCCGCAGTTCCGCGCAGTGAAGAACGTCAATTTCGAGATACGACGCGGCGAACGTGTCGGCCTCGTGGGCGAATCCGGCTGTGGCAAATCCACCCTCACTCGCGCCATCCTTGGGCTGGAGCCGGTTCAGGCGGGACAGATCACCCTCGACGGTGACCCGGTCTGGCAGGACAGCCATCCAAACCTCACAGTACGGCGCAAGATGCAGGTGGTGTTCCAGGATCCTTACGGCAGCTTCAACCCCCGACACCGGGTTTCCCGCCTGATCACCGAACCCTTCCATCTGCTGCCTGACCCGCCCAGGGGTGCAGCCCGCGATGCCGCGATTGCCGAAGCCCTGACCGCCGTAGGCCTGAAGCCCGAGGATGCCGAAAGGCATATCCACGCCTTTTCCGGCGGCCAGCGCCAGCGTATCGCCATTGCCCGCGCTCTTATCATCAAACCCGAGCTTATCGTCTTTGACGAAGCCGTGTCGGCGCTGGACGTGCGGGTGCGGGCCCAAATTCTTGACCTGATGGCGAACCTGAGCAGTGCCTATGGTCTGACCTATCTGTTCATCAGCCATGATCTGAGCGTCGTGCGTTCGATCACAGACCGCGTAATGGTCATGCGCGCCGGAGAGATCGTCGAGGACCGCCCAACAGCGGATATATTCGCATCACCCGACCACCCCTACACCCGCGAACTCATGAACGCCGCGCCGCAACTTCCCGACTTTCCAGAGGTCCAAGATGCTCCCCACCTTACCTTTTGATCCCAGCTATGTCCTGATCGGCGGCACGTGGCGCCCCACGGCCGACACTCTGCCTCTGGTCAATCCATCGGACGGCAGCGCCCTGTGCGAGATCGCGCGCAGTTCTGAGGCTGATGTGGACGCTGCGGTCACCGCAGCCCATTCAGCGCGGGACGGCGCATGGTGCAAGATGAGTGCTTTGGAACGGGGACGGTGCCTCACCCGGCTGGGGCAACTTGTTCTGGAGCACACAGACCTTCTGACGACATTGGAAACCCTCGACGTCGGCAAACCCGCGACACAGGCCCGCGCCGATGCCATTGCGCTGGCCCGCTACTGCGAATTCTACAGTGGCGCGGCGGATAAAGTGCATGGGGAAACCATCCCCTATCTCGACGGCTACACCGTCTACACCCTGCGTGAACCGCATGGCGTCACGGGGCATATCGTGCCGTGGAACTACCCGATGCAGATCATTGGCCGCTCGGTCGGCGCCGCTCTCGCCATGGGCAACGCCTGCGTTCTGAAACCTGCCGAGGACGCCTGCCTGACAGCCCTCATGTTTGCCTATCTCGCCAAAGAGGCGGGCTTTCCAGACGGCGCATTGAACGTCGTGCCCGGCCTCGGGTCCGAGGCAGGTGCAGCACTCGCACGTCATCCCGGCGTTCATCATCTAAGCTTCACTGGATCGGTGCAAACCGGCAAAACCATCCAGATGCTTGCTGCCGAAAACGTTGTGCCCGTTACGCTGGAACTCGGCGGAAAATCCCCGCAAATCGTGTTTGAAGATGCTGATATCGATGCCGCACTGCCCTTCCTTGTCAACGCAGGACTCCAGAACGCCGGCCAGACCTGCTCTGCCGCCTCGCGCATCCTGATCCATCGCAGAATCTACGACACGGTCGCAGCCCGCATGGCCGATGCCTACCGCGCCAAGATCATCGGTCCTGCCAGCAACGACCCCGATATTGGCCCACTGATCTCGACCAAGCAGAAAACGCGCTTCGAGACCTTGCTCAAAGCCGCTCAT
The DNA here is from genome assembly GCA_024742575.1 of Paracoccaceae bacterium. Classification (GTDB taxonomy): domain Bacteria; phylum Pseudomonadota; class Alphaproteobacteria; order Rhodobacterales; family Rhodobacteraceae; genus Marivita. The sequence goes on along the minus strand of JANSYF010000092.1, from coordinate 782 downwards.
GATCTGCCCTGCATTGCCGAAACACCGATGCCCGATGACCTGCCGCCGAATGGTGCCTATGTGCAACCGCGCCTCTACGGCCCCGTCCCGTCGGATCACCCGATGGCACAGGACGAACTCTTCGGCCCTGTGCAGGTGCTGATCCCCTTCGACACCGAAGAAGAGGCGGTCAAGATCGCGAACGGCACCATTTATGGCTTGGTCGCCGGTGTCTGGACAGAGAGCGGCGCGCGGCAGATGCGTCTGGCAAAAGCGCTGAAAACCGGGCAGGTTTTCATCAACAATTACGGCGCGGGTGGCGGGGTGGAACTGCCCTTTGGCGGTGTCGGCAAATCCGGGCATGGCCGTGAAAAAGGATTCGAGGCGCTGTATAGTTTCTCGATCCTGAAAACCGTCGCAGCGAGACATGGATAAAGGGAGGACAGAAATGAGGCTCAACGGCAAAACCGCAATCGTCACCGGTGCCGCCTCCGGCTTTGGCGCGGGCATCGCCCGCAAATTCGCAGCCGAAGGCGCGACCGTGATGATCGTTGATCTGAACACCGACGCCGCCAAAACCGTTGCAACAGAGATCGGCGGCATCGCCCACTCCGCCGACGTATCAAACGGCGATCAAGTGGCCGACATGATCGAAACGGCGGTCAAGACAATGGGCCATGTCGACATCATGGTGAACAACGCCGGTGTGACCCATCTGCCCGGACCAATGGAAGACATCACCGAAGACGACTTCGACCGCGTCTTCGCCGTGAACTGCAAATCCGTCTATCTCAGCGCCCGCA
>JANSYF010000083.1 GCA_024742575.1 Paracoccaceae bacterium | reverse complement strand
GCCGCGCCCTCGACGTGGTCCGCCGCGACACTTCCAAAACGTCCCTGTCCCTAAAACTCAAACGAGCCGGCTGGGACGATGCCTTCTTGCAAAAACTTCTCAACAATATTTCAACAGCTTAGGCCAAAAGCGATTGCCCTGTGACCGCAGGGGAACTTAAAACCCGCGGCTATTATCAGGGCAGCAATGTCAGCTATAATCTAAAAAAGTTGGTGGATACGGGCTACATGCACCATCAAAGGTGTGAGATCGACCGCCGGTCTGTTCGCGTCCGGCTGACACCTCGGGGGCGCGAGATTCGTGATCTGATATCGGCGTTGTTTGCACGTCATGCCGATGGCTTGATTGCAAAAAACGTAATCGACCATGACACGTTGGGCGAAATGAGCAGCACGCTGCGTCGCATGGAACGCTACTGGACCGACCAAATTCGCTATATCTACTAACCTGGGCGGGCATTTGTGATTGGGTTCGCTGTCAGGATCATATCGTTCAACTCACGGAACAGCTTTCTGGTCATTGCCTCGCGGTAGCCTTGGTAGCCAGCGGATGTTTCGACGAAAGCGCCAAAACCAAATCGTACCTCGCGTTGGAAATAATCCAATACGTCATCCGACCCACCCAGTACGGCCAGACCATTGACCGTCACATTGGCGAACGGAAAGTTTTTGTAGGCCAAACGGGGTGGGAAACCGTCATTGTTTTCCCCATCGCCTGACAGGTCGATCACCTGACGGTCGCATTTTGGGCCACGTGACAGCAAGGTTGCACCATAGCCCAACGCATACCCCATCGCGGTTGGAAACCGAGTTTGGCTACGGGGCGTGGTGACCAAGTTGTTGATCAAACCGTCGATCGCGGTCCCATCAGTGAGCGCGACCCAGTTGCTGACCATGGCGTTTTGCCGACGACCGCTCCACTCATAGATTGCAATTGAGACGTGACCTTCCCCGTCAAGAATTGCGCCGCGGATCAAGGGGTCATTCAGCGCGGCGGCAAGACCGTCGCGCTGAAGAATGTATTCTTCGGAATCGACCGATGATGACACGTCGAGTGCCAAAAGTAGCGCCAACCGGCAGTGCTGTTGCTGCGCTTCTGACTGGGTGGAACACCCCATCCAGAATGTCAGCGCCAAAGCTGCCAGACAGTGCCGCATCACATCACCAGTGACCGGTGTTTTCCATGCTGGCCCAAGGTTCTTGGGGAGGAAGATCATCGCCCAGCTGTAGCAATTCAACCGAGATATTGTCAGGAGATCTCACAAACGCCATGTGACCATCACGCGGTGGTCGATTGATCGTGACACCATTGTCCATCAGATGCTGGCAAAGTTCGTAAATATTATCGACGCGATAGGCGAGGTGGCCGAAATGCCGACTGTCCGAGGGCAAACCATCGTCCCCATCCCAGTTATAGGTCAATTCGACAGGGCATTCTTCCTGTCCCTCGGGCGCCATGAAGATCAGTGTGAAACGGCCCTTTTCGTTGTCCATCCGCCGGGTCTCCTTAAGGCCCAGCAATCCGTAGAATTTCATCGAAGCTTCCAGGTCTTTGACGCGGACCATAGTGTGGAGATAGCGAAGGGGCATAGTGTCCTCATGAGTTGCTTTCCTCACAGGCTAGGACAAAACCTCACGATGTCGAGTGCGAAATCAGCTTCAAAACGCTGATCGAATACCAAGCTGGATGCCGACATTCTCGGTCTCGTAGAGGTCGATATTGGCGTTCGTGCGTTCCGCGTTCAAAGTGTTCGTCGGGATAAAGCCGTAGAAATCCATTTCAGGCAATGCGGCTGTGACGCTCGCTTTGACACTACGTTCGTCGCGCCCGTCTGTCGTGAGATTCGATTTTTCGTGGAGCTTTTGAGAAAGACTCAGGCCAAACTCCAATTGCGCCGGGCCGATGGGTTTTGCAAGTGCGTACCGGGCGGAAATCGCACGCTCACTGTAGGTGAGGTAATCCGCATCACTCTGGGAATCGGTAAAGCTGGTCGAAATCGAAAGGCTGTTCCCGCTGGTCAGAGACATGCCATATCCCAGACTTGCGCTCCAGATCGTGGCGTCTGGGCGGGTCCCTTCGCCAGCCTGACTTTCGTGATTGATCGACAGGCTGAGCATTCCGTTGTCACCTGCAATGCGACGGTACGTCGTCCCAATCCGGGTGTAGGACAAAAGCGGGTCGCCTGCGTACCAAGTGCGCCCCAAACGAGCATTCCATCCGAGGCGGGCGCGGCCGCCCGGTAATGCGTAATCTTCTTGCAGACCTACGAAGACCGAACTTGTGGCAAAGTCCGATCCGTCCGTATCCGGTGCAATGTCTTTGGCCGTGTCTGACAGAACGTAAGTGCGGTGTGACAAGCCGAGCAACAGATCGGTACGTTTCCGTTCATTGGTCACCAACCGGTAGCGTGTGCTGAACCCCGTCGCGATCTCGACCCCGGACAGCGCGCGCGCTTCGCCTTCCAGCGCGAATTCAAATGGCAGTCCGAATAGTTCAGACGTCTCGTTTCTACTGCCATTATTGATGTTTGAACTCGGTGAAATGGAGAACCGAAGCGCTGTTGACCATGGGTTTTGGCGGCGCACATACTGAAAATCTTCAGCTGCGCGCGCTTTTGATCGGTCGTCTGGAGCGATCTGCACCGCGCGTCGCAGCCAAAGCTGTGCTGCGGTCCGTCGACCGGAGGAAGACAGTGCTTGCGCCATTGCCAATGCGGCCGCATAGCGGGCGTCTTCTTCATCGGCCAATGCCCAAGCGAAGCGCGCGTGGGTCAGGGCATCCTCGTTGCGACCAAGGTTTCGTGCAGCCCGCGAACGAATGAGGTGCGCGTTAAGGTCGCCATCATCGCGTTCGATAAGGGCGCCAGTTAGGTCAAAGGCCAATCCGGCCTGACCTTGCATAACGGCTTGTCCCGCCAGTTCGCGCATCTGCTCAGGCTTGAGCACGGCCTGCGCCGACGCCTGAGCGGCAACAAAGGCCAGTGCGCCGAATGTCAGGCCAATTCGGCGGGACCAGCGTTGCATCACTGACGATAGACGATGAACCCACCGGTTTCTTGGTAGGTCGTGTCGTCTGTGAAGCGTGGGTCGTTGCCAGTCATAACGAGCACACCGACAATTTCGCCAGCATCTTCGCCCGAGATTATTGCGTAGTAGGTACCTTCGCCGCTCTCAATTGACTCTCCATTGTCGAATTGGGCGATTTCAAAGATTTCACTCGCGACTTCGCCATTGGAGTCTGCGTCATCCGGCGAGATGACCGGGCGGATTCGTGGCAGAACCGGGTTGCCGTCGGCATCGGTTTCAAGGACCAGTGATCTGGTCGTTGTGCCGTCATCGGCTTGGTCGCCGCGCCCCAATGCGTCGAGGTATTCACGTGTGATTTCAGTGCCGTTGATGTCGTACAGGCGGCGATTGCTGACGAATAAGGCAACACCGCGATTGCCATCGTTGAAGTCTTTGAAGTCAACGATCATCTCAGCGTCACCATCGACGTATTCAAGACCGCCACGTCCCCTGAAAACCCGGATTCCTGCGTAATCGCCAGAGTAGCGCGCGTCCCCATCGTCTGGCAGGACAAGGCGCACTTCATTGCCATCATCGTCAAAACCGTTGCGCTGGTAGACAAAGCCGCCGAAACCAAAGTCGACATACGACCCTGAACGTACGATGGCGAATTCGGTTTCGCCGCTGGTGCTGCGCCCGTAAATCGCGCGATAAGTGAAGGTGCGCAACGTCGTGCCGGTCACCGGGTCTTCTGTGGTTTCCGCACCTTCGTACACGGCGAAAGAGCCCAGCTGTGCAACACCCGTTACAGGGTCGCCGCGGGTATAAACGTTGTTGCCGTCGAACGCGATGTTGTCGACGAAAAATTCATCCTGACCTTCGTCATTAAGGTACTGAATATTCGTGGCATAGCCGCCGCCGGATTCCTCGTCCCGCTCTTCGCGGCGGACGATTTGTGAGTTCGGGGTTGGATTGGTGGTGCCGGGGGGCAAATCTGGCGTGCCCCGGGTGCTGTCGATTGGGTTTTCGTCGGTTGTGCCGTCGCCATCTGTGCCACCGTCGGTGCCATCTCCGCCGCTTGGCGTTTGCAGCACATCACCGCCGCCACTGTCGCACGCGGCCACAAAACCCAAACACAGGATAAGAAGGAGAATGCGCGTCATTTGATTACTGCCCCGGCTTGCCTTGGTCTTTTTCGTGACCACTCGCAGCGAAAATCTGGCAGGTGCAGGTGAAAGTCAACGTAAAGAGCAGGGCATTTGTTGAAAAAGCCCCACACTGAGGCCTTGCTGCAAGATACCATCCTTGGTGGTTCCTACTGCCATACCCGCGAGATATAGTCGGGAACGACTCATCCTAGTGGGAAAGGATTCGCCATGCCCCTGTCGCCCGAACAAGAGGCCGAAATCACCGAACAGCGCAGCGCGCCGCAACAGACGCTGCGTGCGGTCAGCGAAGGCATGGAGGGGCATCTTTATACCGCCTATCCGGTGCTGGATCACGGGTTCATCCGTGTGGTGGATTACATGGGCGACGACGCCGCGATCTGCCAGGCGGCGCGTGTGTCGTACGGCAAAGGGACAAAATCGGTACAGAACGACGAAGGTCTGATCCGGTACCTGATGCGGCACTGGCATTCGACCCCGTTCGAGATGTGCGAGATCAAGCTGCACGTCAAATTGCCCGTCTTTGTGGCGCGCCAGTGGATTCGGCACCGGACGGCGAACGTCAACGAATATTCGGCCCGGTATTCGATTCTGGATCGGGAATTCTACATTCCCGCGCCCGACCATCTGAACGCGCAGTCGGTGATCAACAACCAAGGGCGCGGCGAGGCGTTGGAGGGCGAAGAGGCGGACCGCGTGCTGCGCTACCTGCGCGAGGATGCGATGCGCTGCTATGATCATTACGAAGAGATGATCAGCCAGGACGGCCAGCAGGGACTGGCCCGCGAGCTGGCCCGGATGAACCTGCCCGCGAACATCTACACGCAATGGTACTGGAAGGTCGATCTGCACAACCTGCTCCATTTCCTTCGACTCAGGGCAGATTCGCACGCGCAGTATGAAATAAGGGTTTACGCTGACGAGATTTGCAAAGTCGTCGCCGACTGGGTGCCCTTTGCCTACCGCGCCTTCGAGGACTACCGCATGGGGGGCGCGACGCTATCGTCTACCGCGCTGGACTGTGTGCGGCGGATGCTGACGGGCGAAGCCGTGACGCAGGAGAATTCCGGCATGTCCAAGGGGGAATGGCGGGAATTTGAGGCAGTTCTCGATAGATGATCGTTCTACTTACGAAGTCGCTGCTTGATGAGCGAGACAGGCAATTAGGAAAGCTACCAGAGTTTCGTAATGTTAAGTCAGTTCATACTTTGTCATATGAAGAAGTCTTGGACGCGCATTTCTGTATCGTGGAATATTTTCATCGTGAAGGTTATGGTATTGGAGGCGTGGGCATCAAGGAGCAAGCCTCGTTCGTTTCCACGGTGGAGCGTCAGTTCACCGGTTATGGGGGCCATATTGTCTATGAGACCGATTATGAACAAATAGCAACATTGTGCTTTGGCATAATCAAGAATCATCCTTTTTATGATGGTAATAAACGCACAGCATTTTTGTGTGCGCTCCTTCAGCTGCACAAGATGGGTAGATTGATCACAGTTCCAGAATCGGAATTTGAAGATTTGATGGTTTCTATTGCTGATGATTCAGTCAAAAAGAAGGCTGCTGTTAAAGAGCTTGAGAAAAAGCGCATTGGAAATTCAGTGATTAAGTATTTGGGCCGATATCTTGAGAAGAACTCGAGAAAACGTGCGCGTCTCAACAAGACTATCAAGTTTCGGCAGCTGAGGCAGCTGGTCGAGGCAAATGGCTTTGAGTTTAGGAATGCTAATCGAGGTACTATTGATCTTGTCTCAATCGAAGAAAGGCGAAAGCCTAGATTCTTCTTTCGAGATACCATTGAAAGGCAAGAGTTGGTGCTTGCCACGATTGCATATCACGGGGAGGGAGTTGACTGCCCCGACAATACTGTGAAGCTGGTGCGGGAGAGATGTGGGCTTACAGATCAAGATGGATTTGATGGAGAAGTACTATTGCGGGATGCGCAACCGACATTTCAACTTATCAATAGCTATAGAAGTGCTCTGCAACGATTGGCCTATCGTTGATATGGAAGTGATTTTCCCCCGATATTTCCAAGCTTCTTGGAATGAGTGGCCCGAAAGAATTTAATTTGGTAGGCCTATACCATCACCCCAAAATCCCCGGCCAGTTTGCCTCACCCTTGGCGATGTTGCCCGGCACGTCCTCGAGCCACAGTTCGCGGGCGCGAAGGTTGGCGTTGAGGTAGAGTTTGTCCTCGTAGATCGTCCATGCCTCGGGCGTTGTTGGCGCGAGGTAACCGCGTGAGGCGGCGAAGGCGCAGTAACCTCCGAAGGCGGGTTCATAAACGGTGGGGTTGGCCGCGAACGCGTCGGCTGAGGCCTGATCGACAAAGCGCCATGTGGCACCTTTATAGTCTACGGTTGCATCGCCGCCTGCCACGGGACCATTGGTGGTGAAATAGCCAACCGGATCAGAGCCGTCGATGGCGATGCCAGCCTCTTGGTAAATCTCGGGTTCGCGGGCCAAGGCGGGGCGGGCGAGCCAGAGCGCAGGGGCGGCGAGGGCAAGGGCGGAAAATGTGCGACGGTGCATGTGCGTTCATCCTTTTTCAACATCTGTGCGACAGAGTTGGGGGGTGACGCCACAGAAAGAAGGAGGTTGATACACAACTCGCAGGGTCGTGAAATGTCGTCATCACTCAGCAGCCCCTTGGCATTGCGGCGTGTCCCGCTTATACGCCCGGTCTGATCCCGAACAGCCGGAGGCCCATGATGCAGGGCAGCGCCAATCTCAACATCATGATCAAAGCCGCCCGCAAGGCGGGTCGGTCGCTTAACAAGGACTTCCGCGAGGTCGAGAATTTGCAGACCTCGGCATCGAATGCCGTGGAGTTCGTGTCTCGTTCGGCGTCGGCTGCAGGGGCCATTCTGCGCGATGACCTGACAGGCGCACGCGGCACCTATGGGTATGTCGATCCGACTGGAGAGACCGAGGGTGAAGACCCAACACGCCGCTGGATCGTCAACCCGCTTGAGGGAAATGCGAACTTCCTGCACGGGCAGCCGCACTTTGCCGTGTCCATCGCGTTGGAACATAAAGGACAGATCGTATCGGCGGTGGTGTTCGACCCAGCTAAGGACGAAATGTTTTACGCCGAAAAAGGTCAGGGTGCTTGGTTGAATGACAACAAGCGCGTCCGGGTGTCGAGTCGGACAAAGTTGGTCGAGGCGGTGCTGGGGCACGCAGTGCCGTTCAGCGTGAAGCGAACGTTGCCCGCAACGCTTAAGGATCTGGCCCGCGTGATGCCGGAATGTTCTGGCATGCGCGCGTCGGGATCATCGGCATTGGATCTGGCTTACGTAGCAGCGGGTCGCTACGATGGGTTCTGGCAACGCGAAGGTGCGGTGACAGACCTTGCTGCGGGGATTTTGATCGCGTCGGAAGCCGGCGCGCTGGTCGAGGGTGTGCGGTCGGGACAGGTGCCTATCGAAGACGGTGCGGTTTTATGCGCCAACAACCAGATTTTCTCTGCATTGGCCAAAGTCATCCGCACCACCGACTGACGAAGGACTATCCCGCCCCGACGGCTTGTGTATCATACCCCAGAAACGTGAATGGGGGATCTTATGCGCCTAAGAGGGGTTCGCGGCAGCCGCAATATTGAAGACCGTCGCCGCAGTGGTGGGGGAGGTCGTGCCGGGATCGGCGGAGTTGGCCTGCTTGTCGTGCTGGCGATCGGTTATTTCGCGGGCATCGATGTTACGCCATTGTTGCAACAAACGACACAAGCCACTTCGACTCCAAGAGAGTTGAGCGCAGAAGAAGAGCGCGCGGCGGAATTCACTTCGCGGGTCTTGGCGACCACCGAAACGGTGTGGGACGAAATCTTTCCGTCGCAAGTTGGACGACCGTATACGCCTCCGGTTTTGGTGCTTTATTCAGGTGTGACGGCCTCGCCATGCGGCAATGCCAGCGGCGCCACAGGCCCGTTCTACTGTCCGGCGGACAAGAAAGCGTATCTTGATACCGAATTCTTCGCGACCCTGTCGCGGCAGTTGGGTGCGCGTGGTGATTTCGCGGCGGCCTATGTGATTGCACATGAGGTGGCGCATCATGTGCAGAACGAGCTTGGTATCCTTGGCCAAGTCAATGAACGTCGACAGATTGTCGGGGAATCGGATGCCAATGCGCTGACGGTGAGGCTTGAACTACAGGCAGATTGTCTTTCGGGTGTCTGGGCGCGGTCGGTTGACGGGTTGCTTGAGCCGGGGGACATCGAAGAAGCCCTTAACGCCGCGCGGATGATCGGGGACGATCACTTGCAGGAACGCGCAGGCCGAGTGCCGCAACCTCATACGTTCACACATGGCACATCCGAACAAAGGTCGCGTTGGTTCGCGACCGGGTTCCAAAGCGGTGATATCCGCAGCTGCGACACGTTTAGGGCGCAAAGGCTATAAGATGATCGTCTATGCTTTGTCCGTTGGGGAGGGAATTCTTGCCATTTCGCCCATACCAGGGGGCGAGGGCGATTACGCGGCGGACGTGCAGCACCTGATCGAATGGAAGCCGGCCATTGTCATTTCACTTGTGAGCGAAGTGGAATTGGTGGCGGCTGGCGCAGCTGGATTGTGGCATGATCTGGTTGATGCTGGGTGCCGCTGGGAGCATTTGCCGGTCACCGATTTCGGTGTGCCGGACGACGCATTTGAAGAGGCGTGGCCTCAGGTCAGTAAAAATGCTCGGCGTGCATTGTCGGGCGGAGGACGAATCCTTGTGCATTGCCGGGGGGGATGTGGCCGATCCGGGATGGTCGCCTTGCGTTTGATGATCGAGTTGGGTGAGGCCGCAGACGATGCTTTGACCCGCTTGCGCGCTGTTCGGCCCTGCGCTGTCGAAACAGATGGGCAGTTGATTTGGGCTTTGTCTGCAAAACGCGAACCAGCGGTGTTTCTGCGCCACGAAGACTGAAGGGGCTGGTCAAAGCTGGACATGCTTCATACCTACCTTAAGGGGCTGATTTGTAGCTGAATTTGTAGCATACGCCCCAAGAAACGTAGGGTTTCGAGCATTTTCAAGGCGCTAAGGGTGTGTAGGTGAGAGGCTGGACAACGACCCAAGCGGGGCTCGTTACGGCTGCTTCCTTCCGGACCTGACCGGGTTGGCGAGGTGCTCGCCCGCGCCAACCTCTCGATGTTTGAGATAGGGGAGCGCGGACGAGATTGCAAGCCGTTGTCGCCGTCAAATCCAGTTGGCACATTGTTCTTTCTGTCGTCGCGTGGCAAGCGCAAGACGTGACAAATGAGGGATGAGCGGTGATGCGCAGCGCGGAACAGGTGACTTTTGGTGGCTCGGGGTTGGATCGCGCAGCGGAACTGCGGGGAGATATCCCGACGATTGCCGCGCTTCTTCAGGATGCGGCGACGCGGACCATCCTTTTGTGGAAAGGCAAGCCTTTGGTTCGGACTGCAGGCATGGAGAGCCTGCTTGTGCGGTTGCCTCTGGACCATCCCGTTCTGGCAGACGTGAGTAGCGCGCCGATCCTTTTGGGGCGCGAAGACGGCGCAACCTGTTTCGCACATGATATTTCGGATTGGGTGCCGGACACCGACCTGAGCGAGGTTGGGGCGTTCATCGACAAGAGCGTGCAGGCCCATCCCGCGCTGCCCGGAGACCACGGTTTTGCAGAGCTGCGCGGTATCATGACAGCTCTCAATCCGCGCGACGCGGAACTTGCCGCAACGGCAAAAGCGATTCTGGGGTGGCACGAGACCCACGGGTTTTGTGCCAAATGCGGCGGAACCAGCGATGTCACCCAAGCCGGGTGGCAGCGGGTTTGTCAGTCTTGCGGCGCGAGTCACTTTCCTCGCACCGATCCCGTGGTGATCATGCTGATCACGAAGGGCAATAAGGTTTTGTTGGGGCGATCTCCGGGATGGCCGGAAGGTATGTATTCTTGCCTCGCGGGCTTCGTCGAACCGGGTGAGACCATCGAAGCTGCCGTGCGCCGAGAGGTCTGGGAAGAGGCGGGTGTTACGGTTGGCCAGGTGCGCTATCTTTCCAGTCAACCATGGCCATTTCCCGCTTCTCTTATGTTTGGCTGTCATGGGGTCGCGACCAGCGAAGAAATTACGATTGATCCTCACGAAATCGAGGATGCTCTTTGGGTGAGCCGTGAAGAGGTGATGGACGCTCTTGCAGGGCTTCGCGAGGGGCTGTTGCCCGCGCGGAAAGGGGCCATCGCGCATTTTTTATTGCGCAACTGGCTTGCCGACACGCTGGAATGACGCAACTCTATGACAAACGGTACGGAACGGGGGCGCACCGATGCAAGTAACCGGAACCGAAGATGTTGCTGCTCCGATCGAGCATGTATTCGCAGAACTGACTGCTTTTGACGCGTTGGAGCGGCAGGCGATGCGGCGTGGCATTGATGTGCGGCGGCAGTTTCGTGGAGCTGAACCTTCAATCGGTGAAAGCTGGGATACGACCTTTCGGTTCCGCGGCAAAGAACGTAGCGCGAAAATCATCTTGGAGGCCTACGATGCGCCCAACACTGTGCAGTTTGGCGGAGCTTCGGGTGGGCTTGAGACCAATACTTTGATTGAGCTTGTGCCATTGTCGCCTAACCGCACGCGGGTAAACCTTGTGTTCAAGATGAACCCCAAGAGTCTGTCGGCACGTTTGTTGGTGCAGTCGTTTAAGCTGGCGCGCTCAAGCATCAACAAACGATTCCAAAAACGAATGTCGCAATTGGCGCGCGACATCGAAAGCAAGGTGGTCAAAACCGCATGAACTTTTTGAAAACCGTCGGTGTTCTGGCGATTGGGTTGTTGCCCACGTCTGGGGGCGCACACGAATTCTGGATTGACCCAGTTGACTTTATGGTGCCGTCAGGTGGTGCCTTGGTTGCCACTTTGCGCGTCGGTGAAACCTTTGCCGGGGCCGAGCAATCGTATCTCGAACGCAACTTTGCGCGGTTTGATATGAAGTGCGGCGACGCTCTTGAATCGGTGCCAGGGCGATCAGGAGATCGGCCCGCGTTGAATGTCGGGGCACCACAAGACGGTTTGTGCGTCATCGTGCATCAGACGAAAGACTACACGCTGACTTACAGTGATTGGCAAAAATTCGTGAATTTCGTCGAGCATAAAGATTTTCAAGGCGTACTGGCCGAGCATGCCGCGCGAGGTTTGCCCGAAACTGGCTTTGTAGAATTATACAGCCGATATGCAAAAAGTCTGATCGCGGTTAGTGATGGTGCAGGTGCTGATGCAGAGGTCGGTTTGGTGACAGAAATCGTTGCCGAAGCGAACCCGTATACCGACGATATGACAGGCGGGTTGCCAATCCGGGTGCTCTACAATGGCGCTCCGCGTGCAGATGCGCAGGTTGAGCTGTTTGCGCGGCCGCCCTCTGGTGAGGTCGAGGTTACGTTGCATCGAACGGATGCAGAGGGTCGCGTCACTTTGCCGGTGGATACGGGCTATTCTTACCTAGCAGATGCCGTTGTTCTGCGACCGCTGGAACCGAAGGCAGAAAAAGACCCCGTTTGGGAAAGCCTTTGGGCGTCGTTGACCTTTGCTGTGCCGGAGTGACCGGCACAGGCCTTATTTGCCGTGCCAGTCGAAAAAGCCGGGACCAGCCCTGTCTAGCAACGTGCGGGCGAGCGACTTGCCCATTTCGGCTCCGTCCGCAATCGGACCACTGATTTCGTCGGCGTGAGCTTCTGAACCATCCGGGCGTAGAACTTCGCCGCGCAAACGAAGGGTGCCACCGTTAAGTTCAGCGAGTCCGGCGATCGGCGTTTCGCACGACCCGTCCAGCGCGGCGAGAAAAGCGCGTTCGGCGGCCAGACGTTGTCCGGTTTGGGTGTTATGGATCGCGGCCAGCATCTGTTCGGCGCGGGTGTCGCCGATACGCCGCTCAATCCCGATAGCGCCCTGCGCCACGGCTGGCAGCATATCAGTGGTTTCGATGGCGGTCTTGGGAACCTCGTCCATCTTGAGTCGGTTCAAGCCGGCCATCGCAAGGAAGGTGCAGGAGGCGACGCCGTCGTGCAGCTTTTTCAGACGGGTTTGCAAGTTTCCACGAAACTCGACCACGTTGAGGTCGGGGCGGCGGTTCATCAACTGCGCCTTGCGGCGCAAGGAAGAGGTGCCGACGATCGCTCCTTCTGGAAGATCTGCAATGCGTGTCACATCCGGCGAGATGAACGCATCGCGCACATCTTCGCGCGGAAGATAGCAGTCGAGCATCAAACCCTCGGGCTGGGCAACCGGCATGTCTTTCATCGAATGCACCGCGATGTCGATACGTCCTTCGAGCATCGCTTCTTCGATTTCCTTGGTGAACAGACCCTTGTTGCCGATCTCTTTCAGCGGGCGGTCCGCGTCGATCAGCGTACGGTCGTCGCCCGTGGTCTTGATGACCACAATGTTAAACGCCTCGAACGGCAGGCCAAACGCCTTGGACAGGCGTTCGCGGGTTTCATATGCCTGAGCCAAAGCAAGCGGGGAACCGCGGGTGCCGATGTTCAGGGGCTGGTCGGGTGTGGGCAAGTCAATCGTCATGAATCGATCTTTATGCGTGTAAACTTGTCCTGACAACCATGCTTGTCTTGACATATGCTTTTCTACGGTTGATCCGAGG
>JANSYF010000081.1 GCA_024742575.1 Paracoccaceae bacterium | reverse complement strand
TCCGTGTTCGATACCTACGACGACATCGTTGCGCGATGCTGTGACGCGTGGAACTTCTTCGCAAACGATCAGGAACGCGTCCGTTCTATCAGTGACCGAGAATATGCCAAAGCGGTCAATTCATAGGGCCGTTGGTATTAGAGGTCCTTCGGGACCTCTTTTTTTGTCTTACACTTCGCCCCAGCCGTCTGCCTGCATCTCTCGCAACCGGCTTGCGGTGCGTTCGAACTCAAAAGTCCCGGTGCCTTCGATATAAAGCATTTCCGGCTCTGCCGCTGCCGACGCGATCAGACGCACTTTCGCCTCATAGAGCGCGTCGATCAGGGTGACGAAGCGTTTCGCCTCATTGAAATTGCTGCGGCTCAGACGCGGGATATCCTCAATGATCAAAACCCGGACCGCATCGGCCAGAGCAAGGTAATCCGCAGGACCAAGCATGCGCCCACACAGGTCATAGAATTTGGCTCGTGCGACACTATTGTGAAAGCGTGGCAACTCGATCTGACGTCCTTGCACATGTAGCGTAAGGCTGTGCTGCTCACCGCCAGTCAGTTCCTGCCAGATACGGTTGATCTCGTCCTTGGCAGACGTGTCGTTCGGTGCGAAATAGACCTGTGCCCCAGACAGCCGATCCTGTCGGTAATCGGTGGGCGACGCCAGTTCGTGTACGACCATGCGCGTCTTGAGCATGTCGATGAATGGCAGAAAGATCTGCCGGTTCAGCCCGTCCTTATAAAGATCATCCGGCACCCGGTTCGATGTGGTGACAACCACGACGCCCGCAGCGAACAGTTTTTCGAACAGCCGCCCGACGATCATTGCATCGGTGATGTCCGTGATCTGCATCTCGTCGAAGGCCAAGAGACGGACAGAGTCCGACACCGATTTCGCCACCGGTTTGATCGCGTCCTCAACCCCGTCCTGCCGAGCCTTGTGGATGGCCGCGTGGATTTCCTGCATGAAGGCGTGAAAGTGCACCCGGCGCGCGGGGACGTTCAGACTTTCGACGAAGAGGTCCATCAACATCGACTTACCGCGCCCAACACCTCCCCAAAGGTAGAGTCCCTTGGGGGGCTCGGGTGCCTTGCGAAACAGACCCTTTTTTATCGGTGCGGCCAGTTCGGCACGGATGCGTTCGAACTCTGGCAATGCGGCTTCCTGCGCGGAATCGCGGGTAAGGGTGCCGCCAGCGACTCGCGCGGCATAGAGTTCGGGTAAAGTCGTCATATCAGCCGATTAACGCGTCTGCTGGCGATTGTGGAGAGCCGTTATTCGACCGTGCGGATCAATTTGCGTTCAAGCACCCTTAGCACGGTGCGCAGATCGTTCCCTCGCTTGAGCACTTGACCATCAATGCCGATCACAGCGTACTGACCTTGACGGGTCCGTAGCTTTGGGCGCTTTTCGATGCGATAGAGCGGGTTCTCGGCGGTACGTCGGAAGACGGAAAATACCGCCACATCGCGTAGGGTCGAGATTCCGTAGTCGCGCCATTCACCTGCGGCGACCATGCGTCCGTAGAGGGACAGAATAACACTCAACTCTGTACGGTGAAAAGCCACCTGCTCGGGTGCGGAGTGGGGCTTGGGGAACGGCGTGATACTGTTCATATCTCATGATGTGTGCAGGCCGGGGCGTAAATCAAGCGATTTTGTAGGATACCGTCACCAAGGCTGCAAAAGGTCCGAATTGGCCCTAATGTTTCGCGCGCGAAACATTAGGGCCAATTCGGACCATTTAACCAAATATTAACGATTTCCATTCGCTTAGTGACGATCTCCTGACGACAAAAGCAATTGCTCAAGACCCCTTACCCACCTAATGTCTCAGCAGCTTCATTTTTCTCCGGAAAGACCTGCTTCTCTTGGAATACTGGATAGATTCGGCCTTTTCGATCGGCGGTTTCGTTGGTCATTTGTCGTATGTGCTTCTCGTCATCTCAATGTTGATGCGGGACATATCTTTGCTGCGCCTGCTGGTCATCGCGTCGGCCCTTACCGGGATCGCCTATGATTTGTTTTGGCTGCGCAACCCGGTCGGCGTGTTCTGGGAAGGATTGTTGCTTTTGGTGAATGCAGTCCAGCTTTACCTGCTGTGGCGCCGGGATCGGAATGCAAAGTTTTCGGAAGAAGAGAATGCGTTTCTGGCCGAACATCTGGATGGCCTGTCGCCCAGCAAGTGCCGGGATTTTCTGGACATGGGCCGGTGGGAAGACTTGCCGGAAGGTACTGTTCTGGCATGTCAGGGCCAGCGGCCCGATTTCCTGACCTATTTGGCAAGTGGAGCGGCGTCTGTCGTGGTCGATGATCGAGTCATCGCGAACCTGCGCCCACATCACTATATCGCAGAGATGTCGTTCCTTGGCGACGACACCGCCTCTGCCACGGTCACGCTAAGCGCCCCATCGCGGGTTTGGCGTATTGAAACGCCAAAGATTGAACGTCTGGACGATGATCATCCCACGATCTGGAGCGCGCTTAGAGTGAGCTTTGCAAACGACATGCGGCGCAAGATCGTTATCAGCAACACTGCCGCGTCTACGCGCGACAATGCCTAGCCGCAGTTCCGGCGCCCTTACGCAAACGCCCCCTGACAAAACCAACCAGAAGATTTCGATGCGCCATGGGCATAGAACAACCACAGGCGATGCCCTTCGCCAGTGATCACGTCCCAATAGTCGCGCTGTCCACTGCGCCATGCGGGATCGTCCAGCCACCATTCCGGGGCAATCCGTTCGGGGCCGCGCGCGCTATGCACTTTGTGATCGCGGCCACGCCAGCGAAAGACCTCGGGCAGGCGCGGTACGTCAGGGATCATCACCGGCTCTGGTGCCCACATCCGCAGCGGACGCGACTTGGTGGAGTGGGGCCAGTCCGTCACCGGGTCAGACCAGGCCGCGGCCACAGTAACCCATGTCTTTTCCGGGATGTGACTGTCGGCAGGTTGCACGCGGGTGATCGCCTCGACCCCGAGCCGGGTGCCAAGTCGCCCGATCAGGCGATCCAGCGATCCGGGTTTCGGCCCGGCCATGCGCGCGCGCCCTGCCTCTGCCGCCTCAAGATGGCCGGACGCGGTGCGCAGATGGATGGGTTCGTGCAGCACTGCTTCGAGCCGCAGCATGTCGATGCCGTAGCCCGCATCCAGATCTTCGATCTTGAGCCGCAGCAGCGGGCGAATGTGATCGGGATCGTCCGAGGGCTTGGCCACCGTCACGTTCATCCACTGCATCGTGCCGTCAGCGCGATAGGCCTCGAACCGGAGCGTGCGCGCGCCGCGCCCCTTTTTGCGAAGCGCAGTGCAGAGCCGGGGCAGCATCCGGTCAATGGCAGCCATCACGTCGTCTTCAAGTCCGATAGGGTCAGGCAGGCTCATCCGGGTGGCAAAGCGGTCGGGCGGCGGGGCCGCGCTGACCGGTTCGGGCAGCGCGCCCATTGCCTGATCCAACCGCGCCACCAGCCCACGCCCAAAACGGCGGACCAGGCCCGCGCGGGGCTGATCGACCAGATCTTTCACCCGACGCAGGCCCAGACGTGAAAGTTGCGCCATCGTGTGGTCTTCCAGACGAAGCGCAGCAATCGGCAAGGTGGCAAGTGCGTCGTAGGTTTTGCCCGGAGCCGCGATACGGGCGCGCCCCTGCACGGCCGCCACTGTTACCGTTGGTGCCGAACCGCCACGTTCCCAATGCCGCCGCTTCCCAGCGCGGGATCGGGTCGCGCGGGCCTCTTGGTCAATCGCGTCGCCGTTGCGGTGGTGGTCGCCCCCCTGCCCACCCCCAAACCGCGCCAGCGCCCAGGCTCCGCCCAGCGTGTCAGCGATGCCCAATTGCACCGATAGACCCAGATCAATGCAATCCTGTTCGACCTGAAGCGCAACCTGTTCTTCACCGCCAAAGAGATGCGCACATCCTGTCAGATCGACGACAAGCGCATCCGGTGCCTCGCGCGCAACCCATGGGGAAAACTTGCCCGCCCAGCGGTGCAGCACGCCCAGAAACGCCGCCTCGGCATGGGGGTTCGACAGCCGGGTGAGCAGGTCGGCGCACATGGCGTGGGCATCGCGCAAGGGTTGGCCTTCGTAGAGCCCCGCCGCTTGCGCCAGCGGAGACAAGGACGCAAGAACCTGTGCTTGACCCACATCACGCACCACGGCAAAGGGCGCCTCCCCCAGATTGGGATCGCGCCGGATATGGCGTTCGGCGGCCAGCCGGGGAAACCAGATGGACAGGATACGACGGTTGGGCATGAGACTCGCGGCAGCGTATGTTCTTCCTTTGTTCTATACACCCTTCCTGCACGACGAGTCGAGATCAGAGCATGCCTGTTGAGTTATGACCGTTGCTGCGGGATCAGCCGCAATAGATGCGGACCACAGCGCCGCTATCATCCAGTTCGAAATTCACCCGTTCGCCGCGGAAATCCAACGTCATCGCATCGTTCGGGCCAAGAATGCGATGGGGTTGCGTGAAGGCGATGTTTTCCAATTGCGCCCGTTGCAGCCCCATCAGGTGGGACATGTCCTCAGCGCCGCAAGATTCCGTCGGCTTTTCCGTAACGACAGTCTCCTGACAGGCTGCCAGGGCAAGACAAACACCAAGGATAGAATAAATCCGCATGTAGAAACCTCTCCAATATTCAAGCCAATGCTTGCAAACCATGCGCTTTCCCGCAAGGTTTTGAAAAACAAACGAGGGAGAGTCATCATGCGCACACGCGCCGCCGTTGCCGTACAAGCCGGTAAACCACTGGAAATCATGGATGTGAACCTTGACGGCCCCCGCGCCGGAGAGGTGCTGGTCGAGATCAAGGCAACCGGGATTTGCCATACCGACGAGTTCACCCTTTCCGGAGCTGACCCCGAAGGCATGTTTCCGGCGATTCTCGGACATGAGGGGGCCGGGGTTGTTGTCGAGGTTGGACCGGGCGTCACAAGCCTGAAACCGGGCGATCACGTGATCCCGCTTTACACACCGGAATGCCGCGAATGCGAATACTGCCTGCATCCCAAGACAAACCTGTGTCAGGCGATCCGGTCGACTCAAGGCCAAGGTGTGATGCCGGATGGCACCAGCCGGTTCTCGATGCTCGATGGAACACCCATCCTGCATTACATGGGCTGTTCGACGTTTTCCAACCACACTGTTCTGCCAGAAATCGCGCTTGCGAAAATCCGTGAAGACGCGCCGTTCGACAAGGTCTGCTATATCGGATGTGGCGTGACCACGGGTATTGGCGCGGTCATCAACACCGCCAAAGTCGAGATCGGCAGCCGTGCCATCGTGTTCGGTTTGGGGGGTATTGGCCTGAACGTGATCCAAGGCTTGCGTCTGGCAGGGGCGGATCAGATCGTCGGCGTTGACCTGAACCCCGACAAGGTCGAGATGGCAACGCGCTTTGGCATGACGCATTTCGTCAACCCTTCCGAGGTCGAAGGCGATCTGGTGCCCTATCTGGTCGATCTGACCAAAGGCGGTGCGGATTACACGTTCGATGCCACCGGCAACGTCAAAGTCATGCGCGACGCATTGGAATGTGCTCACAAGGGCTGGGGCGAAAGCATCATTATCGGCGTGGCCCCTGCCGGTGCCGAGATTGCCACGCGTCCGTTCCAGCTTGTCACCGGGCGGACGTGGAAAGGCACGGCCTTTGGCGGCGCGCGCGGTCGTACGGACGTGCCCAAGATCGTGGATTGGTACATGGACGGGAAGATCGAGATCGATCCGATGATCACCCACACCATGCCGCTGGACGACATCAACAAAGGCTTCGACCTGATGCATGCGGGCGAAAGCATCAGGTCTGTTGTGATCTACTGATTTGAAAGCCCGGGGCCAACGCCTCGGGCTTTTTCGATTTCCGATTGAAGTCTCGTGCGGCAGGGTCCGTGCGCCGCTAAATTGTTTCAGCAACGGAGTTTCGATCATGCCGCATAAGAACCCATCAATTTTGGCGGTTACGCTGGTGCTAACGTTGGCCTGCACACCGGCCCTTGCCCAACAGACCGCAGATGCGGTCGTGCCTGAAGCCGCGACGGAAACAGGAAAAACCTTTGGAGCTTTGTCAGAACCGGCGAGAGCCGCGCTTGCCGCCAAAGACGCGGGCGTACCAGTCGAGGCGCAGGATTGGATGGTCACAGCGGCAAACCCACTTGCCGTGGACGCAGGCGCACGGGTGCTTCGCGAGGGCGGCACGGCAGCCGATGCGATGGTGGCTGTTCAGGCGGTACTTGGGTTGGTAGAGCCACAAAGCTCGGGCCTTGGGGGCGGCGCATTTCTGGTCTGGTACGATGCGGTCTCTGGCGAAGTAACAACACTGGACGGGCGCGAAACCGCGCCGCTGGAGGCGACGCCGACGCTGTTTCAGACACCTGACGGAGAGCCCATGAGCTTTTTCGATGCGGTGGTCGGCGGGCGGTCCGTCGGCACACCCGGCACTCCGGCACTCATGCAAGCAGCGCATGACAAATGGGGGCAGTCCGACTGGGCCGGACTGTTCGCTGAGGCGATTGCGCTGGCGGAAGGTGGTTTCACCGTGTCGCCCCGTCTGGCTGATCTTGTTTCTGGCGATGCCGACCGTCTGGGACGGTTCAAGGCGACGCAGGACTATTTCTTCCCCGGAGGCGAACCAATTGCCGCCGGCAACATGCAGGTCAATGCAGATTATGCCAACACGCTGCGCCAGATCGCAGCTAGAGGCGCCGAGGCATTCTACACCGGACCCATTGCGTCCGACATCGTAGCGACAGTACGCACGGCTGCGGGTAATCCCGGTGTTTTGTCCCATGCCGATCTGGCGCTTTACACGGTCAAGGAACGCGCACCTGTCTGCGTGCCCTACCGCGCGCATGAGGTC
Organism: Paracoccaceae bacterium; assembly: GCA_024742575.1. GTDB lineage: Bacteria > Pseudomonadota > Alphaproteobacteria > Rhodobacterales > Rhodobacteraceae > Marivita. The sequence continues at coordinate 6,150 of JANSYF010000081.1, read as the reverse complement.
TGTGGCATGGGCCCACCTTCGTCGGGTGCCCTAACGATTGGGCAGATCCTTGGCATGCTGGATGGGTACGACCTTGCTGCGCTTGGGCCTGACAATGCAGAATCTTGGAGGCTGATCGGCGATGCATCGCGGCTCGCCTTCGCGGATCGCGGCCTTTATATGGCCGATACCGATTACGTGCCGATGCCAACCAAGGGCCTAGTCGCGCCAGCCTACCTGCAAGAGCGCGGGCAACTTTTACAGGGCGACGATGCTTTGCCCGAGGTGGAACCGGGCATTCCCGAATGGGATCACGCGATGAATCTCGCGCCCGATGAAAGCCTTGAACTGCCCTCGACATCGCATATTTCGATCGTGGACAGCTATGGCAACGCGCTCTCGATGACGACAACCATCGAGAACGGGTTTGGATCACGGCTGTTTGTCCGTGGATTCTTGCTGAACAATGAATTGACCGATTTTTCATTCCGTACGCAGGCTGACGGACGGCCCATCGCCAACCGATTGGAACCGGGCAAGCGGCCCCGTTCGTCTATGGCACCGACGATCGTCATGACTGATGGCGCACCCACTCTGGTGATCGGATCACCGGGCGGCAGCCGGATCATCGGTTATGTAGCACAGGCGATCATAGCGCATGTCGACTGGGGCATGGACGTGCAACAGGCGGTGTCCATGCCACATTTGGTCAACCGGTTCGGCACCTATGATCTGGAAGACGGTACAACTGCATCCAGTTTTGAAGAGGCGCTTGCCGAGTTCGGATACGAGGTGAGCGTCCGGGGCTTGAATTCTGGCCTCCACGCCATTGCCGTTGGCGAAACTCTTTTTGGTGGGGCAGACCCCCGCCGCGAGGGGATTGCGGTTGGCGAGTGATCTGTCAGACGGGCTGACACCGGCGGCATATCCCGTCGCCCGTCATAACCGCATTGCGGGCGACCGGAATTCGGGAACCTGACCACACAAAAAGGGGTTTCCAACCCATGTCCGACAATCCCCCTCTGCTGGCCGTCTTGATCGACGCCGATAATACCTCTCCAAAATACTCGGCCGCCATTTTCGACGAGATTGCATCGCTAGGAGAAGCCAGCGTACGGCGCTGCTATGGCGATTTTTCCAGCCAGCAGATGTCGGGATGGTCCAAAGTGCAGGCCGAATTCGGGATCGTCCCGCATCATCAACCCGCCAACACCGTGGGCAAGAACGCGAGTGACATCGCCTTGGTCATCGACGCGATGGACCTGATGCACACAGGGCGGTTCGACGGGTTTGTTCTGGTCAGTTCTGACAGTGATTTTACCCGGCTTGCGCAACGTCTTCGGGAACAGGGCCTCGATGTATACGGGATGGGAATGCAGAAAACACCAGAAGCATTCCGTAGGGCCTGCAAACGTTTCATCTTTCTTGAGAACCTTGAAGGTGGGCCAGACACAGGAAATACAACCACCAAGCCAGCCGCGAAAGGTAACCTGAACGAGGCACGCAATCTGATCCTCAAGGCGATGGATGCGATTGATCAGGATGATGAATGGTACCGTTTGGGTCAGTTGGGCCAGCATATCGTGTCGGCAAACCCAGATTTCGACACGCGCACCTATGGCAAACGCAAACTAAGCGATCTGGTGGCGGACATGAAGGTGCTTGAGGTCAAACGCGGTTCGAACAACCAATTGATGGTGCGTCGGCGAGACTGACGCGGTTAGGCCATATACCTGCTGCGACCGATGAGTCATTGCCCCCGCGCTTTCGGCATGCCATGCTTTGATTGGGGACGAGGGGTTTCTGCGCTATGCGTGTTGGAGACCCGACTATGTTAACTGTAGACACACCAATCTTGGTCCGTGCGATCGACGACGATATGCATGGTCAGGATCGACGGCTTTCCGATGCGTCCCTTCTTGTCATGGCACAAGAGGTGATAACACGGTTGTCGCATATTTCTCGCAAGGCGAACCCAGACATCAGCGATGTTGATCTGGATGCTTTTTGTATTGCCCTGCTGGAACCAAAGGCCGACGAGGCCAACCGCATTCTAACGCGGGCACGCGAACGTGGCGCGACCCACCAAAAGCTGTGCCTGTCCTATATCGCTGCGGCCGCAACGCGCCTAGGCGAGTGGTGGGAAAAAGACATCATCCACTTCAGTGACACCGCTATTGCTGCCGGTCGGATGCTACACATGTTGCGTGATCTGAGAATGGCCATGCCCCCAGTTCCGGTCCGCGGGCATCGCGAAGCTTTGTTCGCCACAGTCCCCGGAGAGCAGCATGTCATCGGTGTAACGATGGCTGCGGACATCCTGCGCAATAAAGGCTGGCACATCGACCTGCAAGTCGGGCGCAGCGAAACCGATCTGTGCAAGATCGCCCATGACGGCGGGTATCCGATCATCGGACTTTCGGCCTCAGGCGCGGATCGCGTAAGAGCTTTGACGCGAACCATAGTCGAGTTGCGGATCGCAGCCCCTCGTTCGTTGATCTTTATCAGCGGCAACATCGTTCAGATCGACAAGGACATTGCCATCCGCACAGGTGCTGACGCCGACGCCTTATCTATGGAGCAATGTCTGGAAACGCTGGAGGCACTTTATCAAGCGGTGCTGCGTGCCGCTTCAGCCACGCCGTAACGCGCCATAAAGGTCGTCACCGCGCCGTTGATCACCCGTTCTTTTTCCGGCTCTGCAACCGACCGGATGATACCAAAGATCAGCTTGGGCCAAAGATCGGCCTTGCACAGTTCTGCAAACTGGTCGGCTGCGAGATCGAAATCTGGGATATTAAGTTCACCGCGACCAGCAGCCTTGGTCAGGTAGTCGACCACTGCCGCGCGCATGATCATCGGGCCGGAATGATAGAATTCCTGACCCAAAAGCGGGAAGCGATCCGACTCGGCCACGCAGATGCGAAAAATGCGTTGCCCCATTTCGGAATAAATGAACCCAAGGAACTGTTGCGCGATACAGGTCAGAACTTCGCGGGGAGGTTTGGAGGCGTCAATCTTTTCGATGGAGATGCGCGCCTGCTCTTCACATTGGCGCGTCGCAACCTCCATGAACAAAAGCCGTTTGTCGGGGAAGTAGCTGTAGAGGGTTGCCTTGGACACACCCGCCGCGCGGGCGATGTCATCAACGCTGGCCCCTTCAAAGCCATCACGCAGGAAGATTTCCCGCGCGCCCTCGACCACCTGATCGAACTTTCGGCCTTTTCGGATTTGCGGCTGCGCGGTTGCCATTCTCTTCCCTTATGTCGCGTTCAAAAGCTAAACAGATCGGTTTAGTCTCGCAAGTGGGGATGTGTGTTGTTGCTCCGGAAAACAAGCAGGTTTGAGCCGCGATACATGCGACTCCCCAAAGACCGAAGGAGTGTCTCATGCGTTTTTCATTGAACCGTCGCCGTTTTTCCGACCTTTCAGAGCAGGAAATACTGGCGCTCGCCATCTCGTCTGAAGAAGACGACGCGCAGATCTACCGTTCCTACGCGGAACGGTTGCGCGCGGAGTTTCCATCAACAGCCGCAATCTTTGACGGCATGGCACGAGAAGAGGATGGGCACCGCAAAAGGTTGGTCGATCTGCATCGGGACAGGTTCGGGGATGTCATCCCGCTGATCCGTCGCGAACATGTTGCGGGTTATTATGCACGTCGTCCTGTCTGGCTGATCGAAAACCTTGGGATCGATCGCATCCGCGCCGAGGCTGAAGCAATGGAGCGGGATGCCGAACGGTTTTATCTCGAGGCCGCAAAACGGACCAGCGACGCCGCGACACGGAAACTGCTTGGCGATCTGGCGGCAGCGGAGGCGGGCCACCAGACGACAGCGGAAAAACTAGAGCACGACCATCTTACCGATGACACTCGAAGCAGCGAAGCAGAAGACGCTCACCGTAAGTTCATTCTGACTTGGGTTCAGCCGGGTTTGGCCGGGTTGATGGACGGGTCAGTATCGACGCTGGCACCGATCTTTGCCACCGCCTTTGCGACGCAGGATACGTGGACGACGTTCCTCGTTGGCTTGGCGGCGTCGGTTGGCGCTGGGATTTCGATGGGCTTCACCGAAGCGGCATCTGATGACGGGCAGCTGTCCGGGCGCGGGTCGCCATGGAAGCGCGGATTTGCATCTGGGATCATGACCACGGTTGGCGGTTTGGGGCACGCCCTGCCCTACCTCATCCCGGATTTCTGGACCGCGACGATCACAGCCTTTGTGGTGGTGTTCATCGAGCTTTGGGCGATTGCATGGATTCAGAACAAGTACATGGATACTCCATTCTTCCGCGCGGCCCTACAGGTGGTTCTGGGGGGTGCGCTTGTCTTTGCCGCAGGTGTTCTGATCGGCAGCGGGTAGGACCTTTCCAATCAACTCCAGCCAACAAAAAGCCCGGGCGCGAGCGCCCGGGCAGTTGGTCACAAAAGACTGATAGGAAGGAGGAGATCAGCCTTTGGAGAATTCAGGGTAGGCTTCCATGCCCAGCTCAGCCATGTCGAGACCATTGATCTCTTCTTCTTCGCTGACGCGGATACCCACGGTTGCTTTCAGGATGAACCACAGGATCAGCGAAGCGACGAAGGTGAACACACCGTAAGCCACGATACCTGTGAGCTGGGTCATCAGTTGCGCTTCACCGTAGAAGATCACGGCGATCGTGCCCCAGATACCTGCGAAGAGGTGAACCGGGATGGCACCGACAACGTCGTCGATCTTGAGCTTGTCGAGGAACGGAACCGCGAAGACCACGATCACACCACCAACAGCACCGATCCACAAAGAGCCGAAGAGCGTCGGAGCGAGCGGTTCAGCTGTGATCGACACCAGACCAGCCAGTGCACCGTTGAGTACCATGGTGAGGTCGACCTTCTTATACATCACCTGTGTCAGGATCAGCGCAGTTACAGCGCCGGCAGCCGCCGCCATGTTGGTGTTGGCAAAGATGCGCGACACGTCAGAGACATCACCCACGGTGCCCATGGCAAGCTGCGAGCCGCCGTTGAAGCCGAACCAACCGAGCCACAGAATGAACGTGCCGAGTGTTGCAAGCGCCAAGTTAGAGCCCGGGATCGGGTTCACACGGCCATCTTTGTATTTACCGATCCGCGGACCAAGCACGATCACACCAGCCAAAGCAGCCCAGCCACCCACGGAGTGCACAACAGTCGAGCCGGCGAAGTCGGAGAAGCCCATTTCGGACAGCCAGCCGCCGCCCCACTGCCAGGAACCGGAGATCGGGTACATAAGGCCTGTCAGGACAACCACGAAGCCAAGGAACGGCCACAGTTTGATACGCTCAGCCACGGCACCGGACACGATGGACGCGGTTGCAGCAACGAAGACCAGCTGGAAGAAAAAGTCCGAACCGACCGAAGCATAGTCAAGCGCAGCGTCAGCAGCGGCAACGCCGACCGGGTCAAGAACGGTCTGCCCACCGATTGCGAAGAAGCCGTTGAAGTCGCCCGGATACATCGTATTGAAGCCCACGAGCCAATACATGATGGCGGCGATCGAGAAGAGCGCGATGTTCTTGGTCAGCTGCATCGCCACGTTCTTGGACCGCACGAGGCCCGCTTCAAGCATGGCAAAACCGGCCGCCATGAAGAAAACGAGGAAGCCTGCCATGAGGAACAGGAGTGTGGTGAAGATATACGGGCCGACCTCGTCCATGGTCGGCGCGGCGGCCTCTTGTGCCATGCCCATAACTGGCAGCGCAGTAAGCGCGGCAGCGGGCAGGAGTGTCTTGAGTAGTTTCATCTGTATGTGTCCCCTAATCTCTGTCCAAGCGCCGGTTCAGAGCGCATCCCCATTGGTTTCGCCTGTGCGCACGCGGATGGCCTGCTGCGCATCGAGCACGAAGATCTTGCCGTCGCCGATCTTGCCGGTACGGGCTGTTTTGGTGATGGTCTCGATCACCTGGTCAGCCATGTCGGCAGCAACCACGATTTCGAGTTTGATTTTCGGCACGAAGTTCACCGCGTATTCCGCGCCACGGTAAATTTCGGTGTGGCCGGACTGAGAGCCGAACCCCTTGATCTCGGTTACCATCATGCCGCGGACGCCAATGTCTGTGAGCGCCTCGCGGACTTCTTCAAGCTTGAATGGCTTGATTGTCGCTATGATGAACTTCACCTTGGTCCCTTTCCCTTGCAGGTCGATCTTGTTT